>JAAELW010000140.1 GCA_024226235.1 bacterium
GAAGACCCGATCATGGTCAACGTCCGGGGCGCTGGCCTGCTCGCCCACGCTGCACTAGCCAACATCTCCTGGGATGACATTCCCGGCTGCGTACCGATGGCCGCCACCCGCCAGCCCGACCCGGGCAACCGAGCCACATATGACCGCCTCTACGATGCATACCGACGGATCCACAAGGCCAACCGGCGCATCTACCGCAAGCTGAATCGATGAACCTGACAGCTCTATCCGATCGCTTCCTCAGGAAACTGCCGCCACGGATCACAAACGCCCTCTTCGGTGGAGCCCGCAAGATCCCGAAGGTCCGGCGCATGCTCGAAGCGGAGTATGAAGAGATGCTGGGCGACGCGCCTCTCGAACCGCCGCAGGGCGACCATCCCGTCTTTGATCGCATCCCGGCGGAGCCCATGATCCACGACGAGATCTTGCGCACGCTGGCCGCCCTCGCCGACAACGAGCGGGAGGATTGGAGCGAAGGACGCGCCTCAGGTGCCGTCTATCACGGCGACGAGGACCACATCGAGTTCCTCAACCAGGTCTACTCGCTGCATTCCCAGTCGAACCCGCTCCACGTCGATGTGTGGCCATCAGGAATGAAGTTCGAGGCCGAGATCGTGGCCATGACCGCAGGGATGCTTGGTGCCGGTCGCACCGCGGACGA
>JAAELW010000141.1 GCA_024226235.1 bacterium
CAGAATGGGCCGAAGCGGACGCGATCGACGTTGCCAGAGAAGTCGATCCACCACCGACAGAGAGAGCGCATCAGGCTTCGAACCTGCGGCTCGCGCGTTCGGCAGCCGGATCGTGGCTAGCCTGCGCGCATGACGGAGGCAATCCCGACCGCGGGCCGCAGGTGGAGTGTCCGGGTTGGCGTCCTGCTGCTCCTCGTCGCGGCGGGCGCCGCGCTTCGCTTCACCGTCCTGGCGCCGGACCCGGTCGAGGTGCGGGTGGCCAGCGTCGGGCGCGGCGTCGTCGACTCCATTGTGACCAACTCCAAGGCGGGTACGGTGAAGGCGCGCCGACGCTCGAGGATCACGGCGGAGACCGGCGGGCGCGTTACCGAGATCGCCCACCGCGAAGGCGAGCGCGTCAGCACCGGCGACATACTGGTGCGGCTCAACGATTCGAGCATGGTCGCGCAGCTCGATCTCGCCCAGCGCGGCGCCGAGGTCGCCAAGTCCAGGCTGGCCGAAGCGTGCCTGCGTCGGGATCGGGCGGGCCGCGAGCTCGGGCGAATGAAGAAGCTCGCCGAGCAGGGCATCGTTGCGGACGACGTACTCGACCAGCTCCAGTACGGCTACGACGCGGCCCGGGTGGGCTGCGACGCCGCACGGAAGGAGCTTGCGAGCGCTCGTGCCCAGGTGCGTGCGGCCGAGGCGGAGCTCGCCAAGACCGTGATCGTCGCGCCCTTCGACGGCATCGTGGCCGAGGTGAGCACCGAAGTAGGCGAGTGGGTGACACCTTCTCCTCCGCTCCTCACGTCGCCCGCAGTGGTGGACCTGATCGATCCGGTTTCCCTGTATGTGAGCGCACCGATGGACGAGGTCGACTCGGCTTCCATCCATGAGGGCCAGGCCGCCAAGCTCACCGTGGACTCGCGACCAGGCGAGAGCTTCAGAGCCCATGTGGTGCGCGTGGCGCCCTACGTGGTCGACATCGAGGCCCAGAATCGCACCGTCGAGATCGAGGTCGAGCTCGATGACCCGGCCGAGGGAGCCAAACTGCTGCCGGGCACCAGCGCAGACGTCGAAGTGGTGCTCGAGACGCGCACAGACGTGCTGCGCATCCCGACATCGGCATTGCTTGAAGGCGAGCGGGTACTCGTCCTGGACGACGGCGTGCTGAGGGAGCTGCAGGTAGAGATGGGTCTACGCAACTGGCGATTCGCGGAGGTGGAGGGGGGACTCTCCGAAGGCCAGCAGATCGTCGTCTCCCTCGACCGGGTCGAGGTCCAGGCCGGCGCCAGCGCCGTGGTGGCGCCCGAGGATACGGGCAACGGCCCATGATCCACCTGGAGGACGTCTGGCGCACCTACCGGATGGGCGACGAGGAGCTGCACGCCCTGCGCGAGGTGACCGAGGAGATCCGGGACGGAGAGCACGTCGCCATCATGGGCCCGTCAGGCTCCGGCAAGAGCACGCTCCTCAACATCATCGGCTGTCTCGACCGACCGACCCGGGGGCGCTATCGGCTCGATGGACGCGAGGTGGCGAGCCTCGACCCGGACGAACTCGCCGAGGTGCGACTGCATCGGATCGGCTTCATCTTCCAGTCGTTCCACCTGGTGCCCCGTCTCTCCGCCCTCGACAACGTCGAACTGCCGCTGATCTTCGCCGGCATGCCGCCCGCGGAGCGACGCAAGCGGGGAGAGGAGGCCCTCGATGCAGTCGGGCTCATGCCGTGGGCGGGGCATCGACCGAGCGAACTCTCGGGCGGTCAGAAGCAGCGCGTCGCGATCGCCCGGGCGACCATCATGGGCCCCGGTCTGCTGCTCGCCGACGAGCCCACCGGCAACCTCGACTCCCGCTCCGGCCACCAGGTGCTCGAAATGCTCTCTCAGCTCAACGCCAACGGGAAGACGCTCCTCGTCGTCACCCATGACCCCAGCGTGGCCCGACGAGCCGATCGGGTGGTGGTCCTGCGGGACGGGCAGATCGTTCGCCGCGTGGAGGGGCGATCCGTGAGCGATCTTGCCACGCTCTTTGCCGAAGATGTCCCGGCCCCGTGAAGACCGTCGACATTCTTCGCTTCGCCGCCACGGCGCTCGTTCAGCACCGGCGGCGCACCCTCCTCTCGCTGATCGGCGTCGTGATCGGCGTCGTTGCAGTCGTCTCACTCACTGCGCTCGGCGAGGGCGCCCGCCGCTACGTGACCGACCAGTTCGCCAGCCTCGGCAGCAGCCTGCTGATCGTCATGCCCGGCAAGAACGAGACCACGGGCGGCTTCCCGGGTGTGATGGGGGCACCTAACGATCTCACCCTCGAAGACGTCAAGGCGGTTCAGAGGCACATCCCCCAGGTGCTCCGCGCTGTCCCGATCGCCCTGTCGACCGCAGATGTGGCCCACCTCGAGCGCGGCCGCCAGGTGATGGTCATCGGCACGACACCCGATTTCCGCCGCGTCCGGGATCTGCGCATGCTCGCCGGCCGCTTCCTGCCGGCCGGGGACTGGGAGCGCGGGGCGCCCGTGGTCGTGATCGGCCGCAAGGTAGCGCGCGAACTCTTCGGCCAGGCCAATGCCGTGGGCGAGCCGATCCGGGTCGGGGGCTGGCGCATGAGGGTGCTCGGCGTCCTCGCCGGGCAGGGCACGCAGATGGGACTGAACATGGACGAGGTCGTCCTC
The DNA here is from genome assembly GCA_024226235.1 of bacterium. Taxonomy (GTDB): domain Bacteria; phylum Myxococcota_A; class UBA9160; order UBA9160; family UBA6930. The sequence goes on from JAAELW010000141.1 coordinate 2,651, forward strand.
GTGCCGGTCGCCACGGGATTGCGCATGGCGAACCGCACCTCGCTCTCGCGTGCAATACTCGAAGTGCACTCCGTGGCCGACATGGAAGCCGTGAAGCGCCGGGTCATCGACGTGGTGATCGAGCGCCACGACGAGGAGGACGTCACCGTCATCACCCAGGAGGCGGTCCTGAGTTCCCTCTCGTCGATCCTCCAGGTGCTGACCCTGGTCGTGGCCGGGATTGCCGCGATCAGCCTGACGGTCGCGGGGATCGGGATCATGAACGTGATGCTGGTCTCGGTATCGGAGCGGACGAGCGAGGTCGGGCTCCTCAAGGCCCTCGGCGCCACCCGGCGCCAGATCCTGCTGATCTTCCTGCTCGAGGCCGTGCTGCTCTCGACCGCGGGCGGCGCCATCGGGCTTGCTCTCGGTTGGGCGGTCGTCGAGCTCGGCACCGCTCTCTATCCCGCGGTCCCCGCCAGTCCGCCGGCCTGGGCCGTGGGCGCGGTGATTGGCGTATCCTTCGGGACCGGGACTCTCTTCGGTGTGCTCCCGGCCTGGCGAGCGGCCCGACTCGACCCGGTGTCGGCCCTTCAGGGCCGCTGAGCAGGAGGAGGGGCATGGCGACGCTCGACCCGGCCGATCTGCTCCGGCTCAGCACCGGGGCCATGCGGGGCCACCCCACCCGGTCGGTGCTCTCGATGCTAGGCATCGCGATCGGCGTGGCGGCGGTGGTGCTCCTCACCTCTCTCGGTGAGGGAGCACGGCGTTACATCGTCGCGCAGTTCTCCCAGTTCGGTACGAACGTCATCGCCATCAACCCCGGCAAGACCGAGACAATGGGGATCCCGGGCGCCTTCGGTGGCACGACCCGCAAGCTCACGATCGAGGATTCGGAGGCGATCGCACGGCTCCCCGATGTGACCGAGGTGGTGCCGATGGCCATGGGCCAGGCTCGCGTCGAGGGGGGCGGGCGCGGCCGCAGCGTCTTCATCTATGGGACGACATCGACGCTGCCCGAGGTCTTCTCATTCGAGATCGGACAGGGCAGCTTCCTCCCTCCTGGCGATCCCCGCCGCGGAGGCTCCGTCGCCGTCCTCGGCCCCAAGCTCAAGCGCGAACTCTTCGGCGAGGAGAATGCACTCGGGCAGCTCGTGCGCGTGGCGGGCGCCCGCCTGCGTGTGATCGGCGTCATGGCGCCGAAGGGCCGGATGCTCGGCTTCGACATCGACGATGCGGCCTACATTCCGGCCGCGACCGCCATGCGGCTCTTCAACCTCGACGAACTCCAGGAGATCGACGTCCTGTTCGCCCACGAGGGAATGACCGACAGAGTCGCCGAGCGGGTTCGGAAGGTGCTCATGGAGCGCCACGGCGGCAAGGAGGACTTCACGCTCACCACCCAGACCGAGATGCTGGAGGTCTTCGGCCGGGTGATGGACGTCATCACCCTCTCGGTCGCGGTCATCGCAGGCATCTCGCTGCTCGTCGGCGCGATCGGGATCTTCACCATGATGTGGATCTCGGTGGGTGAACGCGTGGCTGAGATCGGGCTCCTCCGCGCGCTCGGCGCGACCGCGCAACAGGTGCTCTTCATCTTCCTCGCCGAGGCCCTGCTGCTCACGTCGCTCGGAGGCATGGCGGGACTGGTGATCGGCCTGGCCGTGATGTTCGTCGTGCGCTTGCTGGCTCCTGGCATCCCGCTTCACGCGCCGGTCGAGTACGTGCTCGCAGCCATGGGAATGAGCGCGGTCGCAGGGGTGCTCTCGGGCGTGAGCCCGGCCCGGCGCGCGGCGGGTCTCGAGCCCGTGGAGGCGCTTCGGGCCGAGTAGGCGAGAGGCACCGGAGCAACGCCAACGCTCCCTCGAGCCCGAGATCGCCCGGAGAGCCGTCAGGACGTTCTCGAACCTCCCGATTCTTCCCCCCTTGCCAGCCTCTTCCACCGGAGAGGTGGCCGAGTGGTTGAAGGCAGCGGTCGCATCACACGCCTTCCAGCCTTGGTCCGACCTGCGGCTCCTTTTCGCCGGGCATGCCGCATCCGCGCTGGCGAGCGTCGGTTCTGATCGTCCTGCACGTCGCCGCGATGACCACCGCTCGGCTGAAGCCGGTGATGGCCGAGACCTTCGGGCGACTCGTCGCGGCCGGCCGGCAAGCCGCGCAAGCTCGCCCTAGTCACCATCGCCCGGAAGCTCCTCGTCGCACTCAACGCCATCGCCCGTGATCGGGTGGCCTGGCAAGCCTAGTGGCTTGACTTCGATTACGATCGCTTGTTAGCCGGCGGAAAGTTCAGCGGCGAACCGCTCGATGTCACGATTCCAAAGGAAGAACGTTCTTAGAAGAGTCGCCCATGTCTCCGAATCGAGCTCATCGTCGACTTGGAACAGCTTCACGCGCATCGGTAAATCAAGAGGGGTTTTCCTCTGTCCGGGCATGTAGAGGGATGGCAAAGCGCCCGAATTCGGGAGCGATCAGGCCCGATCCGGGCGTCCGAAGTTCGGCCTCACTGTCGATGTATCCGGCCATGGGGCTCCTCCTTTCCGCGCGAGGGGTCGATCCTCCGGATCATACCGTCGATCGCACCGAGCCAAGGCGGTTCTCTGCCTATGCCGTTCCCTCCGCCAGAGCCCAGACGAAACCGGTCTGAATCCCCGCCAGCGACCCCGGTCGAACGAGAACAGCGTGGCCGAAATCATCCCAGGCGACGGCGTCCTCGGCTGAGGCCCCATTAGCCTTCAAAGCGACCAATTGGCGGGTACTTACGGCGCAACAGCGGGGTCGCTGGCGGAGCGAACGGCATAGGCAGAGGCGGTTCAAGGGACAGGTTGCTCTCGTTGCCTGCTGGACACGGGTGTTCACGAGGCGTGTGTGCGAGCAATCGACAAGATGTTCCCGCGCTGACGCAGCCCACCCGCGAGCGCACGCCAACGGTAGGGCTTGAGACCGATCGGGCGGTCTTCGGCGAGCGCTATGCAGCGGATGCGTCCGCAATCTCACTCAGGCCCATTCGAGGTGTGCGACAATGGACCTCGAGACCCACTGCCCAAGGAGTCCAGCATGCATCGTTTCCTGCGGCCTCTGACCCTCGCTCCCTCGCTCCTCGCTCTCGTACTCGCAGCCGGATCAACCGCGGTACTCGTCGGGTGCGGCAGCGATGAGCCCGAATCTGTTCGCCAGGCGCCGCCGTCAGGCGAGCCGTCAGAGTACGGCGCCCCGCCGCGACCGCAGGGGGCGGCGCCACAGGGATTCGGTCAGACCCAGCGGCCGCCCAGCGGCGCACCGCCGCAAGGTTATGCCCAAAGGCCGCAGGCCGGTGGCCAGGCCGGAAACCCCGGCGGCACTCCTCCTGGAGGTTGGCCTGCTCCGCCCCCTCCCGGCGGCGGGCAGCTGCGTACCGACGGACCGGCAGGTGGCGGCGGCGATCCGTTCTCGGGCCGGTTCCAGGCAAACGCGGAGGGCGTGCTCTACGACCTGGAGTTGGCCCGGCACGACCAGGAGCGCTGGTCCGGCACGATCTCCTATGGAGGCAACCGGATTCCGATCGTTGGCGTGCTCCAGGGCGGCAAGCTGGTCGGACTCGTCAACGATCCCGTCGATGGTGAGTTCGGCTTCTGGGGAAGTCCCTCTCCGGAAGGCTTGAGGTTCGAGATCGAGGATGACGACCCGGTCTCGTTTCGGCGGGTGGGCGGAGCGCCCGTCCGCCAGGGTCCGTCCGGAGGGAGCGCAGGCCCCGGCGGGTCGGGTTCGCAGGCGCCGCCTGGTGGCTGGCCGGCACCTCCTCCGCCCGGGGGAGTTGGCCCTCCGGGCCAACAATAGTGAGCCTCGGGGGTGGGCAGCCCTACCTAGTATCCGGCCGCGCGGACTCCGTCGCGCTTCTCGGGGTCCTCCACTCGAACATGGACCGTGGCAATACCCTCGGTCGCAAGCGAGAGTCGGAGATCCCAGATTCCCGTCGCTTCCGGGGAGAATGTCCAGGACGACGAATTCCAGACCCGCCGCTGCGAGACGAAGGAGCCCGTTCCTTCAGTCCGGGTTTCGAAGCGACGTGACTCTTCGATGACGTGTTGCCCCGACGGATCGCGAAGCGCGATTCCGATCACCACAGGCCCACTCGCATCCTCGCCGGGCGCCGGCCTGGGGACCACCATCAGCTTGTGTCGGACGCTGTCGTGCTCGATCTCGAACTGCCGCTCCAGTATTGCGCCTCCGTGCAAACCCACCGAGCCGTCGAGGAGTTCCTCGAAGAGGGTGGTCCTACGAGCGTCGAAGTCCGCGAGGAAGGCGAAGACGGAAAGGCTGGCTCCGCCCAACACGAACATGGCGACCAGCGCCCTGAGCTTCGCCTCGCTCTGTCCCGCCTTGCGCCCGAAGTGGTTGACCGCCCAGGCGCAGAACAGCGCGATGCCCAGAACGGTGGCCGAGAGAAGCAGACTGGTTGCCACTGTACTGCCTCCATCCGGAATCCATTGGGAAGCACCTCCCAAGAAAGCGGCTCCGCGACCCCGAGAATACTCGAAAGCCGCCGCGACCGGCCGCCGAACCTCGCAGGGCAACAAACCCGGGGCTGTTCGGGGGCGACAGGAGACCGCGAGACGCAGCCCGACCTCCATCGCCTGCTTCGTCGTCCCGCCCGGGCCACCCTCCCTCCATCTCCCAGGTCGGGTTAGGCTTCCTGGGACAGGAGGCCGCCGTGAAGATCCCGATCGTGTTCTGGATGTCGCTGATGATCAGTCTGGTTGGCTGCAGCGGGGCAGAGGATGAGGGCCCCTACGTGGAAGGGGACGCGTACCAGCAGCAGTACGGCGGCGAGCAGGGCTACTCGCAGGGTCAGGGCAGCTCGCGCAACGTGCCCTCCGGCGGCACCGCAAGTGCCGGACAGCGGGTCACGGTGGTCGATCGCGGCTTGAACATGCCGATGGCGGTGGTCACGTTCCCCGCCGGGTGGCGGTTCTTCCACGACGTCGCCACGAACATGAACACCGCTGCCTACGATCGCTTCTTGATCGACATCCAGAGCCCCGACGGCATGTTGATTCGCGGTCTGGGGAGCGCGCAATACATCCATAGTGGTGGATCCAACTTCAATTCGCTGGTCGAACGGATGGCCATGGCCGGCGCCCAGGGGATCGAGGGCCTGCGCTACGGCGAGTTCGTGCCGAACCAGAGAGTGATGGCCCAGCCGAGGTTCCAGCGAGCGATGCAGCGGGCCCAATCGATGGGGTCGAAGCAACAAGCGCTGCATCTCTCCTTCACCGGAACCGCCCAGGGGCGCCCTGTCGAAGGTCGCCTGCAAGTCGACCACACCCTGTTCCTGGAGCGGGGCCAGCACTTCGGAGGCGTGGTGAACGTGGTGCTGCTGATCAGCGCGCCCGACCAGATCGAGACGCTCGTCAAGTTGTCCGACGCGATCGATCAAGGCATCCAGTCCAACCCTGCCTACGACCAAGCCCGCTCCCGAGTGATCGACGCCGTGACGGCCCGCAACACGGTGGCGCACAAGAAACGAATGGCCCAGAACCAGGCCCAGTTCGAGAGCCACCAAGCGATGATGAAAGGCCGCTACCAGTCGGCCTACGCCCAGAACGACCGCTGGCTGCAGAACTTCCGCAACAGCGGCGGTTCCTCCGGGTCCGGCTCCGGCTACAGCGGCCACGACAAGTTCATCGACATGATCGGCGAGACGACCAGCTTCAATGATCCCAACACCGGTACCCAGATGCGACAGGACGGACAATTCGATCGCTGGGCCACCGACGGCCAAGGCAACTACGTCGGATCGGACAACCCTTCCTTCGACCCGAACGCCATGGGGGGGAACTGGCAGGAGGCTCGCCCGCTGGAGTAGCTGAGCCCCCGGGGCTGAGGCCGCGCCGAGCCCCAACGGGTCGCGCGGGGGACGACGACGCCACGATCGGGTGGCCGCCGACGACCTCGTCGCGATTTGCGTCCACCCTGATGGAAGTGCTGGGGGATCGTCGTGGCGGGTGAGCGCATAGGTAAATCAAGAGGGGTTTTCCTCTGTCCGGGCATGTAGAGGGATGGCAAAGCGCCCGAATTCGGGAGCGATCAGGCCCGATCCGGCCCAAATTGGCCCAGTGCTTTCTGACTTGGAGCGTAAGCGGCCAACCTCGGACTGCCTACAAGATCAACTTGGCTGCGTTATCGGCTACGGGCCACTGACGGGACGCTCGGCCTCCCACCGGAGCAACGCATCCGGGACCACCGGCTGAGAAGCACGAGTCCCGTGACGGCGAGCACGCCGGTGTTGGGCTCCGCGACCGGTGATGCCGATGCCTCGGTGACGACGATCTCGAAGCCGACGTAGCGCTCGTCGAGCAGCGCACCGCCGCTGTCGCTCTCGATCTCGTTGATGTGGAACACGACACCCCCGCCGGAGGGAATCACCGAGTCGGAATCGAAGGCCTGGGGCAGGAACCCGCCCGGCAGCGTGTCGGCGGGCAAATCGAGGAACATGTCGAGGAACTGGCGCCGGAAGATCAGACCATCGATGGACCGGAACGTGCCCGCGACGGCGAGCTGCAGGCGGTCGGTATCGCTGGCGAAGATCGGCAGGGCGTCGATGATGTCCGCGTGCCGGGTCTCGCCGACCAGTGCGTGGGTGCGATGGTTGACCGTCACCGACAGGGACAGCCACAGATTGCTCGGATCGGACGTGTCGTAGGTCGAGCGGACACTCCCAGCCCCGTCAACGACGGTCATGGGCGTCGGCGCAGCAGTCGTGTCGTACGCGAAGTCGATCCGGACCGCTTGCCCTTCGAGACCCGCGCCGTCGAGCCCGAACACGTCGCTTCCGCGCCCTAGCGTCTCCGCTCCCAACCCGACGGTCCCAAGCGCCGTTCCCTCGACCCGCAGTGCGACTGCGGGGCAGGCGACGATGCAGGCCGCAACAATCGCGAGAACGGTCGCGGTCTTGACATGGATTCGTCGCTCGATCGTATGCACGGCGCATCACCTCCATTGGGTAGTGGCCGCGTCTGCGCGAAGGTGTCACGGCGCGGCGGATAGCCCGAACGAGCGGTCTTTGATGTCCAAGAAGCCAAAGGGACGACCGATCCCTGGGGCTTCTGTGGCTACGGCGACCGTAGGCGGCTTGGGTCGGCGTCCCCGTTGGCCGCCTCCGCTGCCAGCAGCAGCATGGCCAGTACGACCCAATCCTTCATCAGTGTCAGGTCGAACACACCCATGGCCAGAAAGGCCGCGAGGCCTCCTAGAGTCCCTGCCGCACGCGTCCGCGTCGAAGGCTCCCGCACGTCCCTCAACAACGATCGCCCTGTTTGCACGAGAAGAGCCACGAATCCAGACAGGCCGAGCAACCCGCGTTCGGCAAGGGATTCGAGATAGAGGTTGTGAGCCCAGGGGATCGAATACCGTTCAGGCGTAAACCAGGCTGGCAGGGATACGCGATCCAGCCAGCCTGGATAGAAATCGACGAAGGTGTGTGCACCCTGGCCCAAGAGCGGGGCTTCCTTCCACATCTCGATAGCCACCATCCATAGGCCCAGCCGCTCCCAGGTCTTTGGTTGCAGTACGGTGCGTGAGCGGGATGCGAAATCACCGAGATCGAGCAGGAAGGCCATGCCGCCAATGGTCAGGATTCCGAGCAATCCGATTCCCAGGGTCCTCCATCTCACGGAGAATAGAGCCGCACATCCGAGGCCCACGACGAGGCCCAGCCATGAGTTCCGACTCTGGGAAGAGATCAGAGCCACAGTCGCCAGGGCGACAAGGAGCACAACGACAGCCACTTGCCAACGGCGGCTTGAGTGCAGTGCGCGAAAAACCACGAGGGGGAGCAGAACAGGCACCAAAGAGAGGTCGTTCGGGTGAGGTGCTGGCCCTCGGGCGCGTCCTCGAAATGGTGCCTCGCCAGAAATGATGCTCGTGCCCGTCACCTGCTGGACCAGCGTGTCTATCGAAATGGCAGCCACTACGAGGCCGAGGACGATCTGCAATCGCTCCGCCGCCCCGGGTCGGTGACCGGTCAATCGCAACACGACAAAGACGAGCAGGGCAAGGGGGACGTAGGAAGCGTAGGAAGTGCTCAACGCCACGTTCGAGGAGGCGAGTACGGAAATGGCGTACGTCCCGGAAAAGAGAACGACCCCGGATGCGCCCCCAATCGGTCTTCTACGGCCACGGACGGCGATTCCAGCGAGGCCGGCGAGCATCATCGCAAGCGGAATACCACTCGGTCCAGCTCCAACCACCCTCGCGAACGGGATCGAGAGCAGGTAGAGAAGTGCACCGAATTCGGCCAGTGGCTGGGAGACACCGAGCAACGCCCGCCGGTCATGGTGGGTTCTTGGCATCGGCATGGGGAACCGGGTAGCATAGCTGCTGGGAAGGGGCCGAAGGGTCCCGTGCGCTTGCCGTCGCTGAAACTCCGTGTCCGCTACCTTGCATTGCTGCTGCTCGCGTCCAGCCCAGCTCTTGTGGCACCGAGTTGCGCTCCCACGGCTGTACAACCGTTTCAGGCTGGCGCCTGGTTGTGCCCAGACACCGTCGCACGCTGCAGCTTCGAAGGCCTTGCTTTCGCGGGCAACACGCTGGCGACCTCCCCCGGGTCGATTTCCTTTGCGGTTTTTGACACCTCCGACCCGAGCAATATCGTTCAGCTGGATGAGCTCGTTTCCCCGATCCGGTTCGTTCCTCAGGCTGGATTCGGCAACTACGTCTATGGAACCTTGTTTCAGCTGCGAGAACTCGGCGTAGCCGATCTCACCATTCCGGCATCCCCCGGCGCCCCTCAGCCATCGGGGCACCCGACCGGCCTCGGCTTCAGCAGTCTCTCCGTAGACGGCAACTTCCTCTACGCCGCCAACCGATGGAACGGCCTGCCCGATATTCTGGAGGTGTACGACCTCACCGTTCCAGCTGCTCCCACGAAGCGGGGGACGATCAACGTGCCCGACCTCGCACCGCCGGGGTCCTCAACGGGCGGGGAGGGAATACTGTTCGCTCGAGGCTCGTTGGTCTACGTAGCGATGTCGGTAAGCAGCGGTGTTGGGAGTTTATTCCCGTCACTCGCGGTCGTTGACGTAGCGGATCCCGACCGCCCTGCTCTCCTCGGATCCGTCGCTGCCACCGGCCTGGCACAATTCTTCAGCCTCTGGGACCTCCATGTCGTGGGAGATGTTGCCCTCGTTCTGGGATCGTCCGAACTCCACACATTCGATGTATCGGATCCCGCGGCCCCACAAGCACTCTCCAGCGTGTCACTCCAAGGCACGGGAGCCCTCCGGGCAGTCGATGCCGATGCTGGCGTTGCCTACGTGACAACCCAGACGGGCCTGATCCGGGGAGTCGACATTTCGAATCCCTCGCAACTGAAAGATCTGGGAACCACGAGCCCCACATTCCCAGCCGGTTCGGTCCCAATCCGTCGTGACCTCCACAATATCGACATCAGGAACGGAGTAGCGTTCTTGATATCCCGCGGAGATGGGATCTTCGCTCTGAATCTCGACCGGGACGGAGACGGCCTTGGTGAGTTGGCCGACAACTGCCCGGGCGTCTTCAATTCGGATCAAACAGATACCGACGGGGACGGCCTAGGCGACGCCTGTGACTTGTGTCCTCTCGTTGCGAATCCCAACCAGCTCGATCGCGACCGCGACGGCGTGGGCGACGCCTGTGACAACTGCCCAAACCGGCCCAACTCCGATCAGGTAGATACCGATGACGACGGCTTCGGCGACACCTGCGACAACTGCCGAACGGTGGCGAGTACCACGCAGGACGACTTCGATCGGGACGGTGTGGGCGACGTCTGCGACAACTGTCCCTCACACATCAATGGCAGCCAGATCGACCTTGACGGCGACACCGTCGGCGATACATGTGACAACTGCCTCGGCGCGGCAAACCAAGCCCAACGCGACACAGATCTCGACGGCATTGGAAACTATTGCGATGCCGACCTGAACAACGACCTGACGGTGAACTTCGAGGACCTTGCGCTGCTGAATGCTGCCCTCGGAAATCCAGATCCTCTCGCTGACTTGAATGGCGACGGAGTCGTCGACCAACTGGACCTCACCCACGCCATCGGCTGGCTCTTCCAGCGACCTGGGCCTTCCGCGTTCGCGAATCATACAAGCGCTGATGTTCAGCCCTATCCGCTCCCTTGCCCCTATGCACCGTTCGGCGACCAAGGACCCATCTGTTCTCCCTACGGAGACCCCGGCTCGTACCCGTACGCAGGCTCCTACGCTTACTACGGAGCAGCACGATTCATGGGCGAGACGGACCGGTTCTACACGGTGGCTGCGATGCTCGCTCTCGTAGCCGTCGTCGTTCGCAGGCGCCGAGAGGAATCATGAAGAACTACCTTCTGTTCACGATCGCTGCGCTGCTGGCATCCACGACGGCTACTGCAAATACCATTGAGGTGATTCCGCACAGCTCGCATTCGACCGTTGGAAGCATCGTGAGCGTTGACCTTGTTCTGGACTTCACAGAATCAACGTTGGGAGGCGGGGTCGATCTCTACTACGCAGCCGCACTGCGATGGACCGCCTTCGATTTCGACGCCGCGCTTCCGGATGATCCGAACCTGCGATTTGGACCAGGCTTCCTAGGCGGGCAGGCCCCCATGATCATTGGGTTCGGATCTCTGGCGGGGATCGCTGGTCGCCACACGATTGGAACCGCAACCTTCGAGGTACTTGCCCCGGGACACGCATGGCTCCAAGTTCTCGGCAACTCGAACCCGGTGGGCCCTTTCGTCTCCCCGGCCGCGCAGCAGCTAGCCGTGACCTACGGTTCCGCAGGAATCACCGTGCCAGAGCCCGCGGTCACGACCCTGCTGGGAATCCTACTCTGCGGGGCTGCCTTTCTAGGCCAATCCCTGCCTAGTCGTCAGAACCGAGCAGACTGACCGGAACTCCGTACCACCCCACCCGAAGCCGAAGTTTCGGCCGGGACCTGATCGCAGGGCTCGTCAAGCCGGGGGATCGACTCCTTTTCGCCCGAGATTCCTCGGCGCATAGGTAGATCAAGAGGGGTTTTCCTCTGTCCGGCCATGTAGCGGGATGGCAAAGCGCCCGAATTCGGGAGCGATCAGGCCCGATCCGGGGCGTCAGCTTGTGGCGACGTTGTAGAGGCATC
>JAAELW010000142.1 GCA_024226235.1 bacterium
AAGGCCTGGTAGTCGGGCCGAGGTCACATCTCGTTCGGGCGCCTCGTCAGGGTTGCGCTCGGTCACCCGCTCCTGACTCCTCTACTCCCAACGCCAGAGCATCCATTCTTTGGCGCAGCAGCGCGATCTCCTGGGCCAGCTCACGGATGCGATCTCCCGCCTGGGAGAGGCGAACCGCATAGTTGAGGCAGATCGCGAGCAGGAAACAAAGCCCGAGGAAGAAGATGGTGGAGCTGATCGTCCAGGCACCCAGCAGATGGGCGGCGCTCCGCAGCAGGCCGAGGTCGGCCACTGCCAGGAAGAGCCCGACCGAGACACCGATCCAGATCGGCGTGTACTCCGCGCGGAGCGTCCGCCTCCGAACCAGCCAGAGCACCACGATCAGCAGGCTGAGGCTGAGGATCCAGGCGAAGACCTGGGCACGTCCCGACTCGGGTGCGGCCAGGAAGACTTCGCGCATCGCCAACAGGGTTTCTTGGTCCATCAGCGTTTTCCCTTCGGTCGGGCCGTCAGGGCCCACATCGAGAGCAACATCTTGTAGACGTAGTAGAAGGCTCGCCATCCGCCGTGGAGCGTCGAGGCGCGCGGGCTCTCGTTCATCGTGGAGGGAACCTCCTGGATCCGAAGCCCGCTGCGCGCCGCCATCAGCAGCACGTCGATGTCCGGGAAGTCGTGCGGGAAGTCGTCTCGGGCGTAGAGGGCGAGCACCTTCCGATTGAGGGCCTGATAGCCGGAGGTCGGATCCGTGACTTCGACTCCGGCGATCCGTCCGAGCGCCCGGAAGACCCGTCGTCCCAGCGTTCGGAGCCCTCCCATTTCGTAGCCCGTCGGGACCAGGAAGCGGGACCCGATCACCAGGTCGCATTCCCCTCGAAGGATCGGCTCCGTGAGCCTCGGAATCTGTTCCGGGTCGTGTTGTCCGTCGGCATCCATCTGGATCAGCAGATCGGCCCCTCGCCGCAACGCGTACTTGTAGCCGGTCTGGAGCGCCGCACCGTATCCCATGTTGAAGGGATGCCGGATCACGACCGCACCCGATCGCGTCACCGCCAGGGCGGTGGCGTCGCGGGAGCCGTCGTCGATCACAGCGATCTCCAGATCGAGCCCGGTGGAGCGGATGGCCTCGATGACCGGGCCAATGCGCGTCTCTTCGTTGTAGGCGGGGATGATGACGATCACGGCGCTCTCCAGCCGACCGTGAGGTAGCGGTTGGTGAGCCCGAAGCGGAGCGTTGCGTAGAGCCTTCGAAGCGCCGACCCCGGGTGGGCCGCGTAGTAGCCCAGAAGGTGGGGGCGGATCTCGGAGTGGCGCGCCTCGCTGCGCCGCAGGATGCCGCCGAGTTCGAAGGGTTGAACCTGGGGGAGTCGAGCGACCTCCCGCAGGCCGGCGGGCTCGAAGAGCAAGCGGAACGATTTCTCGGTGAAGTCGTGCTGGTGGTGCGGGTTGGCATCCACAGAGGGCGTGGTCGGCACAGAGGCGACGAGCAGTCCGCCCGGGCGCAGCAGGCTGAGCAGGTGCCTGGCGAACCCGGTCGGGTCGGGCAGGTGCTCGATGGTCTCCAACGAGACGATGGTGTCGAACCCCTCCGGGTCGGAGAATCGGGTTGCATCACAGGCCCGGTACTCGACCCCCGCCCGTCCGTAGCGCTCGCAGGCGTAGGCGACGGCCTTCTCCGAGAGATCGACTCCGATCGATTCCACCCGCTCGGGGCAGGCATCTGCCAGCAGTCGTGTTCCGTATCCGGCGCCGCACGCGATGTCGAGCAATCGACCCGGTCCTGCCAGGTGGGCGGCGAACCGGTAGCGCTCGAGATGGAGCTCCAACGTCTCCCGTCCGGTGACGTCTCCGCCCATCGTTCGATCCGGAACCAGTCGCTCCAGGCTGTTCGAGTCGAGATCCATCGCCTTGTTCTCTCTACTTCTTACGCGCTCGCAACCGCGCTAGCGCCTGCTCCGTTGCAGGGCCCGGGCCTGTTGCTCGATGTCCTTTGCCATTTCCACGTATCGTCCGCCCTCCCTCTGTGCCCGCGCCGCGGCCTCCAACGCCTGCTCCGGCTGACGCAGCACCAGATGGGCGCGCCCCAATCGGATCAACCCTCCTTCGGTGATGCGGTCGGACCTCTGGAACGCTTCGATCTGCTGACGTGCCAACTGATCGAGAAACGTCTGCAATCGTGGATCCCCCAGGATACTCACGAATACCGGGTCGGCGTAGACCTCCTCGAAGTCGAGATGCCCATCCGAATTCGCGTTCCGAAGAGCTTCGACCGCGGCCGGGACGTCGCCCATCCGGACCGCTTCCCGAGCTCGAGCGAACTGGGCGTTGTTTCCCATCGGGTAGTGAAGGATCGAGTCGGCGATCAGACGCTGGTCCGATGTCCAGATGGCCGCTCGCTTGTGGCTCATCCCTCCGAACGCGAACACCACGGCGACCGTCAACGCGGCCAACCCCATTGCTGCCGGGTGTCGGTGGCGGGCGGGAATTCGCTCAGTCTGGCTCTGGCCTAGCAACAGTGTCCCGCCGATCAGGCCCGGGAGCATCATGTAGAGGTAGCGATCACCCATCGGGTAGACGAAGGGGAAGATCTGCGAGACCGGCAAGAACGAGAGGGCGGCCCAGAGCCACCAGACAGATTCGAGCCGGCGCTCCCGAAGACAGAAGAGCGTTCGCGTACCTAATATCAACAGCGCCGCGATCGCCCCCAATACCCACGGATTCCAGGGGGTCGTGACCGGTGTCGGCTCGTGGAAGGCCGAGGTTCCGTACGAGGTTGCGGCCATCGCGAGATAGCGCATCGCGATCGCAAGCGAACTCCAGAGCGGAGCACCGCCCTCGGTGGTGGAGTGGGAAACCCCGGTATGAGCCTGCAGGAAGGCCGCCATTTCGAGTCCGGCGAACACCAGGAAGATCGCACTCCAGGCGATCAGGGTAGAAATGGCGCGCTTCTTCTGCGATGGCTCACTCGGTTGGCACCACTCCCAGACCACCGCGATCGGAAGCACCACGGCGGCCTGCGCCTTGGCCAGCAATGCGAGTGCGAAGGCGCTGGTGCTGACAGCCGGGTGGGTTCGCAGCCGCAACGCGACCAGCCCAAGCGATAGCGCCAGCTGCGTCTTGAGCTGTGACATCCACGCGACCGCCTCCACGCTCGCCGGGTGGAGCAGGAAGAAGAGCCCCCCGAGCAGCGCAGCGCCAGCTGGGAGGCCGCATTGCAGGAAGAGGGCGACCAGCAGCGTGGCGCTCAACGCGTGCAGCAGGATGTTGGTGACGTGGAAGCCGAGTGGTTGCCCCCCGAAGAGCTTCCACTGGATACCGTGTGCCAGCAGGTGAACCGGCGCGTAGTTGGCCGTCATCCTGGTGATGTCGCTGCGAGGGTCGAGGATCTCCCGGACGTTCTCCGCGGAGAGTTGTTGGATGTACGGGCTGCCCAGGTACATCCGATCGTCCGAGACCACGCCCCCCTCGAGGGAGGGTTCGTAGACGATCAGGCAAGTCAATGTGAAGGCGGCGAAGAGCAGCGGGAACCGGGCAGGCGTCTCGAAGAATCGTTGCAGCAACGGTGCTCTCCACCAAGGATCTCGGTCGCTCGTACCCGGTCACCGGCCGATCACGCCCTCGGCGCGAGCAACCCAGGAGTATAGCGGCCAACCCACCAGCGGCTGAAGGTGCCAACTCTTCCCCTGCAGCTCTACGTGCCGCCACAGCGTTCGATCGCCCCAGGAATCCCGATCCCGTACCCTTCTCCCGATCGGCTTCTTCGCACGCGGCATGGGGGCCAGGTCCCCCGAATTCGATCCCCGATTCAACGCCCATCGGCGGCGTACCGATGATGTGTCCCAACCCAGGAGCCTCCCGTGAATCCGGTCCTTTGTACGATCTTCTTCCTGTCGGGCGCGGCGGCCTTGATCTTCGAGCAGCTCTGGTTTCGCCAGGCGGGCCTGGCGCTCGGGAACTCCATCTGGGCATCGAGTCTCGTGTTGGCTGGTTTCATGGGCGGTCTGGCGATCGGGAACGGAGTCGTGGCCCGTGTCGGTCATCATGTGCGACGTCCGGTAGCGCTCTACGCGGGAATCGAACTCGCGATCGCGGCCACGGGGATCTCTCTCGTCCACCTGTTGCCGATGCTGTCTCCACTTCTTTCCCCGATCCTGCGCCCGGTGCTCGATGTACCCCTGGCGGTGAACGCGATTCGTCTCGGGAGTGCCTTCCTGCTGCTGCTGGTGCCATCCGCGGCGATGGGGGCAACCTTGCCTCTGCTCGTCGCAGCCCTGCACCGACGTCAAGGACAGTTCGGACGCGCGCTTGGCCTTCTCTATGGGTGGAACACCCTGGGCGCCGTCGTCGGCGTCGTGATCGGTGAGGTGGTCCTGATCGACCAGCTCGGTATTCGAGCGACAGCCTGGGTTGCGGGCGGGGTGAATCTCGTGGCGGCGGGCCTGGCATGGAGGGTCTCACGACGTCTCGATGCCGCCGGTGAGAGTGCGATCGGCGCCCCGGCGGACCCCATACCCCGGCGAGCATTCTGGTTTCTCGCCGCGGCATTCGTCGCGGGAGGCAGCTTGCTGGGCCTCGAAGTGGTCTGGTTTCGCTTCCTGGTGTTATTCGTCCACGGTACCAGCCTGACGTTCGCGGTGATGCTCAGTGTCGTGCTGCTGGGGATCGGGCTTGGGGGCCTGATCGGCTCGCGCTGGCTTGCATTCCGGCAGGAAGCTCATCGAAACGCGTTGGGTCTGGTGCTGCTCTGCGGCGCTGTCGTCGTCGCGACCTATGCGGGCTTCACGCACGTACTTGCTGCAAGTCCGCCGAAGAACGAGTTCGGTTTCGCCGCCTTCTACTATGCGCTGCCTTTGATGCTTCCGGTGGCGATTCTCTCCGGGATGATCTTTACGCTTCTCGGAGAAGCGTTCGAAAACGCCGCACCGGCCGAGACCCGCTCTGCCGGTTTGTTGACACTTGCGAATACCGCAGGCGCCATGCTGGGCCCCCTCGTCGTGGCGTTCGGGCTGCTCCCTTCGTTCGGGATCGAGCGTTCGATCCAGCTGCTCGCTGCAGGTTACGGACTGGCCGGGCTCTCCGTCTGGTTTGCTGCTGAATTGCCGCCCGGGCGTCGCACTCGTGTGCTGGCGCTCGCCTGTGCTGGCCTCTTTGTCGTGGCGATGTTCACCTTCCCCGCCGGACGCATGAAGGACGACTATCTCGAGTATCCGCTCGCCAATGTCCCCGGGAAGAAGAACTTCGAGGTCGTCGATATTCGGGAGGGACTCACCGAGACGATCATCTACTTGAAACGGATGCTCCACGGATCTCCGCTCTTCTACCGGATGCAGACGAACAACTTCGGTATGTCCGGCACCTCCACGATGGCGCAGCGCTACATGAAGCTCTTCGTGTACCTGCCAATCGCGTTGCGCCCCGCACCGCGGGACGCGCTGCTCATCAGCTACGGCGTAGGTATGACCGCAAAATCGCTCACCGAGACCAGCAGCCTCGAGCGAATCGATGTCGTCGACATTTCGCGGGACATCCTCGAAATGAACCGCATCGTCTATCCCGATCCCAGCGAATATCCGCTCGAGGACCCGCGAGTCACGGTTCATATCGAAGATGGCCGGCATTTCCTCCAGACGACTGACCGTCGCTACGATCTCATCACCGGGGAGCCGCCGCCGCCGCGGATTGCTGGAGTCATGAGCCTCTTCACGCGCCAGTTCTTCGAATTGGCCTACGATCGCCTCAACCCGGACGGGCTGATTTCGTATTGGCTACCCGTCCACGATCTGACGGTCGATGAGCGGGACGCGATCATCAGCGCATTCTGCGAGGTATTCGAGGATTGTACGTTGTGGTCGGGGGCAAAATACGATTGGATTCTGCTGGGTACTCGAGGTGAACTACCGCAGGTCGATGAGGCCGGCTTTAGAAGACAATGGCAGGATCCGGTGGTCTCGATCCGACTGCAGGAAATCGGCGTCGAGGTGCCCGAGCAACTCGGTGCTCTCTTCATGGTCGACACTCCGGAGCTCCAGGTGATTCGTCGCAATACCCGGCCCCTCGATGACGATCGCCCCGGCCAACTCGGCCAGGAAATGGTCGGAGTGGGCCAGGTCGGTCCGGGCCACAAACCCCTGCTCAAAATCGAAGAAGGACGCAAGGCGTTTTCCAGGAGCGAGTTCATTCGGCGTCACTGGCCGCCACGCGTTCGCGAGGAGACCGACGCCTGGTTCTCCTACCGGCGGTATGCCCACAAACGGTTCTTCGGAGACAAGAGCAGCATGTTGCGAAGGATCCCGAAATTGCATCAGCTGCTCACCGAGACGCCGCTCCGGACAAACCTGCTCTGGCTGTTGGGCACGAGCAAAGACGAGGTCGAATGCAGCCGCACCGCCCGCGAGGCGGGAAGCTTCGACCCCCGTATCGAGATGGCGCTGGCCATCGATGCATTGGCAGATCGTCGATTCGAAGATGCTGCTGAGCAATTCGGAACTGCAAGACAGGGGGCTAGAGCGTTGCGCGAGGCGCTCTATCTTCAGATCTTCGCACTGGAGATGGCGGGACAGCACGAGCAAGCGAAAGCACTGGCCAGCAAGTATCTCAGGCCAATGCACTCGGAAAGCGAAGCGCAGTACATTGACTTCCTCGATCTCACGTTCGGGCGCGGCTAGGCAGAAGCGAAAGTTCCGGCGTGCCCGCTGACGGATCCGATCAAGTAGCAGAGCAGGTCCCGGCATCCGCCCCCTCAGAGGGTGGGATTCGCCCGGTATCGGTCTGGGCCGGGGCGGGGGTCGTCTTCTTCGGCACACTGCTGCTGGCTCTCCCCCAGGTGCTCGCCCATTGGACCCTGTTGCCCGATGCAGTGGAGCATCTGGGGATTGCCCACAGCTGGGTTTCTGGAGCGGGTTTCGTCGACCCGCTGATCTATTCGTACTACCTCGCCGATTCCCAGGTTCCGCTGCCGGGGTTCGTGGTGCGGGCCCCGGTGATCTCGTGGCTGCTGGCCCTTCCGCTGTCGCTGGGCGCGACGATCCCGACCGTGTCCCAACTCCATGTGGTGTTTGCCAGCGCCATCGGAGCGTCGACGTTCTGGCTGGCCAATCGCCGCCTGCCACTTCCAGCCGCGCTGGCGGCGAGCCTGGGGTTCGCCTGGTGCTATCGCTGGGTGAGCGCGACCCAGAACCTGTTGACCGAGGCTGTTGGCGTAGGCGTCCTGTTGCTGCTGTTGGCCTACTCGGGGCGCGCCGTGGCGAGCGTGCGTGGGGCGCTGGTGACGAGCGGCCTGCTGTTGCTGGCCTGGCTCACCCGGCCCAACCTCGTGCTGGTCCTGGTGGCCCTCGTGCTCGCGGTGTTGCTGGAAAAAGGAGTACGAGGCGCATTCCGTTCACGCCCGCTGTGGGTGTTGGTGGGGAGCTTCGCCATCCTCCAGAACAGTGTCAGTTGGGTCTATGGCGTGGTCACTGGAATCCGCCCCTACGCCCATTACGGAGTGCTGCTCGAGACCTACTACGCCCGGGACGCAGCGTTCTACCAGAAGATCTACGTAGGATGGTCGTCCTATCTGATCGAAAATCTCGACAGCATCGTCGCGAGTCTTCTTGCCAACGCGAAAGAGGTGGGTCGGGCCTTGTTCGTGGCGTCCGACTATCATTTCGTGGGCTGGCTCGCCGTGCCGGGGTTGATCTACGCGCTCCGACGGCGGGGTGAAGGTGACCTCGAACGGCGTGTCGTGGCTTTTTCGGCATTGGGCTTTGCGGCCGTGCTGCTGTTCAGCTGGGGGACCAACGATCCCTACCGGCTCGCGCTCTTCGTCGGTCTGTGCGGCTGGCTGCTCGCGGGCGATTTGCTGGCGGGTTGTGGCGCCTGGCTGGCCGCACGTAGAGGGGTGTCCCCGCCGCTGGCCCGAGCGCTCCATCTTGCCCCCGTCGCCCTCGTCGTTGCGCTGTTCGCATTCTCCCAGAGCAGCGAACTTCAACTGCGACTCTCTGCCCGCAATTGGCGGGATTTCCGCGAGCACGGCACCCAGCCGCCCCACGAGGCCGCGGATCGAAACGCACGCCGCCTCTGCGCCAAGATGGACCGGAATGCACGGGTCGCTTCGCAAGATCCCTGGTCCCTCTATCTGTGGTGCGGCAACGCAGGAGTCTGGATTCCAAGGGATCTCGATTCCGCCGCTTTGGTGGGTCGGTATCTCGATGAGCAGGATCTGGGCTATCTGGTGGTCGACGATCGCGAAGCGAATTCCTTCATCCTTTCCTCGCCGCGCCTGGAAGAGCTGGCGCGCGCGACGAACCTGCGGTTGCTTCGCGTACGCGATGCCACTCCGGAGAGCCGACCCTGGAACGCCCCGCCGGCGCTGGCGAACCTCGCCACCGCCAGGTGAGCGAATCCACGGTACCTTCACCGCCGATTCTGAACGGCTGGCGTCAGGTGGCGGGAGTTCGCATGGCATTGGATGATGAGGTTGCCGGGCTCCTCCGGCGAGTCATGCGCCCCGTGGCGTGTGGGGCTCTTCTGCTCATCGCGGCCTGTTCCGGGTCACCGCCGGAGGGCCTGATCCTGATCAGCATCGATACCCTGCGTGCGGATCGTCTGGCGGCCTATGGGGGTGAGCTCGGGTTGACGCCGCATCTCGATGCACTCGCGAACAAGAGCCTGGTGGTCCGGAACGCGTTTGCTCCGGCGCCCTTCACGCTTCCCTCGGTCGGCGCCATGCTCACCGGACGCTATCCGGACGAGCTCGGCATCCAGAACAATACAGCCGTGCTCCCCGACCAGATTCCGACCCTGGCCAGCTGGTTGGGGCAGCACGGATGGCGCACCGCTGCAGTGGTCAGCAACTTCGTGCTCCGGAAGAAGACCAGGCTTGATCGCGGCTTCGACTACTACGATGCTGCGATGCGATCGCGTGAGCGGGTGAGAGGGCTTCCAGAGCGGGGTGCCGACGGAACCACCACCTCTGCGCTTCGACTTCTCGATCTGGTGTCGGGTCGAGGCAGCGGTCCGATCTTCCTCTGGGTGCATTACCAGGATCCCCACGGTCCCTACACCGCACCGGCGGAGTGGGATGCGCCGGCAGGGCCACCGCCGCGTGGTGTAGAAGATCGGACGCTACCCGTTTCCACCGATGATCAGGGATCGGGTGCGCTGCCCCGGTACCAGGCTCTCGGAGATCGCCGCGATACGGCTTCCTACCGCGCCGCCTATCACGCGGAGATCCGATTCGTGGATGAGCAGGTAGGGCGACTTCTCGACGGGATCGATCGCCGCGGTCTGTTGGAGGATTCTGTCGTGATCTTCACCGCGGACCACGGCGAGAGCCTCGGCGAGAGCGATCGCTGGTTTGCTCACGGTGAAGCCCTCACGGCTTCCGAGACGGCCGTCCCGATGTTCCTCAGGATTCCGGACGGTGAGGTGGGCGAGCTGCCACGCCTCGGCTCGCCCCTCGATGTCTTTCCGACCGCGCTTGCCGCACTCGGCATCGAGCCTCCCCCTCACTTTTCCGGGGAGGACTTGTTGGACGGGACAGAGAGGGAAGCGCCTCGAACACTCTGGCTCTCCAACCTGTCCGTCGGCTCGGTCCGCCGTCAAGCCCTGCTCTCCGATGGGATTCGGTACATCGTGACCCGGCGGAGCCTCGGGGAAGTCGAGGAGCTGACGTGGTATGGCGGTGAGCAGGATCAGGGCCGCGATATTTCACCGGAGCGGCGTGCCTCGCTGCGGAGCACGTTTCGCGAGCTGCGGACGCGGCTTGCGGCCCCTCGGCCAGGGAAGCAACAGGATCTGACGCGGGAGGAGTGCCAGAACCTTCGAGCGCTCGGCTACCTGATCGAACCTTCCTGCGATCGGCTACCTGCAACACACTGAAGTGTCTCGGGAACCATCGCATAGGGGCCGATTGGTGCCCGAGACAGCCCCACGAGAGAGTTCAGCGTGGCGGCCGGTTCTGTACACCACGAGTGCTCCGCCGCGGAGGTCCGATGTCGGCGAGAGGTCCGATGGAATGCCATGGCCAGCCGTCGCTTCCGGCGCCACGGACTTCGTACAGCCGGATGTCGGCGAACCTGTCGACGGAGACGAGACGCGGGGACCGGTCGAAGACGGCTTGTTCGGTCGCTAACTCGGTGATGAGGTAGCCGGGTTTCATCTCGTCGAGGTAGGCGTGCAGCCAGTGGAGGTCCGAGAGGTCGCGCGGAATCAAGTAACCGGCGTTGCCACACCAGTAGTAGATGCTCCAGGGGTCGGGTGATGTGACGATTGCGTCAGCGTGCATTCGGGGACAAAAGGCAAGGCTGACGCGGTTCGAACCAGGCGGGCCCTGCAACCTGGGTACGGGATGTTTGACCTCGAGATGCCGGTTCACGAAGACCCACGTCTCGGTTCGAGGGATGATGGCGAGGCAGGCGAGGAGCATCATCGCCAGGGGTGCTCCGCGCAGATAGGCAGGGGCCGGTTTCCCACGCTCGGCCCTGCGATCGAGGAAGCGCTGCACCGCCGCGTCGATTGAAGCGAAACCGAGGAGCCAGAAGCAGGTGACGCCGAGCAGTGGGTATCGCGTGACGTCGTAACCCCAGCCGGTGAGAATCCCAATGGTCATAAAGGCGAGAGCCGCGAAGGTGCAGAGCGCGGGTAGAAGCCCCTCTTCCGACCGACGCGACAAGCCGTACACCACACCCGGAAGCACCAGCCAACCGACGAAGAGATAATCGGGGCGGAACAGGAGCTGCGTTGCGGTCGCTCGCAGGTTGGCCACGAGGATGCTCGCGATCTCCCCGGCGTGCCGAACCGCATGATCGAGTGCGCCTCCGTACTCGGCTTGGTAGCTCCGTACGTCGATCGTGCTGAGCGTCTCTGCCATCACGCCGTAGTGCGCATAGGGCGCAAAGCCATGGATCGCGCTGAGCAGCACCCCGGTCACCTGCTGCAGGAGCACGAACACCACGAGGTAGGTCCAGAGTGGCCGGGAGCGGAACGCGGAGCGAGCCCCCCAGCTCCACACGGCGGCGACCACCACGACAGCTGTGAATCCAGCGAGGTTCGGACGCACCAACCACGCGATCAGCGTGGCGACGGCCAGCCCCGCGGCGCCCCACGGAGTTCGGAGTGCGCGGGGGGTGACAGCGAGCAGCGCGAGCATGGCTCCGACGCTGGTCGTCTCGGTGAGCAGCTGCGTGCTCGATCGCCACCAGTTGTGCGACCAGGCGACGCCGATTGCAGCCGCGGTCGCTGCCGGGAGTGACATGAATCGGCGGCCCACCCACAGGATCGAGGCTCCGACCCAGGCGGACCAGAGCGCGTGGAGGACTCCCAGTCCGACCAGCCCGGCGCCCAGGTAAAGCGGCAGCGCGAACAGGATGGGGACGATCGGAGGACGTACGGCGATCGCGGGGATGGGGGATGAGGCACCGGGGAGGTAGTAGGAGTAGACGATCGGATCGACGAAGCCGCGCCCCTCGATCCAGTTCCGAGCGGTTGCGACATATCCGATCGCGTCGGCCGGAAGCGTCACCACGGCCAGCACGGTGGGCAGGGCCAGCGCGAGCGCTCCGAGTCCGACCAGGCTCATTGCCAGAAGGGCCGGCCCGTGGCGTTGCCAAGCGCGCCTCGAAGGGGTCCTGGATTTCGGGACCCCGTCTTTCGTGTCATTCGAAGTTCCGGCCACCCGCAGTCCCTTCATTCCGTCGGTGCACCTGTCAGATATAGTGTGCAGAGATGCTGCGCAACGGCTTGACCCGCAGAGAGCTCATCACGCTGACGGCGAAGTACGGCGTCGCCGGGAGCCTGGGCGCTGCGGCCATCTGGCGCGGGCAGCAATGGCTTCGCAGCCGGGACCCCGTTCCGGTGCTCGTGATCGGCAGCGGGGCGGCTGGGATCGCCTCATGCCTCGCACTGCTCGAGCAGGGGCTGCCCGTCGCGATGATGGAGGCTGGCCTCCACGATGCCAGCGGGAACGACGCAAACAGCGAAGCCTATCAATCCTCCGGAACGACGGCGTTCCCCTGGCACCGAACTCGTCGGGTGGGGGGGAAGCTGACGGAGTGGCTGGCACATTGCCCGCGGTTCAGCGCAGCGGATTTCGACGGTCAAAAGCTGAAGGGCTTTCGCTGGCCCATTCGCTACGAGGAGATTGCACCCTACTACACCCGCGCCGAGCGGATTCTGGGCGTCGTGGGGGAAGCCTCGGGGGAGCCGGATCTCCCGGACGGCGAGTACCCGGGAGCTTTCCGGAGGCGGGCATATGAAGAGGGTTTCGGCCAAAGCCTGGCGGATCGCGGGCTTCTTCTCACGCAGGGTCGTTATGCGGTCTATCCGGATGCGATGAAGGGCTCGCGACTCGGGACGACCGCATTGACGCGCGAGGCTGCTCTCGAGAGTGAACTCGGATTCTTCAGGCCGGGATCTACCTTCAGCGATCTCCTGCTTCCGAACTCCGCGTTCTCGTTGATCCCGGGTGCTCAGGCACTGCGGATCGAGATCGATTCCGCGTCGAACCGTCCCGAAGCAGTGACCTATCTCGACCGGGCGACAGGGCGCCAGGAATCGCTTCGCGTCGAGTCGATCGTGCTGGCTGCGGGCTGCCTGGAATCGACGAAGCTGTTGCTCCACTCCGCGACGCAGGGCCAGCCGGCAGGGCTCGGGAACGGATCGGGGATGTTGGGGCGGTATCTCACGGATCATCCCCAGGGCGGCATCGTGGTCCAGGTTCGGAAGAGCGTGGACGTGAGTGAGCTGGATGATGGCGGCATTCCGCGAGCCGTGCCCTTCGGCTCCTATCTCCACGCTTACACGGCTGCCGCCAGACGAGAGGCACCGGAGCTCTCCGGCATGTTCGGCTTCCAGGTGCACGGCTACGAGACCGAGGGGAAGACCCTTCTCGCACTCTACGGGATGGCGGCCATGGAACCGCGGCCCGAGAATCGCATGCGGCTGACGGGCAAGCTGACCGAGAATGGCGTTCCAATTCCCGATCTCGCGTTCGGTTTCACGGCCGAGGATCAATTGCGGCACGCCAAGATGATGCGCGTGGCCGGCGAGCTGCTTCAGGAATTCGACACGATCCGGGAGATCAATCGCTTCTCGAAACCCTCGAGCATCCATTACGCGGGAACCTGCCGAATGGGGGAGGACCCGAGCACGAGCGTCTGCGATGCGTTCGGTGCGTTGCATGAAAACCCGCTCGTCCACGTGGCCGATGCGGGCGTATTCGTGAGCCTTCCGGAGAAGAACCCCACCCTCACGTTGATGGCGTTGGCGTGGCGCTCGGCAGAGCAGCTCGCCAAGAAGATCGGTTCCCCTGGCGCCGCCTGACGGCCGCCCTTACTCCACGTATCCGAGTGCCCGCAGCGCCTCGCGGTCCTCTGGGGAGAGCTCGCGCGTGTCCGGGTCGCTCTGTTGCCGCCGCTCTTCGAGGCGGCTGGCAAGCTCACGCGCCTTCTCCGGGCGGGAACTCGCCAGGTTGCGCTGCTCCGACCTATCCGCCTCCAGGTCGAAGAGCTCCCGGGTCTTCAGCAGGTCTCCCTCGATGTACTTCCACTGGCCCTGGCGGATCCCGAACTGGCTGCCATTCACGTAGAGGCGGCCCATGTCGGCGACCCACGCACTTCCGTAAGGGCGTCGGTGGAGGTAGATCGGTCGTTCCGGGTCGAGATCCGCCTGTCCCAGGGCGGCCCGTGCCAGGCTCTCGCCATCGAGGCCACGGGGGGGGGCAAAGCCGAGCAATTCGAGCGCGGTGGGCGCGATGTCGACGGCCGCGGCCGGGCCGGCGACATCGCGCCCACGTGGCAGCTGCCCGGGCCAACGCATCAGCAGCGGCACGCGCACGGCTTCCTCGTAGAGGTTCACCGCGTGGCCGAGCATGCCATGCTTCATCAGCCCCTCGCCGTGGTCACCGGTCACGATGACCAGAGTCGAATCGGAGAGCCCGAGATCTTCGAGGCCCTGGAGCAGCGAACCCACCGCCTGGTCCACGAATGCAATCTCTCCGTCGTAGTGCGCGATGACCCGGTCAAGCGGCCCAACGCTGGCGGGCAGCTTCGCCTCGAAACGGGTGTCGAAGGGCTTGGGGGGTGCGTAGGGGAGGTGCGGATCGAAGTAGTGGACGAACAGGAAAAAGGGTTGGCTTGGGTCTCGCATTTCACGCAGCCAGCGAAGAGCGTGCAGGGTGGTGTGGTCACCGCGCCGATCGAAGCTCCCCGAGACCTCGTGCCCTTCCCATTCGGATACGGTGGCTGTGGCCTCCTGGGGGGTGAACTCGTCGTCATAGTGGTCGAAACCCTGGGCCAGGCCGAACTTCCCATTCAACACGAAGGAACTCACCACCGCGGCTGTCTGGAATCCCTGCACCGCGAGCTGCTCGGCCAGCGTCTCGCGCTCCTCCGGTAGCTTCAGCCCATTCTTCGTGACGCCGTGTCGTGCCGGGTGGAGCGAGGTGAAGAGGGTTGCGTGCGATGGGCCGGTGGAGGCGCTCGCCGAGTAGGCGGTTTGGAAGCGGACGCCTCGCCCCGCTAGCTCCTCCAACGCGGGGCTCGTGGGCCGCGGGTAGCCGTAGGCCGAGAGGTGATCGCTGCGCGTGGTGTCGAGGCTGATCAGCAGCAGCGCGGGAGGCCCCGAGCCTCCGGACGGGGAGCAGGAGGTGAGCGCGAACACGAGCATCGAGAGAAGACAGGCCGGCCGTCGGAGCATCCGCTTCAAGTATCGCATGCCCGGGTTGCGGGCCAAGATCCAGACCGGCTCAAAAGGACCGGCTCAAAAGAAAAGGGCGGCCACCCCTGGGGGTGACCGCCCTCGACTCAGTCGAAGAACTTAGCGGTTGCTACGCGTTCTTCTGCTTCTTCCGGCCCAGCAGTCCGAGGCCGACGATGCCGGATCCCAGCAGCAGCAGGGTTCCGGGCTCCGGGACGAAGGTCAGCGTCATGCTGATGAAGAGCGGGAACGGGCCACCCAACGTGCTCATCAGGCCACCGGGTGCCACGAGCTTCACGGTACCGCCGCCATTCGCGGTTCGGTTGTCATAACCGAACGTGGAGATGCCGACGCCCGGGGTGGTCACGTTGCCGGTCGTCAGCTGAACGCCGTTGATCGTCACGCCAACCGCACCTGCCGACCAGCCGGCAATGAAGTCGATGTAGCTGCCGTAGGGGCCGAACGCGAGCCGACCGCCGAGGCCAGCACCGGTGGCCGGGCCACCAGCGAGCGGAACGATCAGGAACGGAGCACCACCGACCAGCGCGTTGACGGTTCCGCCGAGGGCGCAGGTGCCACCCACCGGGCCACCGGTGAACGAGCAGCCCGTCGGAGCCACGACCGAGGCCGACAGAGCGGAGAGCGGCGCGGCTGCGGTCGGGGCTAGCGTGATCTTGCTAGCTCCAAGGGCCAAGACGGTCGCAAAGGCCGTGGGGGAACCAAGTGTGACCGCCGAGCCGGGGGGACCAGCTGAGCTACCGGGTCCAACGCCGGTTCCCGTCAACGGTGTCAGGGTACCCAGCGCGAAGCTGAGGGTGCCGCCGACGAGCGCCCCTGCATTGGCGGAGGCGGCCAAGGCCAAAGCCAGGCCCGCAACCGAAATAAACTTGAACAATCTGCGCATTAGATGATTCCTTCTGTTGTTGTTTGACTGCATGCCGGTCAATGATCGCATGCTCTACTTATCTGATGGGCCAAGGCACATTCCCCAGGCACGCTGAGTAGTTTTGCAAGTGGAATGCCAAGAGTTTGCGATAGGGTCCTCCTTGTAAGTGGCTGAAATAGAAGCGGAAAAAAACGGAGTCGCATCCATTCCCTCGGGGGATGGCAGGCATCGGAAGGAAATCTCCCATTCTTGGGAAATAGTTTTCCCTACAGTCGGAAGCGAGGCGTCGGCTGTACACCGTGTCTCATCCTCGTGGGTTCATCGGGGCTCCCTCGGGTATTCCGGGTGATGGGAGACACGATCGGACGCAACTGCGAAGCTCCATCTAAGGTTCGCTCTCCTGGCGGACCGAAGAGATGGGCCGCGGGAATCCGTTCGCTAAGATGCCGCGTTCTTTCAAGACCGAATAGGCTGGTACCATCCATGTTGCCCACTCTGTTGCACGTGCTGCGCACACGTGCCCGTCTAGTTGCGCTGCTCCTGCTGGGGGCGCTGGCTCCGTTTGGGTGCGGTGGCACGCGCGACGCCCAGATCGAGGAGATCCGGGCGCTGCAGGACGCCGGTCTCTATGCGGAGAGCATCGATCCGCTGCGTGAGTTCTTGAGCACGGACCCGGACCAGCCTGAGGCGAACCACCGGCTCGGAACCGCGCTTCTGCGTATCGGCCAGACCAGCCCCGCACTCTGGCCCCTGCATAGGGCCGCGGCCTCGGAAGAGTATGCAGTGCCGGCCGGCCTGGCGCTCGCCAGCACCCTTCTAGGGCAGGGTCAGCGCGAGGAGGCTCTCGAGGCGGCCAACGCCGTCCTCGAGGTCGAAACGGACAACGAGCCCGCGCTGGCGATCCGTGTCCAGATCTTGCTGGTGACCGGCCAGCCCGAGCCGGCGTTGATCGACGTCGAACGTCTGCTCGAGATCAGCCCCGATCGATATCTCGGGCTGCGCGCATCGGCTCTTGCTGAGCTCGGGCGGCTGGACGAGGCGGAGAAGGTCTACTCCGAGATCGCCGGCGTGGCTGAGCAACAAGATCCCCAGACGGCAACTCAGTGGTGCTTTGCGATGGCGACTTTTCTTCATGAGAAGCGCGAGGATGCCGAGCGCGCCAGCGCACAAGTCGAACGCTGTCTGGAGCCGCACCCGGCCAACCCGATTGTGGTTCGACGTGCCGTGGAGCTCTACGGGAAGCTGGATCTCCCGGAGAAGGCCATGGAGACGTTGCGACGTGCCGTGGAGGCCGAGCCGAACGATCTCGAACTGCGGAAGTCCCTGGTGGATCGGCTCGTGGCCGAGGAAGAAATGGATGAGGCGGAAGAGCAGCTTCGCGAGGTGACCGAGGCGCTCGAGACACCGGCCGCCTGGTTTGCCCTGGCCAGTCTGCGGCGGGACGTCGGGAATTTCGAGCTTGCCAGGGAGGCGCTCGAACGCGCCCGTGAGCTCTCACCAGAGGATCCCGAGGAATTCCGGTTCTTTCTCGTCGACATGCTCGTGGAACTCGGGGAGCTGGACGAGGCAGAGCGCCTGGCTGCGACGCTCGAGCAGCCGGCATTCCGGGAGATCGCGCGGGGCAATATCCTGCTCGAGCGAGGTGAATCCGCAGAGGCCCTGGCCGCGCTAGGGCTCGGGATCCAGGCGTGGCCCAACAATCCGGGTGCCCGCCTGCTTGCGGCCGAGGCCGCACTCGACCTCGGGGACACGGACCGTGCGATGATCGAGCTTCGCGAGGCTACCCGGCTTTCGTCAGAGGAGAACAACGCTGCCCTGTTGCTGGGCAGGCTCTACCTGGCTCGGGGAAACTTCGAATCGGCGGTCTCGCTGCTCCACCGACACGTGCAAGCGCAGGGATTCACCGATCCGGAGGCGTACGTCTTGCTGGCTTCGGCGGAGATGCAGCGCGGAAATGTCGCCCAGGCTCGAGGATGGCTCGTGGAGCTCCGCAAGCACGAACCTTCCGAGGGTCGCGCGGTGGCGGAGCTTGCGCAGCTGGAGCTTCGCACTTCCGGAGCTCCGGCGGCCCTTCGCGTGCTCGAGCGGAGCGACCTCGATTTCACCGATCCCCGCAACGAGCCTGCTGCCCGCCAGTGGATCGGCCTGCTTCTCGCCGGTGGGCAGCAGGAGCAAGCGGGCAAGTGGGCAGAGCAGCTCGCAGACAGCGATTCATCTGCGCTTCAGGCCTTGCGGGGCGATCTGTTGTTCCAACTCGGCCGGGATGATGCCGCACGAGCGGTGTTCGACGCAGCGCTCGAGGCCGACCCGGAGTCCGGCCCGGCGCTGGCCGGGCTAGGCCAGCTCGAACAGCGGGCCGGGAAGCTCGAAGAAGCGCTGGCCCTCTTCGAGCGGGCCAGCGCGGCCCATTCTGACGATCCGAACTACGCCTATTTCGTCGCCTCCACGCAGCTTGCGCTGGGACGCAACGAGGAGGGAGAGGCAGGGCTTCGGGCGCTACTGCGCAGGAATCCCGAGCATTTCCCGGCCTGCAACGATCTGGCCTGGCTGCTCGCCGAGAAAGGCGAAGATCTGGAGCTGGCGGTGGCGCTCGCCACCCGGGCGTCTCGTGTCGATCCACAGGCCGCGGTGCTCGATACTCTGGGCTGGGTGCTGCTGAAGCGCGGCGATATCGAGCCGGCCATCGCTGTATTCGATAGGGCTTTGGCGAAGCAACCCGACTACGCGACCGCCCGCTATCACCTGGGCCTTGCGCTCGTACAACGGGGAGACATGGAGGCCGCCGCGGAGGCGTTTCGCACGGCGCTCGATGCGGGCCCGTTCTCCGAATCAGAGGCGGCCCGCCGGGAGCTCGAGCGCCTCGCCGCCGACGAGGCGACCAACCCGTGATGGGATGTAGGACTCCGACGACCGTGTGGGTCGTGTTCCTGATCGTTGCGCTGCCCGGGTTGCTCTCGCTGAGCGCTTGTTCGCCCGATGCCGCGGAGCATCGAGCGAATGCCGAGCGATATCTGGCTGAGGGCGAGAAGAAGGAAGCGGTCCTGGAGCTGCGAAGTGCTCTCCGGATCGAGCCGACCGACGCGGAGACGAATTTTCGCATCGCCACGATCCTGGATGGGATGGGAGGGTTCGAGGATGCGGCCTTCTACTACAGGGAGACCTACCGGCTCGATCCCGCTCGCAGCGATGCGGCTCTGGCCGAGGCGCGACTGATCGTCTGGGAAGAACCCGAACTCGCAGAAGAGTTGATCCGAGGTGTGCTCGAGCGTGAGCCCGCGAACCCGCTTGCCCGGGTGCGTCTCTCGGAGCTCGAGCTGATTCGTGAGGATGCTACCGCTGCGCTTGATGCGGCGATGGTCGGCGTGGAGCTGGCTCCTGATGACTACCGGCCCCACGTGCAGTTGGGAATCGTGCTGCGGGCTCAGGTGCGGGAGCTTCGAAGCGTCGGAGATGCATCGCCTGAGGCGCTCTTTGAA
Organism: bacterium; assembly: GCA_024226235.1. Taxonomy (GTDB): domain Bacteria; phylum Myxococcota_A; class UBA9160; order UBA9160; family UBA6930. Next base: position 19,036 of record JAAELW010000142.1, read on the forward strand.
CAGGCCCTGGCTGCCTTCGACCGAGCCCTCGAGCTTTCTCCTGAATCGGCACCACCTGTTGAGCTCCTTCATCTACGGCTGGAACGGGCGATGGTCTTCGCGAGCTGGGAGGGACACCAAGAAGAGGCAAAGACCGCCTTTCGCGACATGATCGAGGCGACTGAGGGTAGCCAGCAGCGGATCGCACTGGATGCCGCCTTCCGGTATGCGCGCCGCACGGAGGACGTGGACTTCCGCCGATGGGTGCTTGAATACCAACGATCCCACTATCCCGACGCCTATGGCGCATGGGGAGCCCTGGCGCGACTCGAGGAGGAATCGGGTGGCTCGGGGAAAGAGCTTCTGGAGTCGCTTCTGGAGCTTCAGCCCGAAGCCGCCGAGGCTCACATTTTGTACGCGCGCCACCTGGCCAGGAAGGGCCAGGCCGACCAGGCAGCCATGCATCTCCTCGAGGTTGCGGATCGGGTCGATGATCCGGCCAGCCTTCTGGCTTTGGCAGTCACGTTGAAGCTCCAGGCTGGCGAGGCCGAGGCTGCGAAGGAAGTCCTGACACGCCTCGAGACCGAGTATCCCGAATTGCCGGCGACAGAATTTGCCCGTGCCCAGCGGGCATTTGCCAGCGGCCGCCTCGAAGAGGCCGCCACTCTGCTCGGGAAGCTGGAGGAGCGGGCTCCGAGCAGCCGGGTCTCCGTGCTGCTGGCTCGGGTCGAGCTGCATCGGCAGTCCTTTCCGGCAGCGCTGGCTGCCATCCAGAGGGCGCTCGCGTTGGCGAGCCAGCAAGATGTTTCGAACGTGGCACGGCCGCGAGCGGATGTCTTGAGGCTCAAGGCGCAGATCCATGCGTCCATGAGAGATTGGCCGGGGACGGTGCGAACGCTTCGGCGCCTTTCGGAAGGAGGAAAGGTCAGCCTTCTGCCCGGCGACCGGATTCTGCTGGCTCGCGCCTTCTACGGGCTGGGGCGACCCAAGGTTGGGAAGAAGAACCTGGAGAGCCTGCTCGAGTTGACTCCTCCACCCGTCGATGCGCTGCTCGAATTCGGGCGCCTCGAGCGCGGCCGGGACCCCGAGCGGGCCCGCGCGGCGCTCAAGCAGGCCGTCGAGCGCGCACCCGCCGACCTCCGTCCGGTCGCCCTGCTCGCTCGGCTCGAGTTAGAGACCGGAAATCCTGAGGCCGCCTGGACCCAGCTCGCGACTGCGATCGAGAAGAATCCCTCCTCGGCGCTTCTTCACCTGCTGCGTGCGAGACTGCGGGCATCCGAGGGAGATCTGGAGGCCGCGCTCGGCGATGCCCGGCGTGCTCTCGAGCTCGAGCCGGGTTTCGCTGCCGCGACCCGACTCCAGACCGAGCTTCTCTCTGCCCAGGGGAAGGTCGGCGAGGGAATCGAAGCCTTGGAGGCGCTGGCAGCAGAGGGCCACCTCGATCCCTCGGGTCGCGTGCGGCTGGCGCGGATGCACATGGAGGCCGGCAACGGCGATCGGGCCGTCGAACTCTTGGAACAGGCCCTCAGCGAGCAAGACGATCTGCACGGGGGCAAGAACGACCTCGCCTTCCTGCTGGCCAGTCGCGGAGTCGATCTCGGCAGGGCGGTGCAGCTCGCTCAGGAAGCCCGTTCGGCCCTACCCAACTCATCAGACGTGGCAGATACACTCGGCTTCGCCTATCTGCGCAACGGCCTGCCGGAGGCGGCTCTCCCGCAGTTCGAATCCGCAGTCGAGCTTGCCGAGGCGCGTGGGCACAAGAATCCCCTGTTGCTCTACCACCTGGGGCTTGCTCTACAAGCACTCGAGCGCACCGCCGAGGCGGCTGCAGCAATCGAGGGTTCCCTGGCGGTCGAGGGTGAACATCCGGGCTTTCCGCGCGAACAGGCGCAGCGGGAACTAGAGGCGCTACGCAGCGCCGAGGCAGGGAGCGTTGGCTCCTCGTGAACAGCACTCAGGAGGTCGGCTTGTTTCGACGTATCATTGATTCCCCGTGGTTCTACTACGGTCTGGCCGGCCTGTTGGTGGTCGCTGCGATCGCTACGCAGCTCGAGATCCACTTCCCCTCACGCCCCATGGGCACGTCCGAAGAGATTGCGAAGCTTCGCGAGCGCGATGACGTGAATGTCATCTTCATCCTGATCGACACGCTTCGGTCCGATCGGCTGTCGTCCTATGGCTACGATCGGCCCACCAGCCCCATGCTGGACGCGTTGGCCGATTCCGGGATCCGGTTCGACCGCGTCGAGGCACAGTCGACCTGGACCAAGGCCTCGATGGCGTCGCTCTGGACGGGTCTCTACCCGATGCGCACCGGTGTGACTCGCTTCCGGCACGCGTTGCCCCAGGAAGCGGTGCTTCCAGCCGAGCTGCTCAAGCAGGCGGGGTTCCACACAGCCGGAATCTGGCGCAACGGCTGGGTGGCCAACAACTTCGGATTCGACCAGGGCTTCGATCTCTACATGCGGCCCCATCCCAGCCGCAGTGCACACGAGCTGGAGCGGCGGAGCCCTTCGACCCACCCCTTGCTGGGCAACGACTTCGATGCCACCGAGAGTGCGATTGAATTCATCCATGGCCATGCCCAGGAACGCTTCTTCCTCTACATGCACTACATGGACGTGCACCAGTACCTGTACGACCAGGAGGCGGCGAAGCTCGAGTTCGGCACCTCCTACTCGGATGCCTACGACAGCTCCATCTACTGGGTGGATCGGAACATCGCAAAGCTGGTCGAGGACCTCCAGGAGACCGACCTGCTGAAGCGCACGCTGATCGTGATCGCGGCTGACCACGGCGAGAGCTTCTATGAGCATGGCGAGGAGGGGCACGCGGAAAACCTCTACCGCGAGGTGACGGAAGTGCCCCTGATCTTCTCGCTCCCGTTCGCGTTCGAGCAGGGGGTGGTGGTGAAGCCCCTGGTACGCAATATCGACATCTGGCCGACTCTGCTCGATATGCTCGGCCTGCCTGCGCTTCCCGATATCGACGGCCAATCGCTGGTCCCCCTGATCGAGGCGGCGGCGCGCGGTGAAGCTGAATCCGATGACGTGGAAGAGGCGCCCCCCTCCGCACTCTCCTTCCTGGACGGCTCGTGGGGAACCTGGGGAGAGCACGAGAGGCCGCCCGAGCCCCTCCTATCGATTCGAAAGGGGCCGATGCGGATGGTCTTTCGCATGGATGATCCGAAATCCGGCGAGCTGTTCGACCACACCTCGGACCCGACCGAGCAGAAGAATCTGGTCGCACTGCGCGAGGAGCAAGCTGCCGGGCTTCGACAGGAATCCGAGCAGTGGGTCTCCAAACCCATTCCGTGGGGAGACGCGCCCGAGGTGGAGATCGACGAGATGCACGTCAATCAGCTCAGGGCGCTCGGCTACCTGCGCGACGAGTAGAGGCGCCAGCACTCCCGTCTGCCTTCTCGAAACGATCAACGGCTCGGGTCGAGGAGTACTTTCAGGATGCCGTCTTCGCGTGCGTTGAAGCGCCGATAGGCCTCGGCACCTTCCGACAGCCCCATCCGGTGGGTGAACACCCGTTCCGGCTGGAGCCGGCCACACGCGACGAGCGGAATCAGCGCCGACCAGAGTTCGGGAACAGGCACCAGACCGACACGGAACGTGAGGTCTTTCATCAGCGCGTGGATCATCGGGAAGGGTACGGCTGGGCTGGTGTTCACGCCGACCACCGAGACCGTCCCGGCGGCGCGAACCCACTCGATCGCCTTCAGGATCGTCGCATCGGATCCGACGGCTTCGATGATCCGGTCCGCTCCCTGCTCGTTTGTCATCTCTGCAATCACGGAATCGGCATGCTCGGCTGAGACCGGGATCCCGCCGAGCTCTGCGGCCAGGGCCAGGCGTTCGGGTATCCGGTCCACGACCAGCACGCGCGCTGGTCCGAAAAGCTGGGCCGAGAGCAGGGCCAACAGGCCCACCGGGCCGGCGCCGATCACGACGACCGTCTCCCCCGGCTCGATGTCTGCGTTGCGGGCACCGAAGTAGCCAGTGGGCAGGATGTCGGTCAGGAGCACCGCCTGTTCGACGCTCACGCCCTCGGGAATCCGGCGGATCGCGTGTTCGGCGCCCGGAACGGCGACCGCCTCGGCCTGCCCGCCGGGTAGCTCCGGCGCCATGCCGAACACGCGGGTCTGTTTGCGCTCGCAGCGCACCACCTCGCCGTTCAGGCATCTTTTGCATTGACCGCAACCGATCACGCCCGAAACCATGACGTGGTCACCGGTGCGGATGTTCGTGACCTCGCTACCGACCTCCATCACCTCACCGACGAACTCGTGGCCGACTACGAGGCCAGGCGCCGCCGGCACGTCGCCGTGGTAGAGATGGAGATCGGAGCCGCAAATGGCAGCACGTTCCACCTTTACCAATGCGCTGTGGGCATCCTGAGGTGTCGGATCCGGAACGGATTCGGCGCGCACATCCCCCTTGCCGTGGAGGACCAGGGCCTTCATGGGTCAGTCGAAGGAGATCACGCTGCGCGCAATCTCACCGGCCTTCATCTTGTCGAATGCGGTGTTCACTTCATCGAGCCCGAGCCGGGTCGAGATCATCTCGTCCAGCTTGAGCCGACCGTCCAGGTAGAAATCGACGAAGCGCGGCATGTCGATGCGGAAGCGGTTCGAGCCCATCATCGAGCCGACGATCGACTTGCCCTGGAGCACCAGATCCAACGGCTGGAACTCCACGCCCACGCCGATCGGTACGACACCGACCAGCACGCAGGTGCCGCCTTTGCGCACCATCATCGCAGCCTGCTGGCAGGTGCCCGGGGTTCCGATGCATTCGAAAGAGAAGTCGACGCCACCGCCGGTGGCCTCCAGCACGGCCGCGACCGCGTCGGTCTCCTTCGCATTGATGCCCTCGCTGGCACCCAGCTTCTGGGCCAATTCGAGCTTCCAGGGCACGGTATCCACCGCGATCACCCGGCCCGCACCCGCGATGTGGCAGCCCTGGATCGCCGACAGGCCCACACCACCGCAGCCGATCACGACCGCGGTCTGGCCCGGGCGGATCTTGGCCGTGTTGATCGCGGCGCCCAGGCCCGTCGTCACGCCACAGCCAATCAGCGCGGCCTGCTCGAGGGGCATTTCCTTCTTGATCTTCACCAGCGCGTTCTCGTGGACGAGCATCTCTTCGGCAAAGGCCGAGAGGTGCGCAAACTGGTGGATGGTTTCGTCTCCCTTCGAAATCCGGGGCGGGGCGTCGAGGGCACGGCCAGTTACTTCGCCCCCACACAGGTTCGGCTCACCGCGCAAGCAGTACTCACAGGCGCCGCAGAATGCAGACAGGCAACCGATCACGTGGTCGCCCGGTGCCAGGTAGGTGACCTGGGAGCCCACGGCTTCGACGACCCCAGCGGGCTCATGGCCTAGCACCATCGGCGGCGGGACGGGAAGCGCACCTTCGATACAGTGGAGGTCGCTATGGCAGACGCCGCAAGCTGCCGTGCGCACCCGGACCTCGTGGGGTTCCGGGTCGGCCAGTTGGACGTCCTCGATTTCGAGAGGGGTGTTGTACGCGCGCAGGACGGCTGCCTTCATTTCGGCTCCTCGAGGAAGGGAAGGACCCAGCGTAGCGCGGCTGTGGGTCGCTCCGCTCGAAGGGCCGCCTACCTGGCTTCCGTCAGTCGAGGTACATCCCGGCGTCGACCTCGGCTTCTGTCAGTCGAGGTACATTCCGCCGTTGACCTGCAGGATCTCCCCAGTGATGTATCCGGAGATCCGAGGGTCGGCGAGAGAGCAGATCACCGCAGCCATCTGCTCGGGCTCTGCAATCTTCCCGGTCAGCGTCGCGCGTCCCATCGCGGCGATGCCCTCGTCCCCCACCGCGGCGAGCATCGGGGTCCTCACCGGCCCCGGGGCAATCGCGTTGATACGGGCCCGGTAGCTCGAGAACTCCCGCGCCGTGGTCTTCGTCACGGATTCGATCGCACCCTTCGCGGCGGTGTAGTCCACCTGCCCGATATTGCCGTTGCGCGCGCTCACCGACGAGAAGTTCAGGATGAAGCGGTTCACGCCGTCGTCGAGGGGCTGGTTCCCGTTCGCCTTGAACAGTGGATGCCAATGCTGGGCAGCCACCTCGCGGGTGAAGAGGAAGGTGCCGTGCAGGTGTACTGCGACGACGGCCTTGAAATCGTCGAAGGATTTCTTCGCGATGCGCGCATCCCGGGTGATGCCCGCGACGTTGACGACACCGTTGATCGCGCCTGTGGCCTCCAGCGCCGAGGCGACGGCCTTCTTCACGTCATCTTCGTCGGCGACGTTGGCCGCTGCGACGATCGGCGAGACGGGTGCCACCTCGGCGATCGCATCCCGGGCCTCCGCGAGCCGGCCCGGATCGAGATCCACGAGCACCACCTGGGCAGCGTGCTCGGCAAGTGCGGTTGCGACTGCGCGGCCGATCCCCTGGGCCGCACCCGTCACGATGTGGGTCTCGCCTTCGAAAGCTCCGTCACGCAGTACACGCGCCATCTGCGACCTCCTCGTCGTTGGAGCGGGGGAGGATGACATCCGGCGAGGTCTTCGTCAGTGCCCCTCGGGGGTGGCTTGCTGACATCAGATGTCAGCTAGCGGTCAGGAAAAGCCTTCTCTTTGCTACCTGCTGCCATAATTATGTCAGCAGCATTCAAGTGCGGCTCCCGCCACCGGCCATTCGCTCTGAGAGTGGTCCATGGAGCCGTCCAGAGAGGAGGAATCGAAGTGAGTTCGATGGAGGTCGCGGGTGCGTAGAGCTGACCGGCTCTTCCAACTGATCCAGACCCTGCGGGCCCGGCGTTTTGCCACTGGCCAGGAGCTGGCCCTGGAGCTCGGCGTCTCCAAGCGCACGCTCTACCGAGATGTCCAGGATCTCCAGCGCTCCGGCGTACCGATTCGGGGCGAGGCTGGGGTGGGCTACCGGCTGGATCGAGGTTTCGAGCTGCCTCCGCTCACGTTCACCACCGAAGAGCTCGAGGGCCTGGCGCTGGGCGCACGCATCGTGGCTGCCTGGGGGGACGTCGAGCTCGGGAAGGCGGTGGCTTCTGCGGTTTCGAAGATCGAGGCGGTCATCCCGCCCCGTTTGCGCGAGGCCCTGCTCCAAGCACCGCTCTTCGCGCCCGGCTACGCCGGTGCCGCCGCCCGCGCCCGGCACCTGGATCTGCTGCGTCGGGCGATCGGCGAGACCGAGATCGTCCAGCTCCGCTACACGCGAGAGGATGGCCAGGCCAGCGTTCGTGACATCCGTCCCCTCGGTCTCTACTTCTGGGGAAGCAAGTGGACGTTGGCCGCCTGGTGCGAGCTGCGTCAGGACTATCGCAGCTTCCGCCCCGACCGGATGCAGACGGTCGATCGCACCGGTCGCCGCTTCGACCCCGCCGACGGGCCGAGCCTGAAGGAGTACCTCGCGCGCACCGAAGCCGAAGACCAGGAATGGTCCATCTCCTAACGGGATCTCTTGTCCAGGTATTGCTGGTGGTAGTCTTCGGCGTAGTAGAAGGGGCCGGCCTCCTGGATCTCAGTGGTGATCTCGCCGTAGTCTGTGGCTGCGAGCCGCTTGGCAAATGCTTCCCGGGAGGTTTCGGCCTGTAGTCTCTGTGCGTCCCCGAGGACGTAGATGCCCGAGCGGTACTGGGTGCCTACATCACCACCTTGGCGCATGCCCTGGGTTGGATCGTGGCCCTCCCAGAAGATGCGGAGCATCTCGGCGAAGGATGTGCGGCCGGGATCGAAGGCCACGCGCACGACCTCGCTATGCCCCGTCAACCCGCTGCAGACCTCTTCGTAGGTCGGATTCGGTGTAAACCCCGCCGTGTAGCCCACGGCTGTCGTCCATACTCCGTCCCTCAGCCAGAACCGCTTCTCGGCACCCCAGAAACAACCCATACCAAACAAAGCCAGTTCGAGATTCTCGGGAAAAGGGGGCAGGATCGGGTGGTCGAGCACTGTATGCCTGTTCGTCACCGGCATCTTCGCCTCGCGGCCGGGCAGCGCGTGCTTCCGGGGCGGCATCTCGGTCTTCCTCGACAAGAGCGCCATGTGGGAACCTCCGCACCGACAATAACCCCAACCCGCGCTGTTATCCTCCGCCGATGACCCCGAAGGGCCTCTGCCATTGAAGATCGCCACCTGGAACGTCAACGGCCTGCGGGCGCGGCTCGACTTCGTGCTCCATTGGTTGGCGGCCCGCGAGCCCGACGTCGTCGGTCTCCAGGAGTTGAAGCTCCAGGACGACCAGTTCCCTCACGAGGTGTTCGAGCGCGTCGGCTACCGGGCCGTGACCCATGGTCAGAAGGCCTGGAACGGAGTGGCCATCCTGAGCCGCAAACCCATCACCCTGGTGCAGGCAGGACTGCCGGGTCAGGAGGGTCTTGGTGCGCGACTGATCACCGGGGAGGTGGAGGGTCTGACCTTCACCACCGTCTATTGCCCGAACGGCAAGAACATCGACCACGACGACTACCCGCGAAAGCTCGCCTGGTTCGACGCGCTGGCCGACCATCTCGGGGCGCCCACCGAGCCTTCTGTGGTGTGTGGCGATTTCAACATCTGTCCAACCGCACTCGATAGCTGGAACGCGGCGGAGTTCGCCGGCCAGATCCATCACTCCGATGCCGAACGGGTACGTATGGATCGCATCGCGAACCAGGGATGGATGGATCTCTACCGCTCACTCCATCCAGAGGAGCAGGCCTTCTCCTGGTGGGACTATCGGGGCGGCTCCTTTCACCGAGGTCGCGGTTTGAGAATCGATTTCGTGCTGGGCACGGAGAAAGTGCGCGAGCGCACTCGCGCTGTGATGATCGACCGGGACTACCGCAAGAAGCATGAAGGCCTGACTGCCTCGGACCATGCCCCGGTGATCGCTGAGCTCGCGTAGCCTAGGCTCTCGCGATGCCGTCCATTCCCTCGAACATCCTCGGGTTCGGCATCCTGGGGGCCGCGAAGATCGCTCCGAAGGCATTGGTCGCGCCCTGCGCCGAGCACCCCGCTGCCCGGGTCGTGGCCGTCGCGGCGCGGGAGCCGAGTCGGGCCCGGGCCTTTGCGGACACCCACGCCATTGCCCACGTTTCGGAGAGCTACGAAGCGCTGCTTGCCAGAGACGACGTCGATGCCGTCTACAACCCGCTTCCGAACGCCCTTCACGGCCCCTGGACCCTGGCAGCTCTTCGAGCCGGGAAACACGTGCTGTGCGAGAAGCCTCTTGCCGCAAACGCAGACGAAGCCCTGCAGCTCTTCGACGAGGCCGAGCGCCGCGGCCTGCTGCTGATGGAGGCGATTCACTACCCCTACCATCCGGTGGCCCAGCACCTGGTTCAGGTCTGCCGCGGGAAGGGGGAGGGCGGCTCCTTGCTCGGTCCGCTGGAAGAGCTGGAGGCGGTCTTCAGCGCACCCATTCCCGAAGAGGACATCCGCTTCGATCCATCCCTGGCGGGCGGCGTCACGATGGATCTCGGCTGCTACACGCTGCACGTGCTGCGCATGGCCACCGGGCAGGAGCCGGAGCAGATCACGGCCGAAGCAAAGCAGGGCCCGCCGGGTATCGATGTGCGGATGCAGGCCGAGCTCCGTTTTCCGGGCGGCGCAGTCGGTCGCATGCGCACGGGAATGGGCCGGGGAACGCCCTTCGAGACGGTCTTCAGGGCCCGAGGCCCGGGCGGGCGGCTGGAAGTGACCCGTTTTCAGGCGCCGATGATCGGGCACGAGATCACCTTGACGCTCGACGGATGCGAAGCGGAACGTCAGGAACTCACCCGACGTCCGACCTTCGCCTACCAGCTCGAGGCCTTCTTGACCCTGCTCGAAACGGGTCCGCCCTACGCTCCGACCTTCGGGGGGCGCGCCGACACCCTTGGGAACATGCAGACGATCGATCGGGTGTACGAGGCCGCCGGGCTCCCGCGTCGTGCTGCTCTAGGTGCAGGGGAAGGCTGAGCCCGGCTTTACACTTCTTTACCTGCCCGAACAGCTCCCGACACCATTGCCGCCGATACTCCTGGTCAAGCGCCCGGGAGGAAACGAGATGAGACGCAGACTCTTGATCGGTTCGGCAGTATTCGGCCTGCTCGGCCTGACGGTGCTCACGGCCAGCGCCTGCGGCAGGCATCACGGCCCCGGCCCTCATGGCATGTTCCATGGGGACGAGGAGATCGATCTGGATCATCTCCGCCACGGTGCACGTTGGATGCTGCGCAGTGCCGACCCCACTGACGAACAGCTCGACGAAATCGCCATCCTTGCGAAGGGGGCGATCGAGGAGCTGCGTGGTCTCCACGAGGGGCGTGACGCCCATCGCGCAGAGATCGCGGCGGCATTTTCGGGGGATGCGGTGGATCGCGACGCCCTCGAGCGGCTGCGGAGTGAGGCCCTTGCCCGGATGGAGGACGGCTCCAAGCAGGTCGTGGAGGTGCTCGTCCAGGTCGCCGAGGTGCTGACACCTGAGCAGCGCGCCACGCTGATCGCCGAGCACGAGAAGCGCCGCGGCAGTCACGGCCGCGGGCACGGCTGGCACTGAGTTCGAGGGTCGAAGCACGGCCGGCTGCCGGCCGGCCGTGCGACGGATCCGCGGAAGCTCGGTCTCCCCAGGCAGGGCTGGCGCCCGACGAGAAGTCGAAGCACGGTCTCGGGGTGGCGCCTCGCATCCTGCTGATCGACGACGACGTGGAGCTCTCCCGCATGCTCGCCGACTATCTCGGAGAAGCCGGCTTCGAGGTCGGTATCCGTGGGACCGTGCGGGACGGACTTGCCCTGCTGAATGGAGCCACGACCTCTCCCGACCTGCTGATCCTCGACGTGATGCTCCCCGACGGCGACGGCCTCGACCTGTGCCGGCGAATCCGCGCCGGAGAGGCCGGCGACGAGGCCGCGGTGCTGCCGATCCTGATGCTCACTGCGCGTGGCGACGAGACCGACCGTATCGTCGGCCTCGAGCTTGGCGCGGACGACTACCTGCCGAAGCCCTTCAACCCCCGGGAGTTATTGGCCAGACTGCGAGCGGTACTGCGGCGGGGGCGCGTCGAGCCCGGCGCAGATCGGATCGAACGCTTCGGGCGGTTGGAGATCGACCGGGGTGCGCGGAAGGTCCGCATCGACGGAGAGCAGCGCGAACTCACGAGCCACCAGTTCACACTGCTCTGTGTGCTCTCCGAGCAGCCTGGCCGAGTCCTCAGTCGCGACGTGATCATGGCGCGGCTCGCCGGTCGCGATCTCGAGGCCTTCGATCGCAGTATCGATGTCCACATTTCGCGGATTCGCGCGGCTATCGAAGACGACCCTCGCAAGCCGCGGCGCATCCTCACGGTGCGCGGTGCGGGCTATGTGTTCGCGTCGAAGCAGGATGAGCCCGAGCCGTGAGTCGACTCTCCCTGCGCATCTACCTGGCCTTCCTGGCGGTCGTGCTGGTCTTCTTCCTGCTCTCGGCGCTGCTATTCCGGGCTGTGGATCGCGGATCGGGAGGCCGGCCACTGAGGGAGCTCACGGTCGCAGCGGAGCTGCTCGTATCTCCCGAGGAGGATGATCCCGAGGATCTGCAGAGGCGGTTGGAGCGCCTGGCTCGGGATTTCGACGCCGGGCTCGCCGTCTTCGACGAGAGCGGGCGCCGACTGGCCGAGGCCGGACCGTTCGTGCCACTCCCGCGCTTCGACGAGGAACGCGCCCATTGGCTGCGCGGCGGCTTCCGAGGGTCGCCGGCGGCAGCGATCCCCCTGGCAAGCGGGCATTGGGTCGTGTTGAAGCTCGCTCATGGCCGTGGCGGCGGCTGGCACGTGTTGCTGGTGCTCGCCGCCTTCGCGCTGGCCCTCGGTGTCGGTGCCTATCCGGTGGCGCGTGGCATCACCGGGCGGCTCGAGCGCCTCTCCTCGAGCGTGGACGCATTCGGACAAGGCGAGCTGACCGCTCGGGCGTCGATCGAGGGGCGCGACGAGGTCGCGAAGCTTGCCGAATCATTCAACCGCACGGCGCAGCGCATCGAATCGCTGGTCGGAGCGCAACGGACGCTGCTTGTCAGCGCCTCCCACGAGTTGCGCTCGCCTCTCGCGCGGCTGCGCATCGCCGTCGAGATCCTCGGCAGTGGAACCGACCTCTCCCGGGAGCGGCTTGCTGAGCTTCGCCGTCAAGTGGCCGGTGATGTGGCCGCACTCGATGCCGGGGTCGAAGAGTTGCTGGTGGTCAGCCGGCTCGATCTGCTCGACCCGACGACCGGCCATGAACAGGTCGACTTGCTCGCGCTGGCCGCGGAAGAAGCGGCGCGGGCGGAAAGCGAGATCGAGGTCGTCGGTCCAAGGCAGGGAGTACCTCCACTGTCAGGGGATGCTCTCAGTTTGCGCCACATGCTCCGCAACTTGATCGCGAATGCCGAGCGCCACGCTCCGGGTTGCCCGACAGAGATCCGGATCGAGCCACTCTCCGACGGGCAGGGCCTACGCGTCTGTGTTGCAGACCGCGGGCCCGGTATTCCCGCAGAGCAGCAGGAGGCCGTGTTCGACGCTTTCACCAGGGGCCGCGGCGACGGAGCGTCCGGCGGGCTGGGACTGGGCCGCGGCGACGGAGCGTCCGGCGGGCTGGGACTGGGCCGCAGCAACGGAGCGTCCGGTGGGCTGGGACTGGGTCTCGCGATCGTGCGTCAGGTGGCGCGGCATCACGGAGGAGAAGCCCGGGCGAAGCGCCGTGAAGGCGGAGGCACGTTGATCGAGGTCGATCTGAGGGGCCGGCTCGAATCATAGAGAAGCACCCCAGGGTGAATTCGCCTGCGCCCTTCGGAACGCCCTACACTCTCCGGATGACGACACCCCTCGAACTCTCTCTCACCGAGCTCACCGCAGCGCTGCGCGATCGGAAGCTCTCCGCCGTCGAACTCGGCGAAGCCGTGCTGGCCCGGATCGACGCCACGAGTGCTGATCTGAACGCTTTCGTCTCGCTGCGGGATCGCGAAGTGATCCTGGCCGATGCCCGCGCATCCGATGAACGCATTGCTCGTGGCGAAGCCCGGCCGCTCGAAGGTGTGCCGCTCGGCGTCAAGGACCTCGAGGCGGCTCGAGGGCTCCCCCACACCGAAGGTTGCCTGATCTACAAGGATCGCGTCGCCGACCACGACAGTACCCAGGTGGGTCGGCTGCGCGATGCCGGCGCAGTGCTGGTCGGAAAGACCAATGCACCGGAGTTCGGTTACACGGCGATCACCAAGAACCTGGTGTACGGCGTGACCCGCTCGCCATGGGATCTCGATCGCACCCCCGGCGGTTCCAGTGGCGGATCGGCGGCGGTTCTCGCCGCATCCGTCTGCCCGCTCGTGACGTCTTCCGATGGAGGCGGTTCGATTCGCATCCCCGCGAGCTTCGTGGGTGCGTTCGGTCTGAAGGTTTCGTTCGGCCGGGTCCCGCGCGGTCCGATGCATCACTGGAACTACGGCGATACCTCCGTGTACGGGCCGACGACAAAGACCGTGGCCGATGGTGCGCTCTTTCTCGACCAGGTGGCCGGGGCCTCGCCCTGCGATCCGAACTCGTTGCCGGACCCCGGTATTTCCTACGTCCAGGCCCTCGCCGAGGAGCTGCCCGCCGGGACGCGCTTCGGTGTCTCGCCGGATCTCGGCTATGCGGTCGTACAATCCGATGTGGCTGCCTGCTTCGAGGACGCAGTGACGGCTTTCGAGGCTGCGGGCCATACGCTGGTGCCCATCGCGGGTGGACCGCCCCGCATGGGGCGCGAGTGGGGGCTGCTCGGCGCTTTCGAGATGGCGGGCCCGCTCGGTGCCTACCTGCCGGAGCGAGAAGAGGAGTTCGGCCGCGCCTTCATCGGTGGGGTCAAGATGGCCGGCGAGATGACACCTGAGATCTGGGGCCGCATCTCCGAGCAGCGCATGCAGTTGAATGCCTGGTGCGCACAAGTCTTCGACGAGGTCGATTTCCTGCTCACGCCAACCGTCCCCTACGACCCGCCGCCGGCCCGGGGGCCCTTCCCGGACGAGACCGAGGGACGCAAGCAGCACGCGGCCGGTGTCGCGTCATTCACGATTCCGTTCAACATGTCCTGGCATCCGGCGGCCACCGTTCGCGCGGGGATCTCGAACGCAGGCCTGCCGATCGGCCTGCAGATCGTCGGCCCGCGGCACCGGGACGATCTGGTGCTGCGCGCAGCGCTGGCTTTCGAACGCGAACGGCCGTGGCATCCGGAGTGGCCCCAGATCGGCTGAGCCTCCCGGACGGAACGAAGAAGAACCGAGCGCAACCTACGCCGCCCCCTGAACGCCAAGAAGGAAACACCATGGTCCGGGTCGAGATCGAATATGAGGGCGAGCTTCACTCGAGTGCCCGCCATCCGTCCGGCGCAACGCTCGAGACCGATGCACCCAAGGACAACGAGGGCCGCGGCGAAGCGTTCTCTCCGACGGATCTGCTAGCGACTGCCCTCGGCAGCTGCATCCTCACGGTGATGGGCATCGTCGCCCGTCGCCACGAGTGGCCGATGCAAGGCGCCACGGCCAGTGTCGAGAAGCACATGGTCGCCGACCCGGAGCGCCGCGTCGGCCGCCTGGAAGTCAGCATCGATCTCCCCGCTGGAATCCCCGAGAGCGCACGCGAGGTTCTCGAGCGTACGGCTCACACCTGCCCGGTCTGCAACAGCCTCCACCCCGAGACGAAGGTCGACGTCACTTTCCACTGGAACTGACGATCCGCCACCGCTCGGTACGGACCTACTCCTCCCGAACCGATCGGGACTCCTTCTTTCTGGCCTGGTGGCGTTTCGCCGTGAGCCGCCGCTCGCGGCTAGCCCTGGAAGGACGCGTCTTCCGGCGGGGTCTCCGCACGGCGAGGGCTTCGCATAGCAGCTCTTCCATCCGAGTGAGTGCGGCCTCCAGGTTGCGGCCGCGCGTGCGCGCGCGGCCCGCCTGGACGTGGAGCCGGCCGTCGCTGGCGATGCGGGAGTCGAGTTTGCGGCGAATTCGGGCCGTCGGGGTGGGACCCAGCAGCCCCGCCATGCCTTCGAGATCGAGGGAGAGGTCGATCTTCGTGGCGACCTTGTTCACGTTCTGGCCGCCGGGGCCGCTGGCGCGGACGCTCCGCGCCCGCAAGAGACGGGCCGGGATGCGCCGGCGAGGGGAGAGCTCGAGATCCCGGAGCGGCATGCCGCCAGCCTAGGGAACCGCGGCTACCCTTCGCCGCTGTGGTCATCGAGTGCAGTCGCGTCACCAAGCGTTTCGGGAGCCAGGTCGTCGTGGACGAGCTCGATCTCTCGGTGCCGGCGGGTGGATGCTTCGGCCTGCTCGGGCCAAATGGCGCTGGCAAGACCACGACGCTGAAGATGATCTACGGCGTGACAGCGCCGACGGAGGGCAGCATCCGGGTCTTCGGCGAAGACGTGACGAAGCACCCCCGCCGCGTCCGCGCACGGCTGGGTGTGACGTTGCAGGAGAATGCCCTGATCGAGGTGCTCACGCCGGTCGAGAACCTGCGGGTCTTCGGCCGTTACCACCTGCTCTCGGAAGCGAAACTCGACGATCGCATCCCGGATCTGCTCGATTTCCTGGATCTTCGCTCTCATGCGCATCTGCCCGTCGTGGCGCTCTCCGGCGGCTTCCAGCGCCGCCTCCAGATTGCGCTCTCGCTGGTCAACGAGCCAGAGCTTCTGATCCTCGACGAGCCCACCACGGGTCTCGATCCGGCGGTGCGCCTCGCCCTCTGGTCGCGGATCGGCGAGCTGCGTGCGCGGGGGACCACAGTCCTAATCACGACCCACTACATGGATGAGGCCGAGCGCCTGTGCGATCGGCTGGCGATCCTGAGCGAGGGCCGCAGGCTCGTGGAAGGTAGCCCCCGCGAGCTGATCGACGCCCACCTCGCCCGCGCCGCGGTCGAGATCGACCAGGATCCGGCCCACCACGCCAGTCTGCTGGCTCGTTTGAACGGCGTGCATCATCTCAAAGCTGGCCGCCGCTTGATGATCTACGGGGATGACGGTCCGGCGCTCCTCGAGGCGGTTCAGCGTGCCGGTGGCGATCCCGCCGGGCTGGTTTCCCGCCCGAGCAACCTGGAGGACGTGTTCCTCGCACTCACCGGTACGGGCTTGGACGGCGACGCATGAAGGTGAGCCCTCGCCACGCGCTGGCCGTCTGGAAGCGCAACTTTGCGCTGTATCGGCGCACCTGGATGCTCAACCTGTTGCCCAATTTTTTCGAGCCGATCCTCTACCTGGTTTCGATGGGTATTGGCGTCGGCGCGTACATCACCGAGATGGGTGGCACCTCCTATATCGCCTTCATCGCGCCGGGTCTGGTCGCGGTCGCGGCGATGAACGGAGCGAGCTTCGAAGTCACCTACAACGCCTACGTGCGGATGAACTACGAGAAGACGTACGAGGCCATGCTCACCACGCCGATCCAGCCCGAGGACGTGCTCGCCGGCGAGATCTTGTGGGCCATGACCCGCGCGACGCTGTATGGCGGCTGCTTCTTGCTCGTGATCGCTGCAATGGGTCTGGCTTCTCCCGGTCGCGCGTTGATTGCACTGCCGCTCGTGCCGCTGACCGGCCTGCTGTTTGCGGCGATCGGGATCGCGTTCTCGCTTCGCATCCCGACCCTCGACCTGTTCAGCTTCTACTTCACGCTCTTCCTGATGCCTCTCTTCCTGTTTTCCGATGTCTTCTTTCCGCTCGAGGAGCGGCTGTCCGGCGGCTGGCTTCAGCTGGCTGAGGTGTTGCCGCTGCTCCATCCGGTACGGCTGATGCGCACGGCCTTTGACGGGACACTCTCCGCACAGGTGGCCTGGGATCTGGCCTACGTGGCCGTTCTCTCGCTGGTGCTGCTCTGGATGGCAGCCCGGATCACCCGCCGGAGGTTGACGGCGTAGGAGCGGTCTGGAAATCCGCGTCCATCCGGTAGATCAGCAGATCTGGCCGCGGTCGCTCCGACAGCCAGTTGGAGTCGAGGCGAGCCTCTTCGCAAGCCCGCGTGAAGAAACCCTCGACGTTGTGGCGCATCGATTCGGGGAACTCCGCAGCGTCCTCGATCGTCACCTTCAGACGCGCCGGATGTCGTTCGTCCGCATCCACCGACCAACGTCCGACATCGAAGAGGGCGTCGTGCACACGGATGGCCTGCCGCATCAGCATTCGCAGCTCACCGAGGGTGGTCGCGCCGGGTCCAGAGAGCGCGTCGAGCTGAGGGTAGTGCCCGCTGGCGATCAGCCGTTCGGCGGCGAGGCGCCCGCGCTTGCGCAGGTAGCCGATGCGTCCACCGCCATCGACCTCGAAGAGCAGCAACACGATCCGCTCGGCGATGTGGATCGGATACCAGACAGCAGGGTCGACCTTGCCCTCGAGCAACTCGAGGTCTTCCGCCTGGAGAGAGAACTCGAGCTGCTCCTGGGAAAGGCGGCCTTCATCCCGAAGACCGCACAGTTCTTCCACGCTGCCGGCAAGCGCAGCTCCCTTGATCCTTCCGGCCATGCCGTTGCATCGGAGCCCGGTGGGCGGGCTTGAGAGACTTGTTGCATCCCTCGGGTGCCCAGACTGCGGGCCAGCTTGGCGGATTCAGGAGCGTCTAGGCCGCTGCACCTTCTCGTACGGCTTCGGGAACGAGGTGGAGGTGATGGCGGGTGTGGCCGCCTCCCCCGGCCATGGCCAGGATGAGTTCGTGGCTCGGGAGGTCGATCCGAGCGCGTTCCACCCACGGTTCCCGCTGGGCACGGGCCAGGCCCGCCACCAAGGACGCGCGGGTGGCAAAGCGGACACGGATCTCGTGAGTCTCGGGGCGGGGCGCGAGATGCTGCAGCTCGGTCATCAGGGGTCCTCCGGGCGGGGAGACAACAGGGGGTACGTCAACCTTCTCGGCAAGAGGTAGCTCGGCAATGTGATGCCCAAATGAAGCAGTTCCGAGTCCCCGGGGGTGGCGTCCCCGCAGCGGGTGCCTGGGGCGTAGGGTCTCTATCTTGCGGCGCTGATGCCTGCTCCGCCCACCTGGCTACTCCCCTCCCTCGCTCTCGGGATCGGTCTGGGCCTCCCGTTGTACGCCGGCCGCTTTCGCGGCCGCAGTTACGCGATCTTCGCGACGGTCCTGGTGCTGATCTCTTTTCCGGGCGCCCTGGGGTTGGCTGCCCGCAGTGCCATCCAAGCGCCCGAAAGCCTCCGCGGGGCTGTCGGCTGGGCCTTCATCTACGGAATGCTCGCGACCGGGTTTCACTTCGCGTCCTTGGTTCGAGCACGGCTGCGCCCGGGGGGCTTCCGCTGGGCTGTGTCCCTCCCCGGGATGGCCTTTCTGGCGCTCGGTGCGCTGGCCGGGCCCTGGCTGCTGGTGTTGGAGCTGGCGCGCATCGGTGCCGTGTCGCTCGGCTCAGTCAGTGTTGCCGGCGGCATCGCGTGGTTGGAGCTCTTCCCCCTCGTGCTGGTGGCGTTCTCGGTTGCCACATCCCTTGGCCTCCGGAGGGAGATCGTACGGATCGTGTTGGATCGCCGAGTCCATGCCGAGATCTCCCGTATCCCTGTCGAGCGGCACCATCCGCGCCAGCCGCCGCCGGCAACGGAGCGTCCGCTGCGGGTGGTGCAGATTTCCGATGCTCATCTGGGCCCCTGGCAACCGATCCACCGTCTGAAGGCCAGGATCGCCGAGCTCATGGCCCACGAGCCCGATCTCGTGCTGATCACCGGGGACCTCCTGACGATGGAGGGCAATGCCACCGCCGGCGCATTGACCGAAGCGCTGGAACCGCTTCGGTCCGCCCGGGGCAGGTGCTTTGCCATTTTTGGAAATCACGACCACGAGGCCCCCGAGGAGGTCCGCGCAGCCCTCGATGCCTGTGGCGCGAGGTTGCTGGTGGACGAGGAGGCCATCGCTTCGACCCCGGCAGGCCCGGTCCAGCTGGTCGGCGCGGATTGGGCGCGGAAGGGTCGCGCGAAGCGCCTCGGCGCCCTCGCCAGGCGATACCCCCGCCGGGAGGGGCACCTGCGTCTCTGGCTGGTGCACGATCCACTGGGCTTTGCCGATCTCCCCGACGGCGAGGCCGATCTGGTGCTCGCCGGCCATACCCATGGCGGACAGATCGGTCTGGTCAGCTTCGGCTCCGACTGGACCGTGCTCTCCCGAAGCCGCTGGCCCGACCACGGCCTGTTCGGCCTGGGCACGAACCGGCTCTACGTTCACCGTGGCACCGGGTTCTACGGCTTCCCACTCCGCATCGGCGTGCCCGGCGAGGCGTCGCTGCTCGAAGTAACGACCAGTTAAGATAGGGGCCAGGCACTTTTGTTAAGTTGAAATTCCCCAGAGGGAAATTTCAACTTAACAAA
>JAAELW010000143.1 GCA_024226235.1 bacterium
CGGGCGCGGCGATGTCGAGCCGAACGTGTTCACCGCGAGACGTCAACGCCTCGATCCGGCCTACGGCTTCGACGATGCCCGTGAACATCAAGCGGTCCCACTGGAGCCACTGGATCCACCGAAGCGAAGCTCGATCTCTTTCAACATCCGGTCGCGTACCGGCTCGTACTCGGCGGGCAGCTCGATCGCGGGATTCGGACGTTCGGAGACCACGTCATTCAGCTGCATGTCGTGATAGGCCACCTTGAAATCGGTGAACTTGAGACCGTGAGCAGTCGAGATCACGACGACCCGATCCGACGGCCGGATCGTGCCGCGTTCCACCAGTTTTCGCGTGGCCGCGAGGGCCACTCCGGTATGCGGGCAGTTGAAGAGCCCGGTCCGGTCGGCACGGGCGCATTCTTCTGCGAGTTCGGCTTCGCTGGCCTGCTCGACGATGCCGTCGTAGCGCTTGATTGCGTCCACAGCCTTTGCGTAGGAGACCGGATTGCCGATCTGGATCGCCGACGCGAGTGTGGGTCGAGCGTGGATCGGTTCGAAGACCTCGAAATCCCGTTGGAACGCCAGGTAGAGCGGGTTCGCCTGCTCGGCCTGGGCACAGACGATTCGTGGTTTTCGCCAGATCAGCCCGAGCTCGAGCATCATGTCGAGGCCCTTCGCCAAGGCCGAGACGTTGCCCAGGTTTCCACCCGGAATCACGATCCAGTCCGGCACCTCCCAATCGAATTGCTGGACGATCTCGATACCGACGGTCTTCTGGCCCTCGATGCGCAGGCTGTTCATCGAATTCGCGAGGTAGATCCCGTCCTTCTCGGCGACCTTCTTGACGATCTCCATGCAGCCGTCGAAATCCGTGTCCAACGCGAAGACGATCGCACCGTTGGCAATCGGCTGGATGAGCTGGGCCGTCGAGATCTTTCCGCGGGGCAAGAAGACGATGGCGGGAATCGAGGCCGCTGCCGCGTAGGCCGCAAGGGCAGCACTGGTGTCGCCGGTAGACGCACAGGCGACGGCCTGGACCTCGCGGCCCCGCGCCCGCATCTCGTTCACCATCGAGACGAGCACCGTCATACCGAGATCCTTGAAGGAACCCGTATGCGTATTGCCGCAGAGCTTGAGCCAGAGATCCTCGAGCCCGAGCTCGCGCCCATAGCGTTCCGCCCAGAACAAATTGGTGTGGCCCTCGTACATGGAGACCACGTTCTCGGGATCGACTTCCGGAAGCACCCATTCCTTCTTGCCCCAGACGCCAGAGCCGTAGGGCCATTCAGAGCGGTGGCCCCGATCTTCGAACCGTTTCTTCCAATCCGCAGCGGAGACCTTGCGCAACTCGTCCATGTCGTGGACGACCTGAAGCAACCCGCCGTCGCGATCGGTGTAGACGACCTCGTCGAGCGCATAGCGGTCCCCCGGGTGCTGGAGACTCTGGAACCAGGCGCGGGGCCGGCAATCGTCGGCCATCACATATCCTCCTCGATCCTCACCAGACGCGTGGGCGCCACGACTTCGGGCAGCTGATCGATCTCGGCCAGCGCCGATCGTACTGACTCTTCGATCGCGGGATGGGTCAACACGACCACCGGGACCGCACGAGCACCCTCCCGCTCCGGCTGCTGAATCACCGACTGGATGGAGATGTCGTTCTCGCCCAGGATCGTCGCGATCTGGCCAAGCACCCCGGGCCGATCCTCGGCACTGAAGACGAGATAGCAACGTGCATGGACCTCACCTGACGACACCAGGGGCTTTCGCTCGAGATGGTCGGGCATGTACGAGAGCGGTGCGACGCGCCCCGCATTGCCGCGACGAATCTCGCGAGCCACCTCCATCAGGTCGGCCACGACCGCGCTCGCCGTCGGCATCTCGCCGGCGCCTGCGCCGTAGAAGAGGGTCGGGCCGACCGCATCACCGTGGACCGCGATCGCGTTCATCGCACCGTCTACGTTCGCCAGCAGGCTTCCGCGCGGAATCATCGTGGGATGTACGCGAACCTCGATCCGCTCTTCACCGCCCTTCCCTTCGCGGCGTTTGGCGATGCCGAGCAGCTTGATCCGGTAGCCGAACTGTTTGGCCGCTTCGAAATCGAGCGGCGCAAGGCCACGAATGCCTTCGGTCGGGATGTCATCATCCGTCAATTCGGCACCGTACGCCATCGCGACGAGCAGCGTGAGCTTGTGGGCCGCATCGATTCCGTCCACGTCGAATGTCGGATCCGCCTCGGCATAGCCCAGATCCTGCGCGCGCTTCAGCACCACATCGAAGGACTCGCCCGTGGTCTCCATTTCGGTCAGCACGTAGTTCGTCGTTCCGTTCATGATGCCGTGGAGGCTCTCGATCCTGTTCGCGCTGAGGCCTTCGCGCATCGAGCGCAGGATCGGGATCCCACCACCGACACTCGCCTCGAAAGCCACGTCCACGCCACGCTTCGCGGCGGCATCGAAGATCTCCTTGCCGTGCTTTGCGAGCAGTGCCTTGTTGGCCGTCACCACGTGCTTTCCGGCGGCAATGGCCTCGAGTGTGAACCGGCGCGCTACTTCGTAGCCCCCGATCAATTCGACGACGATATCGACCTTTGGATCGGCAATCAGACCCGCAGCATCGCTGTCGAATTGAACACCCGTGAGGTCGATCCCACGATCGGTCTCCAGATCGAGATCCGCTACACGAACCAGGCGCAATGAAAAACCGAGACGTTGGCTGATCACGGACGCATTCGCGTCGAGAACCCTTGCCACGCCCGTCCCGATGGTTCCCAGACCGATCAGACCGACGCCGATGGCGTCCCCACTCATGGATCCTCCTGCACGCTCCTCCAAGGGCTTGGAGCTAGATGGTCGCATTGGACAGGAAACGGCGGATGCCGCGAACAGCCTGACGGATACGATGGGTGTTCTCGACAAGGGCGAAGCGCACGTAGCCCTCGCCACCTTCCCCGAAGCCGACCCCCGGGGCCACAGCGACCTGGGCCTCCCGAAGCAACTTCTTCGAAAACTCCAGGGACCCGAGACTCCGGAAGGGCTCCGGAATCGGCGCCCAGACGAACATCGTGGCCAGCGGCTTTTCGATCTTCCACTCACCCGGTCCTTGCTGGCCCAGACCCTCGATCAGCGCATCCCGCCGCGCCTGGTACTCGTCGCAGACCTCGGTCACGCAATCCTGGGGCCCGCGCAACGCGACGATTGCGCCGAGCTGGATGGGAGTCGGGATTCCGTAGTCGAGGTAGCTCTTGATGCGGGTGAGCGCGTGGATCATCTCCCGGTTTCCCGCGGCGAAGCCCACCCGCCAGCCCGCCATCGAGTGGCTCTTCGAGAGCGAGAGGAACTCGATCGCGACATCCCGTGCACCTGGCACCTCGAGGATGCTAGGTGGGCGGTAGCCCTCGAAGCAGATCTCGGCATAGGCGAAATCGTGCACCACCATCAGGTGATGCTCCTTGGCAAAGGCGACGATCTTCTCGAAGAACTCCCGTGTGACCGTCACCGTGGTCGGATTGTGGGGAAACGAGAGGATCAGCAGCTTCGGCTTCGGCCAGGTTCGCGCAACCGCCTGCTCCAGATTCTCGAGAAAGTCGGTCTCCGCGTTCAACGGGACGTGGCGCAGATCGCCGCCGGAGAAGATCACCGAGTACTGGTGGATCGGGTAGGCGGGATCGGGAGCGAGCACGACATCACCCGGGCCGATGGTCACGAGTACGAAGTGGGAAAGCCCTTCCTTGGCACCAATCACGGCGATCGCCTCGCCGTCCGGATCGATTTCGACTCCGTGGTTGCGCGCGTACCACTCGCTGCAGGCGGCCCGCAGGTTCGGCACGCCGCGGGAGGCCGAATAGCGATGATTGCGATCGACCGCCGCCGCCTCACAGATCTTCTCGACCACGTGGGGCGGGGTCGGTAGATCCGGGTTGCCCATGCCGAGATCGATCACGTCCTCACCGGCCCGGCGGGCCGCATGGCGCAACTCCGTCACCTCGGCCAGCACATAGGGCGGCAGTCGGCGGAGCTTGTCGAAATCGTGGCGGAAATCGTCGGACAACGGAGGCCTCGAACGCTGTAGACGGTCGAGATTATTGGAGAAATCCGACCTGGGCAAGCAATCCGCCCATCAGCCCCTTCGGCGCAGCAGAGCGTAGACCGGGAGTCCGGCCGCCAGGAAGAGCAGCCCGTAGATCGCCTCTGTGGGTCGCCCCACGGCCAGGCCGATCGCAATCCCTACGTTCGCCACGAGGTAGAGGCCGGGCACCCAGGGAAAGCCCCAGGCCCGATACGGGCGAGGCCGATCTGGCTGGCTCTTGCGAAGCGCGAAGAGCGCTGCGGTATCGGCAATCGTCGCCAGCAGGATGGCGAACGTGGTGTAGTCGAGAGCGCTCGGAAAGCTCTGGAGGAGCACAACCAGAGCGATCGCGACCCCCGCCTGTACCGCGATGGCCCCCCCGGGCGTGCGATACCCCTCGTGCACCCGTTCGACACCGCGGGCGAACAGGCCGTCCAGGGCCATCGCATAGGCGATCCGGGGGCCCACCAGCACAGTGGCGTTCAACGTTCCGAGGATCGAGACGAGCACGAAACCCGCGACGAGCCGCCCGCCGAGTTCCCCAAAGAGCACGCGAGCGGCGCCCTCCCCTGCATTCGCGGTCACCCGCAGCTCCGCGATCGGAAGCGCATACAGATAGACCGCATTCATCACCAGATAGACCGCGGTGCAGATCGCCAACCCGACGAAGAGCGAGCGTGGAACGTTGCGTCCCGGGTCTCGGATCTCGCTGGCCACGAAGACGGATGCGTTCCAGCCCAGGTAGCTGAACAACACGGGAGAAAGCGCCAACACGAAAGCCAACGGCGGCGCTGCATCGAGAGCACCACGGGCCAGGGGACGCAGATTCGCGAGATCCCCCGCTCCCGTGAAGGGGGCGACCACGCCGAAGGCAAGCAACGCGACGATCTTGAACCAGGCGGTGAGATTGTTGACGATCGCCCCGTGGCGGACACCGCGAAAATTGAGAAGAGAAGATGCGGCGATCGATGCAATCCCGATCGGCACGGCCCACTCGCCCGACCAACCCATCAGCGCACACAGCGCTTCACCGAAGCCCACGCCGAGCGCAGCCACCGTGCCGGCGAAGATCGACACGAAGGAGAGCCAGCCGACCAGGAAACCGGCCAGCGGGTGAAAGGCCTCGCGCAGGTAGACGTAGTCGCCGCCGGCGCGCGGAAACATCGCACCGAGCTCTGCATTGGCGAGCGCGCCCGCCAGCGAGAGCAGCCCGCCGACCATCCAGGCGGCGAAGATCAGTCCCGCGTGGGGCAACCGATCCGCGATCGTACCGGGCGTGAGGAAGATCCCGGAGCCGATGACCGACGCCACGACCAGGAAGACCGCATCCCGCAGCGATAGCTCGCGTCTCAGGCGATCCAGCGGATGGGCCGCGGGATCGCTCATCCGGCTTTCTCCTCCCCCGCTCCTAGAGGAACGGGATCATCAACAGCGCAACGATGTTGATCAGTTTCAGCATCGGGTTGATCGCCGGACCCGCCGTATCCTTGTAGGGGTCACCGACCGTATCACCCGTGACCGAGGCCTTGTGGGCTTCGGAGCCCTTGCCACCGTACTGACCCGCCTCGATGAACTTCTTGGCATTGTCCCAGGCAGCGCCGCCAGTCGTCATGGATATGGCGACACAGACGCCGGAAACGATCGAGCCGATCAAGAGCCCACCGAGCGCCTGCTCGCCGAGGATCAGGCCGACCAGGATCGGAACCACCGCGGGAATCAGCGCGGGAGCGATCATCAGCCTCAGTGCAGAAGCCGTGACGAGATCCACGCAGGTCCGGTAGTCGGGCTTCGCCGTACCCTCCATGATTCCCGGAATCTCCCGGAACTGGCGGCGCACCTCTTCGACGACCTTTGCGCCGGCTTCGCCGACCGCATTCATTGCAAGGGACGCGAAGATGAACGGGATCATCGCACCGATGAACAATCCGGCGAGCACCATCGTGTTCGAGAGATCGAAGCTGGTCGCGACGTCGCCCGTGCCGAGGCGTTTCAGGTCCTCGATGAAGGTCGCAAAGAGTACGACTGCGGCCAGACCCGCGGATGCGATCGCATACCCCTTGGTCACGGCCTTGGTGGTGTTGCCAAAGGCATCGAGCGGGTCGGTGACGTTTCGAACCTCTTCCGGCAGCTCTGCCATCTCGGCAATACCGCCCGCATTGTCGGTGATCGGACCGTAGGCATCGATCGACACGACGATGCCGGCCAGGGAGAGCATGCTCATCGCGGCCACACCCACACCGAAGAGCCCGGCGAGCTCGAAACTGAATACGATGGCCAATGCGATCACGATCACCGGAACCACGGTGGCCTGCATTCCGACAGCCAGACCGGCAATGATGTTCGTGGCATGGCCGCTCTCGCTCGCTTGGGAGATGTTGTCGACGTGGCGCGAGCCGTCACCGGTATAGTAGTCGGTGACCCACATCATCACCGCGGTCACGCCTGCACCGAGAGCGGCACATACCCAGATTCCGGCGCCACTGATGGAATGACCCGAGATGGCGTTGGCCGGAAAGTCGATGAAGAAGCCGGCCACCAGCAGCAAGCCCAACATCACGGCCGAAGCCACTCCGAGTCCCTTGTACATCGCACCCATCACTGCGGGCTGCTGCCCTTCAGCGGGCTCGTCGATCGTGACCATCGGGATCGCGATCAGCGATCCGATGATTCCAGCCGCACCGACCAACATCGGATACAGGAACATCGAATCACTACCCGGGAAGATGATGTGCGCGAGCAGCATCGCCGCCGCCGCCGTCACGCCGTAGGTCTCGAACAGGTCGGCGGCCATGCCGGCGCAATCGCCCACATTGTCGCCGACGTTGTCGGCGATCACGGCCGGGTTGCGCGGATCGTCCTCGGGGATGTTGGCTTCGACCTTGCCGACCAGATCGGCACCGACATCGGCGCCCTTGGTGAAGATGCCTCCACCGAGCCGTGCAAAGACCGAAATCAGCGAGCCACCGAAGGCCAGGCCGATCAGTGCATCGGGCTCGGTGTAGTTCGCGCTGTGCATCGCATAGACGATCGCAGCCAGCGAGAGCAGGCCCGCGCCGACGACCATCAAGCCGGTGACGGCACCCCCCTTGAATGCCAGGCCGAAGGCCTCGCCGTAGCCATTGTGTGCAGCCTGGGCGACTCGCAGATTCGCGCGAACCGAGACATTCATGCCGATGAAGCCCGCCGCGGCACTGGCGATGGCACCCAGCACGAAGCCGCCGGCGTACCAGGAGTTCAGGAAGAACCAGATCACCGCCAGGATAGGTACGCCGACCATCGCAATCGTGCGGTATTGGCGAGCCAGGAAGGCCTCCGCGCCGGAGCGAATGGCGCTGGCGATCTCGTTGGCACGGGCGCCACCGGTCGGGGCCGCGAGCACCGAGCGATACAACACGATGGCCATGCCAATGGCGAGCAGACTGGCGATGAAGGCGATCACGGTCATACGGGAGTTCTCCCTGCCCGGCCCGGGGGCAACTGGTGGATGGGCCCGCCGGAGGCGCAGACGCGAAATACGGGCGAAAGAGGCCCGCCGTCGCATCCCCCGGAGCGGCCGCACTTTAGGGGTCGGGAGCGCAGGTTTCCACCCCGACCCCCGGGAATTCCCCTTCCATCCCGGGTATGTTGGGGTTCCCACTCCCCCGCGGGACAACTCTTCGGGGCGATCAGGAGGGCCCGATGAACGGCGCCGAGACGATGATCCGTACCGCGACCCAGGCCGGGATCGAGGTCTGCTTCGCGAACCCGGGAACCACCGAAATGCCGCTCGTCGCGGCGCTCGACTCGGTGCTCGGCATGCGCGCGGTGCTCGGGGTTTTCGAAGGGGTCTGTACTGGCGCCGCCGACGGATACGGCCGGATGACGGGGCGTCCGGCCCTCACCGTGCTCCACCTCGGGCCGGGGTTTGCCAACGGCATTGCAAACCTTCACAACGCGCGAAGGGCCCACACTCCGGTCGTGAATCTGGTCGGCGACCAGGCCAGCTGGCACCTGGCCGCAGACGCACCGCTGACCTCGGACATCGCCTCCCTGGCCCGACCGGTGGGCTGGGTGCACGAGGTGACCGGGCCCCGGGAATCGGCACGCGCCACAGCCAGCGCAATCGCAGCGTCCCTGGGACCGCCGGGACAGGTGGCCACGCTGATCGTACCAGCCGATGCGCAGTGGGAAGACGCGGAGAGCGCGCCTGCCGAGGTTGCGGAACCGCAAATGCCCGCACTGGACGAGGCACGGATCGCGAGCCTGGCGGAAACCATCCACGGAGCGGATCGCTGCGTGCTGTTGCTCGGCGGACAAGGCCTCGGCGAAGCCGGTCTGCGTGCCGCCCACCGCCTTGCCGCAAGTGGCCTCGCCGACGTCATGATCGAAACCTTCTGCGCGCGCATCGAACGCGGCGCCGGCCTGCCGGATTTTCCGCGGCTTCCCTACTTCCCCGAACAAGCAGTGGAAGCGCTGGCCGGCACGACCCACCTCGTGCTCGCGGGTGCGCTCTCGCCGGTTGCATTCTTCGGCTACCCGGAAGGCCAAAGCCGGCTCTGCCCGGCCAGCGCCCAGGAGCACTGTATCGCGCAGCCCGGAGAGGACATCGCAGGCGCCCTCACTGCGTTGGCGGATCGGCTCGGCGCGGACACCCATCCGAAGCTGGCCGATGCTCCCCGCCCAGAGCCTGCGCACGGGCCGCTCGATCCGGCAAGCCTGGGCCGCACGCTGGCTGCACTTCAACCGGACGGCGCGATCGTCGTGGACGAAGCCGCAACCACCGGCTTCGGCTACACGCCCTTCGCCGCGAACGCTCTGCCCCACACCACGCTGGGCCTGACCGGAGGTGCCATCGGCCAGGGCCTGCCTTGCGCGACCGGTGCGGCCATCGCTTGCCCGGACCGTCCGGTGATCGCATTCCAGGCCGACGGCTCGGGCCTGTTCACCATCCAGGCCCTTTGGACCCAGGCCCGCGAGCAACTCGACGTCACGACGGTGATCTGCGCAAACCGCAGCTACCGCATCCTCCAGGTCGAACTCGCCCGCGCGGGAATCGCCGAACCCGGCCCCAATGCACTGAGCCTCACCGACCTCCGAAATCCCGAAATTGGCTGGACCCATGCAGCCGAGGCTTTCGGCGTCCCGGGCACCCGCGTCGAAACTGCAGAAGCCTTCGCCCAGGCCTTCCTCCAAGCCCAATCCGAGCCCGGCCCCCACCTCATCGAGGCCCTCCTCTAAACGCCACACCGGAGACGCTCCAGGACGCAACACCCTGTTGCACTCATTGGCAGATCGCGTGGAGATCGGCGTCGTCGATTTCGGGTTTGGTGGCTGCCAGCACCTGGAAGCGGCGAAATGCCTTCTCCAACGGAGCCTCGGAGAGGCGATAGCCCAGTGCCGCGACGCGTTGCGCGAAGCCACCACGACCGGAGAGCTTTCCCAGCACGATCTGGGTGCCGACGGTGTGGCCGACGGCCTCCGGATCGAGGACCTCGTAGGTTTCGCGCTGCTTCAGGACACCGTCCTGGTGAATCCCGGAGGCGTGACGGAACGCGTTTCCGCCCACTACCGCCTTATTAGGCGGCACGCCGACTCCCGACCGCTCGGCGACCAGAGCCGATACCCGGCCCATATCGCGCAACTCGACACCGGTTGCGACGTCCAGCCGCTCACCGTGTACCGAGAGGCCGGCGACCACTTCCTCGAAGGCCGCATTGCCCGCTCGTTCGCCAATACCATTGACGGCGACTTCGACCTGTCGAGCGCCGGCTGCGACCGCCGCCAGTGAGTTCGCGGTGGCGAGCCCCAGATCGTCCTGACCGTGGAAGGAGATCACCGCCTCGGGCACCAGGCCGCGCACGAACGCCACCAGTGAGGCCACCTGATCGGGCGTGGCGAATCCAACGGTATCCGGCAGATTGATCGTGGTGGCTCCGGCCTCCACCGTCGCTCGGGCCAGCTCGCCGATGAACGTCCGATCGGCCCGGGTTGCATCCATCGGGCTGAATTCGACATCGTCCGTGAATTCGCGAGCGCTTCGCACCATCGCGGACGCCATCGCAATGACCTGCTCCCGCGTCTTGTTCAGTTGGTGGGCCAACTGCATGTCGGACGCGTTCACGAAGACGTGGATCCGGGGCTCCTCCGCATGACGCAGGGCCTCTCCGGCAGCCGCGACATCCTTCGGGACGGCCCGGGCGAGTGCACAAACCCGGGCTCCGCGGACGTTCGCGGCCACTTCCGCGACTGCGGAACACTCGGAGGCGGAGTTCACGGGGAAGCCCGCCTCGACCACATCCACCCCCATTTCGGCTAGCGCGAGGGCGATCTCGACCTTGTCGGTCGCAGAGAAACAGACCCCCGCGGTCTGCTCCCCATCACGCAGGGTCGTGTCGAAGATCACGACATGTTTGGGATCGGTCGGGTTGAACTCGGACATGGATTCGCTCCGGTGGTGCCTCCCGGCCGGAACGCGGGCAACTCTTGCCCCAAAAGGAAAACCCTCCCCGGCCGTTCGGCGGGAGAGGGTCTCGCTAGGTCGCGCTTCGTTTGGCGCTAGCAGACCTCCCCCGCCCTGCTAAGAAGCAGGCCGAGGAAAAGCAGCTGGCTGAACGAGCGACCATTCATGGTCCGATGAGTATCGACTGAACGGCGCGGAGAGTCAAGTTCGACCGGACTAGAGCTCCAGCAGCTCACCCAGGCGCCCCGGATCGAAGCCGATCACCAGCTGACCGTCGATATCGATCGTCGGTGTAGCCCAGCGGGCCACCTTTCCGCGCAGGTTCTCCTGGGCGCGATCGGAACGGATGTCCAGCTCCGTATACGGCACCTGGTGACGTGTAAACCAATTGGCTGCCGATTCGCAGGCGTGGCAGCCCGGCGAGCTGTACATGACCACCTCGTGGGAGGCGACCGCAAAGGGACGCGAACCTCCTGCAGCATCCTGCCGGGGCCCCGATGGGGCCGGGATCGACGCGCCCAGCTCGATGCGCCCGACGTCATCCCGAAAGCGCTCCGGAACCTGCTCCAGCGAGTCGACGAACTGGACAGCGCCCTGCTCGTCCACGTACTGGAAGAGCACCCGTTGCGGGCCCTTCTCGAAATCCGTGAAGGATTCCGCGAACTCGAAGGGGGCACCCTCCTGCGCCCAGCTGGCAAGTTTCTCGGAGGCGTAGCGGGAAAGGACCCAGCCACCGACGGCCGAAACCACCAGCATGCCCGCCAGCGCCAGGAGAAAGGAACGCATGGCCCCTCTTTCGGCAGGTCGAACCCGTGACTCCAGACCTATCCGACCCCGACCAACGCCAGCCGGTCGCCCCAGCGGGTCCGCACCGAACGGGCCAGCTCCGGGGCCCGACGGAGACCCGGATCGGCTCTCAGGGTCTCGTTGGCCGCTTCGCGGGCTACAGCCACCCACCTGGCGTCCCGGACCAGATCGGCGAATCGAAGGTCCGGCAACTTGCCATGTTGGCGGGTGCCCAGGAACTCACCCGGCCCACGAATGCGCAGATCCGCATCGGCGATGCGAAAGCCATCAGTCGTCTGCAGCATCGCCCGCAAGCGGGCCTCGCTGTCCTCCCCGCCACCACGGGCCACCAGTACGCAGGTTCCGGGTCGCTCGCCCCGACCCACGCGCCCCCGCAGCTGATGGAGCTGGGCCAGGCCGAAGCGCTCGGCGTGCTCGACGACCATCAGCGTGGCAGCGGGAACATCGACACCGACCTCGATCACTGTCGTAGACACGAGGATCCGCGTCTCCCCGGCCATGAACCGAGCCATCGCTTCGGCTCGAGCTCCGGCATCGAGGCGGCCATGAACCAGATCGACCGCCACATCGGAAAACGCCGCACGGATCCGCTCCGTACTCTCGGTCGCCGCGCGCAGGTCGAGCTTCTCGGACTCCTCGACCAGCGGATACACCACATACACCTGCTCACTGCGATCCAGAGCTTCGCGGACGAGACGCGTCACCTGTTCGCCCTCTCCCTCCCTGAGCAGCAATGTCTCGGTCGGGCTTCGACCCGGTGGCAGTTCATCGATCACGGACAGCTCGAGATCTCCATACAAGGTCAGGGCCAGGCTGCGGGGGATCGGAGTGGCCGTCATCACGAGCACGTGTGGGCTGACACCACCCTGTGTCTTTTCGGCCAGGGCCGCCCGCTGCATCACGCCGAAGCGATGCTGCTCGTCGATCACGACCAGGGCCAGGCGGGCGAATCTCACATCGCTCTGCACCAAGGCATGGGTGCCGACGACCAGATCGACTTCTCCTTCCGCAAGAGCCTCCCGCACTCTCGGAGCATCCGGAGCCGAAGATGTCAGGAGACCGATCCGGAGCCCGGTATCACCGAGCAACTCTCGGAGCGTCCGATCGTGCTGCTCCGCCAGGAGTTCGGTGGGCGCCATCAGTGCGGCCTGGGTACCCGCACGCGCGGCGACCACGGCAGCCAACGCTGCGACAGCGGTCTTGCCGCTTCCCACGTCGCCCTGGAGCAGACGATTCATCGGATGGGGCTCGCGCAGATCACGTCGGATCTCGCCCCACGCGCGCCCCTGCGCACGGGTCAGGCGAAACGGCAATGCGTCTTCGGCTTCCCGGAGCACCGACTCGTCGGCAGGCAATGCGATTCCGGGCTCGGCCGCCCGCTCGGCCCGACGCTGCGCGAGGCCCACCTCGAGCAGGTAGAGTTCTTCCAGCACGAGCCGCTCATGGGCGGGCGTGGTGCGTTCGCGCAGCGCCTCGACATCCGCCTCGCCACTCGGCTGGTGGATCTCGTGCAAGGCCATCGGCGTCGACGGGAGCCCCCGCTCCGCGACCAATCCACTGGGCAACGTGCTGGGCACGAGATCCGCGAAATTCTCCACGGCTACGGCAACCAGTCGCCTGAAGGTGCGGGCAGGCACGCCTTCGGGCACCGGATAGTCGGGCACGATCGGCTCGCCTACGGCTGCGCCGTCTTCTTCTTCCTGCTCGATCCGGTCGATCTCGGGATGGGTGATCTCCTTGTTGAAGCGGTAGCGGCGAACGTCCCCGGTGACGAGCAGACGCGTTCCCTTCGTCACCGTCTTCTGAAGGGATTCGCCGCCGCGGAACCACTTGAGCGTCACGCTACCGGTTCCGTCCCCGACGACGGCCTGAAACAGCCGACCCCCACGAGCGCGGCCCCGCATCGGAACGAAGTCCGCGAGCATCACCTCGGCTTCGAAAGTCGCGCGGCTTCCAACCTCGAGTTCACCCACCGCAACGCGCTCTCGACGATCGTCATAGCGGCTCGGAAGGTGGAACAGCAGGTCCGCGATCGTTCGCAAGCCCCGCTTCGCGAGTGACTCGGCCCGCTTCGCACCGATCCCGGGCAACGTGGCAATCGGCCGGGCGATCGCAAGATCACAGAAGTCAGGCACAAGGAGCGGCCCCAGCAGTTCCAGCGCACCCTCGACTGCCCGACGCCGCTCATCTCCATCGACAGGCACAGAGAAGATCTCCGCCACCTGCGCAAGCGTCTTTCGCACATCCGGCGGGACCGCCATGCCCATGGCCCGCTCGACCCCCAGAAGGACCGTCTTCTGCAGATCCACGAGCCGCTCGGCATGGCTCCCCGCTGCGAACGCCAGTGGCTTCCGAATCGCCTCGATGGCTGCCGGGAACTCCATCCGACGAGGGTAGCGAGGGAAAGAACGCCCCCCCTCCGGGTTCATCTCACTGAACTGCTTCGTCCCCACCCTCACCGTGGATCTCCTGGAGGGAGCGCACGCCGATCGAATGTTGGCGGACAGCGCGGATCGCACCGGCCGCGGCGCGCAGTGCGGCCAGGGTGGTGAAGTAGGGAATGCCGCGGTTCAGAGCCGCCCGGCGGATCGAGAAGGAATCCCGAACGGCCACCGGGTCTTGTTCGACGGTATTGAGCACCAGATCCACGTCCCCTGCTTCGATCCGCTCGACGACGTTGGGCCGGCCTTCACCGACCTTCGCCACCGCCTCCACCGGCAGGCCGAGGGCCTCGATCACGCGCGCCGTACCCTGCGTGGCCAGCACGTCGAATCCGGCGTCGTGGAACTCCTGCACGACCTCGCCGAGCTTGCCGCGATCCTGACGCTTCACGGAGACCAGCACGCAGCCCGACTCGGGAATCGTGTTGCCGGCCTCGATCTGGGCCTTCGCGTAGGCCCGCCCGAAGTCCGAGTCGATCCCCATCACCTCGCCCGTGCTCTTCATCTCGGGACCCAGCACGGTATCGACGCCGGGGAATTTCACGAACGGGAAGACGGCCTCCTTCACCGAGAAGTGTTTCGGCCAGATCTCCTCCGTGAACCCGAGTTCGGCGAGGCTCTTGCCTGCCATCACCAGCGCCGCCAGCTTGGCCAGCGGGCGGCCTATGGCCTTCGATACGAACGGAATCGTCCGGGAAGCACGCGGATTCACTTCGATCACGTACAGCTCGCCGTCCTTCACCGCATACTGCACGTTCATCAGCCCGCGCACGCCGAGCTCTCTCGCCAGGCGCCGTGTGGACTCGAGAATCTCGTCCACCACGGTCTTGGGCAGTGAGAACGGAGGAATCGAGCACGCGCTATCACCGGAGTGAACGCCAGCCTCCTCGATGTGCTCCATGATGCTGCCGATCACGACCCGCTCGTCATCGGCGATCGCATCGACATCCACCTCGATCGCATCCGCCAGGAAGCGATCGACCAGCACCGGATGCTCCGGCGACGCCTTCACCGCGAAACGCATGTAGTTCGCCAGGCTCTCTTCGTCGTGCACGATCTCCATCGCGCGACCACCGAGAACATAGGAGGGACGCACCAGCACCGGATAGCCGATGCGTGTTGCAGCGTCCGCGGCCTCCCGGAAGCTGCGGGCGATTCCGGAATCGGGTCGTTTGAGATCCAGGGTCTCCAGTACGACATCGAAGCGTTCCCGATCCTCGGCCCGATCGATCGCATCGGGCGGTGTACCGAGAATCGGCACGCCGGCGGCCTCCAGCGACATGGCCAGTTTCAGCGGCGTCTGTCCACCGAACTGGACGATCACTCCGGCGGGCTTCTCCAGCTCCGCGATGGCCAGCACATCCTCGAAGGTCAACGGCTCGAAATACAGGCGGTCACTCGTGTCGTAGTCGGTGGAAACCGTCTCCGGGTTACAGTTGACCATGATGGTCTCGAATCCGGCCTCGGCGAGAGCGAACGCAGCGTGCACGCAGCAGTAGTCGAACTCGATGCCCTGCCCGATCCTGTTGGGGCCACCGCCCAGGATCATGATCTTGCGCCGATCCGTCGGAGCGGCTTCACATTCGTCCTCGTAGGTCGAGTAGAGGTACGGCGTGTGGGCCTCGAATTCCGCGCCGCAGGTATCGACCCGTTTGTAGACGGGCCGCACATCGTACTCGACGCGTAGTTTCCGGACATCTTCCTCGGAGAGATTCCAGAGCGCCCCGAGCCTGGCATCGGCGAAACCCGCCTGCTTCGCCGGGCGCAGCCAGGCCGGCCGATCGGCGACCGCTGCGGCTTCGAGCGCCCGCTCCATCTCTACCAGCTCCAGCAGGTTGCGCAGGAACCAGGGATCGATCCAGCTGCGCTGATGCAGCTCATCGATCCCGATGCCCCGCCGCATCAACTCGGCGATGGCCCAGGGTCGGCCCGGCCGGGGCCGTTCGACCATGCCCCAGAGCCTCTCGATGCCCTCGGCACCTTCGGGAACCGTCGGGCGCTCGAGCCCTGCATGCCCTACTTCCAGGGAGCGCAACGCCTTGTGGAAGCTCTCCTTGAAGGTCCGACCGATCGCCATCGCCTCACCGACGCTCTTCATCTGGGTCGTCAGCAGGTTGTCCGCATCCGGGAACTTCTCAAAGGTGAAGCGCGGAATCTTCGTCACGACGTAGTCGATCGTCGGCTCGAAGCTGGCGGGCGTCTCCTGCGTGATGTCGTTGCGGATTTCGTCCAGCGTGTAGCCGACGGCCAGCTTCGCAGCGATCTTCGCGATCGGAAAGCCCGTGGCTTTCGAGGCCAATGCTGAAGAGCGCGAGACCCGCGGGTTCATCTCGATCACGACGAGAGCGCCGTCCTCCGGGTTCACGCCGAATTGGATGTTCGACCCGCCCGTATCGACTCCGATTTCGCGGATGATCGCAATCGCCGCGTCCCGCATCACCTGGTATTCCCGATCGGTGAGCGTCTGAGCGGGGGCCACGGTGATCGAATCGCCCGTGTGGACACCCATCGCATCGAAGTTCTCGATCGAGCAGATGATCACCACGTTGTCCGCGGTATCCCGCATCACCTCGAGCTCGTACTCCTTCCAGCCGAGCACACTCTGCTCGATCAGACACTCGCCGCGAGGCGATTGGCGAAGCGCCCAATCGACGCGATCGTCGAACTCCTCGTCGGTCTCCGCGACACTCCCTCCGGCACCACCCAACGTGAAGCTCGGCCGGATGATCGCAGGCAGTCCCGTGGTCTTCAGGATTTCGCGGGCATCCTCCAGCGAGCGGGCGTACCCGGAATCAGGCAGGGCCAGGCCGATCTTCTTCATGGCCACTCGGAACCGGTCTCGATCCTCGGCCTTCAGGATGGCCTCGAGGTTCGCACCGATCAGCTGCACGCCATGCTTCTCGAGCACACCGGCTTCGGCGAGCTCGATCGTCAGGTTCAGTGCGGTCTGGCCACCAATCGTCGGCAGCAGCGCGTCGGGCTTCTCGACCGCGATGATCTTCTCGACCGTCGTGACGGTCATCGGCTCGACGTAGGTGCGATCCGCCGTCTGGGGATCCGTCATGATCGTGGCCGGGTTCGAGTTGATCAACACGACCCGGTAGCCCTCCTCGCGAAGAGCCTTGCAAGCCTGGGTACCCGAGTAATCGAATTCGCAGGCTTGTCCGATCACGATCGGGCCAGAGCCGATCACCAGGATCGTCTGGATGTCGGTGCGCTTCGGCATCAGTGTCCCACCTGGGTCGGGGCGCCGGCTGCCGACTTGCCCTTGGAGATCTGGGCGCCGGTCGCCGACTTGCCCTTGGAGATCTGGGCGCCGCTCACCGTCTCGCCAGCCTTGTGGCGAAGGGTCATGGTGCGAAAGCGCTCGAAGAAGTAGCGGACGTCATGAGGCCCGGGAGAGGCCTCCGGGTGATACTGCACGGAGAAGAGAGGCAGCTCTTCGTGAGCGAGCCCCTCGACCGTGTCGTCGTTCAGGTTCACGTGGGTGATCTCGACCGGCTCCCCCGCCTCGCGAAGGGAATCCGCCTCGACCGCATAGCCGTGGTTCTCGGCGCAGATCGCCACCTTGCCCGTCGCCAGGTCCTTGCCCGGCTGATTGCCGCCGTGGTGACCGAACTTGAGTTTGCGGGTGCGACCGCCGAGAGCGAGAGCCAGGATCTGGTGGCCCAGACAGATGCCGAACATCGGCATATCCCGGGAGAGCGCTCGCACGTGCTCGCGCACGCCGTTTACGGCCACCGGATCGCCGGGGCCGTTCGAAAGAAAGATGGCGTCCGGCGAGAGCGCGCGGGCCTCACTGGCAGAGGTCGTGGCCGGAACCACCGTCACATCGAAGCCGTGGTCCACCAGCAAACGCAATATGTTCCGCTTCACGCCGAAGTCGTAAGCCACCACGCGGAGCCGCGGGTCGGGAATCCCGGACGTCGGCAGTTGGCCTTCGATACCCGCCCAGCCGCCTTCCTTCCACTCATACGAGGCCTCGCAAGTGACCTCCGCAACGAGATCCTGCTCCTCCAATGGAGCGGCAGCGCGTGCCAGGGCCAATAGCTCCGCCTCGTCCTGCTTCGCGGGGTCCGTGCTGAGAACACCATTCTGGAAGCCCTGGTCTCGGATCCGCCGCACCAACGCCCGCGTATCCAGACCCGCAATGGCGGGAATCCCGAAACGCTCCAGATAGGCGGGAAGGCTCTCCTGGGCCCTGAAGTTCGACGGGTCCGAAAACAATTCCTTCACGATGAAGCCGCGCAGGAAGGGCTGGCGAGCCTCGTCATCCTCCGGATTCGTTCCCACGTTCCCGATCTCTGGTGCCGTCATCGTCACCAGCTGCCCGGCATAGGAGGGGTCGCTCAGGATCTCCTGATACCCCGTCATGCTGGTGTTGAAGCAGACCTCACCGGTGGCCACGGCAGCCGCACCGTGGGCCATACCCCGGAAGATCGTGCCGTCAGCGAGTACGAGCCGAGCCTGCTTCGGCGTGGGTGCGGTCACGGGAAAATCACTCCTCGATCGACATGGTAGACGAGCGCGCCGTCCACAAAGGTGGCAACGGGCCGCCCGATCATTTCCTGGCCTGCCCACGGAGAGTTGCGGCTCTTCGAGTAGCCCTTGGCGGGGTCATAGATCCACTTGCGCTCCGGGTCGAGCACCGCCACATCTCCAGCCGAACCGCGGGTCAGCCGCCCGCCGGGTAGATCGAAGACCTGCGCGGGGTTCGAGGTGAGCGACGCGATCAGGCCCATCGGCGAGATCCGGTTCTTGCGCACCAATTCCATCACTGTCGGATAGGCCGTCTCGAACCCCAACACTCCGGGAGGCGCCTCCGTGAACTCGACCTCCTTCTCGTACACCGCATGCGGCGCGTGGTCCGTGGCGATCGCATCGAGCGTGCCGTCAGCCAACCCCTCGGCGCAGCCATCCACGTCGGCCGCACTGCGAAGCGGCGGTGACATCTTGGTGTTGGTGTCGTAGCCGAGCGTCGCCTCGTCGGTCAGCGTCAGATGGTGGGGCGTCACCTCCGCGGTGACATGAACGCCGCGCTCCCGGGCTTCGCGAATCAACGCGACTGCGCCAGCCGTGGAGACATGCCCGACGTGGAGATGGGCACCGGTGAACTCGGCCAGTTGGATGTCGCGAGCCACGTGCAGCGTTTCGGCCACGGCCGGATTCCCGGGCAGACCGAGCCGCGTCGAAACTGCTCCTTCGTTCACCACACCCTTGCGCACCAGCGTGAGATCTTCCGCATGAACCATCACAGGCTTGCTGACGAGCCGCGAGTACTCGAGGACCCGCCGCTGCATGTCGCTGTCCATGATCGTTCGGCCGTCATCGCTGAAGGCCACCGCGCCGGCCTCGACCAGTGCGGACATCTCGGTCATCACCTCGCCCCGCAGGCCCTTCGTCGCGGCAGCGACCGCATAGACGTGAACCGGACAATCCTGACGGGCCCGATCCAGGATGTAGTCCGTCACCGCCGGGTCATCGTTCACCGGATCCGTATTTGCCATGCAGGCCAGGCCGGTGAAGCCACCGGCCGCTCCAGCTCGCCCACCTGAGGCGATGTCCTCTTTGTACTCCTGACCGGGTTCCCGAAGATGCGCGTGGAGATCGATGAAACCCGGGGTCACCCAGCAGCCTTCGGCATCCAGGGTCTCGGCATCCGAGGCGGAGATGTCGTGGCCGACGGCCTCGACCCGCCCATCCTCCAGAAGAACGTCCGCGACCTCATCACGACCCGTAGAAGGGTCGATCACGCGACCGCCGCGAATCCACACCCGTCCCATCGTCAAGAATTCCCTCCCTCGTCCGCGGGTC
The DNA here is from genome assembly GCA_024226235.1 of bacterium. Classification (GTDB taxonomy): domain Bacteria; phylum Myxococcota_A; class UBA9160; order UBA9160; family UBA6930. The sequence goes on from JAAELW010000143.1 coordinate 19,552, forward strand.
TGCGGTGGCGTCGACCGGCCAGCAAGTAGAGCACGGCCATGCGCAGAGCGACGCCGTTGCGCACCTGATCCAGGATCACGCTGGGCCGATGGTCAGCCAGATCATGGGCCAGCTCGACACCCCGGTTCACCGGACCCGGGTGCATCACGATCGCGTCATCCTTCGCGAAGCGGAGCTTTGCCCGGTCGAGACCGAAGGTGGCAGCGTATTCGCGCACGCTCGGGAAGTAGGCGCCGGCCAGGCGCTCCCGCTGGATGCGCAGCGCCATCACCACATCGGCTCCGTCCAGGGCCTCGCGGAGGGAGGAGAAGGGCTTTACGCCAAGTGTCTCCACTGCGGCGGGAATCATCGTCGGCGGCGCCGCCACCCGGACCTCGGCACCCATCTTCAGGAAACCATGGATATTCGAGCGGGCCACCCTCGAGTGGGCGATGTCGCCGATGATCGTCACGGTCAGACCATCCAATCGATCCTTCTCCTCGAGTACGGTCAACATGTCGAGGAGCGCCTGGGTCGGATGCTCGTGAGCACCGTCGCCAGCATTGATCACCGGAGCATCCAACTCGTCCGCAATACGCTTGGGTACGCCGGCCACTCCGTGGCGTACGACGACTGCGTCGGGATCCATCGCGTCGAGGGTCTTGGCCGTATCCAGGATGCTCTCGGATTTGGAGAGGCTCGAATGCGATGGTGTGAAATTCACGACATCTGCCGACAGCCGCTTTCCAGCGATCTCGAAGCTCGTCCGGGTGCGCGTCGAAGGCTCGAAGAAGAGGTTGATGATGGTCCGACCGCGCAGGGTCGGAACCTTCTTCACATCCCGCTCCGCCACCTCCTTCATGTGGATGGCGGTCTCGAGAATCGTCTCGATGTCTTCGCGCGCCAGCTCCTGGATCCCGAGCAGGCCGTTCTCCATCATCGCGAAGCTCCCCCTGCCGCGGTTTCGGGGTGCAGCAGCACCACGTCGAGCGGCTCACCCTGGACGCCGTCCTCGGTCCGCATCTTCACCAGATCGGCGCGCTGCGTGGGGATGTTCTTCCCGACATAGTCGATCTTGATCGGCAGCTCTCGATGGCCTCGATCGACCAGAGCGACCACCTGCACTGCACGCGGGCGCCCGAAGTCCATCAGCGCATCCATCGCAGCCCGGATCGTGCGGCCGGTACTGCACACATCGTCCACCAGGATCACCACCCGATCGTCGACCGCCGAAGGCATCTCCGTATCCCGCAGCTTGGGACGCTTACCGCTCGAGATCAGATCATCGCGATACAGGGTCGTGTCCAGGATTCCGACCAACGGCTCGAGATCGGCAACCTGGTCGAGGTTCTCCGCCAGCCGGCGCGCCAGCGGAACGCCCCCGTTGGGCACGCCCACCAGGTAGAGGCTCTCCAGGTCGTCGTTGCGCTCGACGATCTCGTGGGCGATGCGCATCAATGCGCGGCCAATCGAGACCGTGTCGAGCACCACCTGCGAAACCAGCGGAGTGGGCGCCGGCGATTTCGGCAACGGGGAGACTCCCTCAAGGGAGCCCTCGGACCCACCGTGGGGGCCTGCCGAGCGATTCGGGCGCTGGGGGGGGTGGTTCGCCACCTCGGTCCTTTCCCCGCCTCACCGGACGGGGTTAAAAGGTCTCGAGCCGGCGGGAAGATACCCACTCACCACCGAGCCGCCAAGAAACGGTGTTTCGGTGACGGCCTTGGGACAGACCAGCGATCCCTACCCGGCCGCATTCTCCGGTGGAAACAGCATCTCCTCGTCTGGACCGAAGCACTCCGTGAAACTACCCATCCGCCCCCAGCGGGTCTCCGAGGTCAGGTTTCGGATCCAGGTGAGCGGGTTCAACAGATCGAGCCAGGTACCGTTCCAGTTCCAGGACCAGTAGAGCAGGCCGGCAGGGCCGGCGAGTTCCTTTTTCCGGACCGTGCCGAAACGGCGGCCGTCATGGGAATTGTCCCGGTTGTCGCCCATGAAGAAGAAGCGGCCTTCCTTCACCTCGAATTCCGTCACGTCCTGGTGGGACCAGGCGGGATCGTCGAGGATGAAGTGCCGACAGCTACCGAGCGTCTCGATCTTGAGGTCGAACACACGTCCTCTCGCGTCGGTGAATGTCCGTCCTGTGTCCTCTACGGCAAGTAGCTCGCCATTGATGGTCAGACGTTGGTTCCGAAACGAAATGCGATCGCCGGGCAAGCCGATCAATCGTTTCACGAAGGCATCCGTGCGCACTCCCTTGGCTTGATCCAGCGGAAATATGCCGCCGTTCGCACCACGACCGAGATCGAAGACGACGACCTCACCGCGTTCGGGCTCCCGGAAGCCGGGCAGCTGAAGCTCCGTGAAGGGGACGCGGGCACCGAAGACGAACTTGTTCACGAAGACATGGTCGCCGACGAGCAACGTCGGGAACATCGAATCCGAAGGGACATAGAATGTCTGGAACAGGAAGGTCCGGATCAGGAGCGCGACCGCCACCGCCGCGACCAGGGTCGGCAGCTCCTCCATGAAGGTCGGCTTCGCATCGGCCTCTACGTCGGCTCCCGTCCGATCGTTCACGAGTCGTCTCCGAGTTTCAGGGCCGCCAGAAACGCCTCCTGAGGGATCTCGACCGAGCCGACTCTCTTCATCCGACGCTTCCCTGCCTTCTGCTTCTCGAGGAGCTTGCGCTTTCTCGAAATATCTCCGCCATAACATTTCGCGGTGACGTTCTTGCGAAGCGCCTTCACCGTGGTGCGGGCAACCACCTTCGCGCCGATCGCCGCCTGGATCGCCACCTCGAACATCTGACGGGGAATGAACTCCTTGAGTTTCCGAGCCAGATCCGCACCCCGGGTGTGGGCCTTGTCGCGGTGCACGATCAGCGACAACGCATCGACAGGATCTCCGTTCACGAGGATGTCGAGCTTCACGAGGGCTGCCGGTGTGTAGCCCACGAGATCATAGTCGTAGGAACCGAACCCACGCGTCGAGCTCTTGATTCGGTCGTGGAAGTCGGCCACGACCTCCGCCAGAGGCAGCTCGTAACGGATCTGGACCCGACTCCCGTGAACAGCCATATCCCGCTGAATCCCGCGGCGGTCCTGGCACAATGCGATCACGGCGCCCACATACTCCTGGGGAACGTGGATCGTGGCCAGGATGGTGGGTTCATGGATCGCGACGATCTCCGTGACGTCCGGTAGCGCCGCCGGAGTCTCGATCTCGATCGTCTCGCCGCTCTTCTTCTCGACGCGATAGCGCACGGTCGGCGCCGTGGTGATCAAGTCCAGGCCGTACTCTCGTTCGAGCCGCTCTTGGATGATCTCGCAGTGGAGGAACCCGAGGAAGCCACAGCGAAAGCCGAAGCCCAGGGCCGCGCTGGTCTCGGGCTCGTATTGGAAGGAGGAATCATTCAGTCGCAGCTTCTCCAGGGCGGCCTTGAGCGAGTGATAGTCCTCGGCCTCCACCGGGTAGAGCCCGCTGAAGACCATCGGCTTGACCTCGCGAAAACCCGGCAGGGCATCCGGCAACGGCCGCTGGGCTGGAACGATCGTGTCGCCAATCTTGACCTCATCGAGGCTCTTGATGCCGCAGATCACCACTCCCACTTCCCCCGCACCAAGCCGTTGCACGCGGCGCGGATGGGGGTCGATCACGTGCAGATCCTGGACGTCGTGCTCGCTGCCCTGGGATCGGAGCATGATCCGACTGCCCATTGCGACCTCACCATCGACGACCCGCACCAAGGCGGCCACGCCGACGTAGGAATCGAACCAGGCATCGAAGATCAGTGCGCGCAGTGGGGCTTCGACATCACCGCGCGGAGGAGGCACGTTCGCCACGATCCGCTCGAGCAGCTCATCGACGCCGACGCCCTCCTTTGCGGAAATGGGGAGCACCTCCGCGGCATCGAGACCGATCACGTCCTCGACTTCCTGCGCCGCACCCTCAGGATCGGCGGCAGGCAGGTCGATCTTGTTGACGACCGGAATCAGATCCAGATCTGCTTCGATCGCGAGATAGGCGTTGGCCAGCGTCTGGGCTTCGATCCCCTGCGACGCATCCACCACCAGCACGGCTCCTTCACAGGCCTGAAGCGCACGCGATACTTCGTAGGAAAAATCCACATGGCCCGGGGTATCGATCAAGTTGAGGATGTAAGTCTCACCGTCCTTGGCCTGGTAGGACATACGCGCGGTCTGCGCCTTGATCGTGATACCGCGCTCCTGCTCCAACTCCATCTTGTCGAGGAACTGGTCACGTCGCTCGCGCTCACCAAGAGTTCCGGTGGCGTCGAGGAGACGATCCGCCAGAGTGCTCTTACCGTGGTCGATATGCGCGATGATGCAGAAATTCCGGATCCTGGAGGCGTCCATCAGAGTTGTCTGAGCGCCTCCACGAAGTAGTCGCGCGTGCGCTCGAGCCCCTCGGCGGGGCTGACCTCCGGCTCCCAGCCCAGCACCGTCCTGGCAACCGTGATGTCCGGCCGACGCACCTTGGGGTCATCGGGGGGAAGAGCGCGGTAGACGATCTTCGACGAGCTGCCCACCAGATCGATGATCTTTTGCGCGAGCCCCTGCATCGAGATCTCGGCCTCGCTACCGATATTCACCGGTGTCGGATAGTCGGAGCCGAGCAGCCGCCACAGGCCCTCGACCAGGTTGCTCACGTAGTTGATCGAGCGCGTCTGACTGCCATCCCCGTACACGGTGACATCCTCTCCCCGGATCGCCTGGGCAAAGAAATTGGGAATCGCTCGACCGTCGTCGAGCTGCATGCGCGGACCGAACGTGTTGAAGATGCGAACGATGCGTGTATCCACGCCATGATGGCGCTGGTAGGCCATGGTCATCGCCTCCGCGAAGCGTTTGGCCTCGTCGTAGACGCCGCGGATCCCGATAGGGTTCACATTGCCCCAGTAGGTCTCGGGCTGCGGGCTCACAGCGGGATCCCCATAGCATTCCGATGTACTCGCCAGCAGGAAGCGGGCTCCCTTGGCCTTGGCCAGGCCCAGGGCCTTGTGGGTACCCAGGGATCCCACCTTCAGGATCTGGATCGGAAGGCGCTCGAAGTCCTTTGGACTGGCCGGCGAAGCGAAGTGCATGATGGCGTCGAGGGCACCATCGACGTGGAGGTAGTTCGTCACGTCGTAATGCTCGAACGAGAAGCGCGGATGTCCCAACAACTCAGAGATGTTCGCCATGCTTCCGGTCAAGAGGTTGTCGAAGACGATGACCTCACAACCCTCCTCGAGCAGACGCCGCGAAAGATGAGAACCGATGAAGCCGGCACCTCCGGTGACCAGGACCCGTCCAAAATTCGTCATCGAGCCTTTCCTTTCCTGCGAGTGGCGGGAGCGTCCGGGCTGTCGAGATAGGCGGCCAGGGCCTCCCGCCAGGGCCGCATCGGCACACCGGCCGTTCGGGCTTTGCCGCAATCGAGCACTGAGTAACGGGGACGGGGCGCCGGCAGGGCCAGGGTCTCGGTGCCGATGCGATCGATCGGGACGCTACCGAAGCCGCGCAGGTCGAGAGCTTCTCGGGCCACGTCCCACCAGGTGGCCTCGTCGTCGTTGGCCACATGGAATATGCCGTGCCGATCCGCATCGACGAGGAAGAGAATCGCAGTCGCGAGGTCCTCCGCCCAGGTCGGACGGCCTCGCTGGTCATCCACCACCCGGAGAGATCCGCCTTCGGGAGCCACTCGCTCCGCCTGGCCGAGCACTGCAACCACGAAGTTCCGGCCCCGCCCGAACACCCAGCTGGTGCGCACGATCAGCGCTTCCGGGTCCGCCGCCAGGACGAGCTTCTCGCCCTCCCACTTGGATTCGCCGTACATACTGCGCGGCGCCGGGCTCACGTCCTCCGCGATCGGAGACACCGCCTCGCCATCGAACACGTAGTCGGTCGAGACGTGAACGAAACGGATCCCCAGACGCCTGCACAGGCGAGCGAGCCCTGCCGGTGCCAATGCATTCACCCGCCTGGCCAGATCGGGCTCCTGCTCGCAGCGGTCCACATGCGTAAGAGCAGCGGCGTTGACCAGCACCGCAGGTGGTCCATCGGCCAAGCTCGCGAGTTCGGCCTCGACGGCGGCAGTATCCGTCACGTCGAGCTCCAGATCCCGACCGTGGAAGGCATCACCCCGAGCTTCGAGCTGCCCCCGTAGCGCGGATCCGAGCTGCCCTTCGGAACCGGTCACGAACCAACTGCCGATCGTCATCGTGGATCTCGGGTCAACACCCATGTGGGCAGGCGGTGGTTCTTCTTCAAGCGCGCTGCCAACCGATCGGCCTCTGCGCGCTCGGCTACCGGTCCCACGCGAACCTTGAAGCGGGCCGAGCCACCCGTGTCCTCGACAACGTAGACCTCATAGCCCGCGACTCCGAGCTCCCGCGCCAGGCTGTCTGCCGCCTCGCGCTCGCCAAAGGCCCCAACCTGAATAGCGTGCCGGCCCGCGCGAGGGGACGGGGCCGCGACCTGAGGGCGAGCGGAGCGAATGGGCCGCTCGACGCCACTTCCGAGCGGCGCAGGCGATGCCTGAGTGTCCGCGGCCGATGCCTGCGCGTCCATGGATGCAGGTTGCGCCCGCGTGCCCATGGATCCGGGCTCGGGCTGTGTATCTAGCGGCGGCTCACTGAGATCTTCCACTGGAACCGAGGTGGTTCGGCCGCTGAAGTGATCGATCACCAACTCCGGCTCGTCCCAGGCAGCCCCGGCAACCAGACCCACCCCGAAGCCCAGCACGATCAGTACGGCCGCCCCCCCCAAGGTGGCGAACCAGCCGGGCCCCTCGCGCTGCTTCCGCCGTCGCTCGCCTTCGCTCACATCCGCTCCGGGGCACTCATGCCGAGAAGTCCGAGCCCCCGCGCAAGCACGATGCGTACGCCTAGGGTGAGACCGAGCCGGGCAGCCGTCAGGCTGGCATCCTCGCTGAGAATGGCGTGACGGTTCTTGTCCTGCACGTAGGGGCTCCAGAGTCCTGCGACTTCACGAAGATAGTAGGCAACGTGATGGGGCGCGCGGGTCTCGGCCGCTCGAAGCGCAACCTCGGGAAACTCACCCAGCTTCTTGATCAGGTCGATCTCTTCCGGCAACGCGAGTCTGCTGGTGTCGACGTCGTCCGCGGTGGGCATGGCCACGCCGCGGGCCTGCGCCTGGCGCTCGATACCATGGGTTCGGGCGTGCGCGTACTGAAGGTAGTAGGCCGGATTCTTGGTCCAGTCTTCTTCCTCGGCCAGATCGACATCGAAATCGAGATGGCTCTCGGGGCGGCGCTGGACCATGAACAACCGGAACACGTCCCTGCCCACGTCCGCAAGCAACTCATCCACCGTAATGAAGGTCGCCTTGCGGGTGGATTGCTTGACCTTCGTTCCCGCGCGCGAGAGCGTCACGAATTCATGAAAGACGAACTCGATCTGCTCCGAGTCGTGCCCCAATGCCTGGATCGCCGCCCGCACGAATGGGCCCTGGTCCTTATGATCGGCACCCTGGACATTGATGACCGTCTCGAAACCACGGCTGAACTTTTCCGTGTGGTAGGCGATATCGGGCAGGAGATAGGTGGGCTCGCCACTGCTCTTCACGAGCACCCGGTCACGGTCCAACCCAAGTTCGGAGAAGCGGAACCAGACGGCGCCCTCTTCTTCATAGACCTTCCCGGTCTCGCGCAATGCGCCGAGAGTTTCCTCGATCTTGCCATCGTCATAGAGACTGTTTTCGTTGAAGAAGACATCGAAATCGATGCCGATGGATTCGATGGTCTCGCGGATTTCGGCAAACAGCATCGCTTCCGCGGCTTCGCGGAAGCGACCCTCTCCGGGTTCATCCACCAGCGAGTCTCCCTCGGAATCGATCAGCTGCTGGGCGATGCCTCCGATGTACTCCCCCTGATAACCGTCGCGAGGGAACACCACCGGCAGGCCATCGATCTGCTCCGGCCAGGTCGCGTCTTCGTCCCCGAGCGCTTCCAGCCCGGGGGGCGCTGCGCGGCCGAGACGCTCGAGATACCGAGCGCGAACCGAGTCCCCGAGCACCCGCATCTGACGCCCACCGTTGTTGAAATAGTACTCCCGCGTGACGCGGTAGCCCGCATTCTCGAGCATCCGAGCAATGCAATCTCCCAGGATCGCCTGCCGACCGTGGCCGATGCTCAACGGGCCGGTCGGATTCGCGGAAACGAATTCGACTTGCACCTCGGCACCCTTGCCGGCATCACTCCTTCCGAAACGCGCACCTGCTCGAAGCAGATCGCCTAACTGCGCCTGCCAACGGTCTCCTGCCAGCCAGAAGTTCACGAACCCGGGGCCGGCAACCTCGGCCCGGGCCACCAGACCGCCGGCTCGACCCAGCTCTTCGATCAGGGCATCCGCAATCTCACGAGGTGGCCGTTTCAGCCTCTTGGCCAGAACCATCGCTCCGTTGCAGGCATAGTCGCCATGCTCTTTCTGCCGGGGCGGATCCACAGCCACCGGCGGCACGGCGCCCTTGTCGCCTGCCGCAACCAACAGCCGGCCAAGGGCCAGCTGGATCTGCTCCGCCAATCGCTCCCGCATCGTCTCCTCGGCCGTAGCCATCCGGGCACCGGGCGCCCGCAGGCCGGCCTACGGCTGGCCCAGGACCGTTCCTTCAGCCCGGTCGCGCAAGATCACGACCGTGTCCCCGGACCTCGCGAGCCCAAGATCCTCGCGAATGGCGGCTTCGATGGCGAGGGGGTCTGCTTCGAGCCGGCCTGCCTCAGTTTCCAGCGCATCGATTCCTTGCTCCAGGCCCGCAATGCGGCCATGCGCGGCGGCCAGATCATCTCTCAGGCTCAGCCAACGACGAATCCCGGTCTCCGGATCCAGCCAAGCAAAGACCCAGGCGACGGCCAGGATCGCCGGCGCAAACCAGACCTGTCGCGTTCTCAGTCGCACCTCTCTTCCCCCGGAGGGAGGATACCTGTCCAATGCCCGGACGGAAGCCCCAACAGCCAGGCATGCTGGAAGGCCCTCGGCGTTAGCCCTGGTCGAGCAACCGCTCGATCCGGCTCACATAGGCGGGCGAGTCCCACTCTCGAGGTCCGATGTAGCGTTCGACCAGGATGCCGTCGGGGCCGATCAGGAAGCTCTCGGGGTAGCGGTAGCTCTGGTACTCGAGAGCGACGGCCTTCTCCACGTCCATCAGGATGGGAAAGGTCAGGCCGTGCAGATCACGGAACGGGAGAACGGGCTCATCGCTTTCATCGACCGAAATGGCCAACAGCTCGAAGCCCCGCGATTGGAGTGCCTGATAGAGGCGCTCCATGGCGGGCATTTCGTCCTCGCAGGGTTTGCACCAGGTCGCCCAGAAGTTCACGAGCACGACCCGGCCTCGCAGACTCTCGAGTTCGACGGCTCTTCCATCGAGATCGGATAGCGCGAAGGTCGGAGCCAGCAGACCTGGCTCGATCGGGGCCTCGAACCGCGCCTCCGAGAGCAGCCAGCCGATTCCGACCGCAATGCCCAGGCCGACGAGCAGTGCCCCTGCGCGGCTTCTCACCTCGCCACTCATTCAGGAAGCGCGCTCAATGGGTACTGCCACGGCTATCGCTCAACTGCTGCTGCGGTCGACCAGCTCCACGAGCGACATCGGCGCGGCATCTCCGACCCGCTGACGAACCTTCAGTACGCGGGTATAGCCGCCGGGCCGGGCCTTGTAGCGATCCGCCAACTCGTCGAACACCTTCGCGGTGATCTTCTTGTCACGAATCACCGACAGAGCCTGGCGACGAGCATGCAGATCGCCCCGCTTGCCCAGGGTGATCATCCGATCGGCGATGCGCCGGAGCTCCTTGGCCTTGGTATCCGTCGTCTCCACGACCTCGTGGTCGAGAAGCGATGTCACCATGTTGCGCAGGAGCGCCTTCCGGTGGGCGCTGGTGCGCCCGAGCTTTCCATGACGTTTGCGATGCCGCATCGGTTAGGCCTCTCGATCTCGCGACCGCTGATCCAGCTCCTTGCGGGAGGGGAAGTTCTCGAGAATGATGCCCCCAAGCTCGAGGCTCATGGTGGCAAGAACCTCCTTGATCTCGTTCAGGGACTTCCGGCCGAAGTTCTTCGTCTTCAGCATCTCGCCTTCGGTGCGCTGCACCAGCTCACCGATGTAGCGGATGTTGGCGTTCTGGAGACAATTCGCCGAGCGAACCGAAAGCTCGAGCTCGTCCACCGACCGGAACAGATTCGGATTCAGCGGCTCGGGCTCGTCTACCGTGGAAACGGTCGCTTCCTCGGGCTCCTCGAAGTTGATGAAGATCGCCAACTGGTCCTTCAAGATCTTTGCGCCGTAGGCCACTGCATCAGCGGGCTCGAGTGAGCCGTCGGTCCAGACCTCCAGGTTCAGGCGGTCGAAATCCGTTTCGCGACCGACCCGGGCAGGAGTGACCGAGTAGTTCACCTTTCGAACCGGCGAGAAGATCGAATCGATCGGTATCGTCCCGATCGGCATATCCTCCTGCTTGTTCCTCTCGGCTCGTCGGTAGCCCTTGCCGAGCTCCACCGTGCACTCCATTTCGAGATCGGCTTCACCGGTAAGCGTGCAGATCTTCTGATCCGGATTCATGATCTCGACGGTCTGGTCGACCGACTCCAGCTCTCCCGCGAGCAGCACGCCTGCACCACTCTTGCGGATCCGCAGGGTCTTGGTCCCATCCGCGTGCATCCGCAGCCGGACCTCCTTCAGGTTCAGGATGATGTCCGTCACGTCTTCGGCAACGCCCGGAATCGTCGAGAACTCGTGGAGGACATCCGTGATCCGTACGGAGGTGATGGCCGCACCCTGGAGCGAAGACAGCATGACGCGACGCAACGAATTGCCGAGCGTCTGTCCGAAGCCTCGTTCGAGGGGCTCACATGAGAAGCGGTTGTAGGTCAACTCGCCGGCGTCGCCCGTATCGAGCCGCCGCGGCCGAATGAGCTGACGCCAGTTCCGTGAAATGAGTTCCTGCTGCATTGGGTTCCCCCTTCGCGCTAGTAGCGAGAGTAGAGCTCGACGATCAGCTGTTCTTCGATCGGAAGCGTGATGTCCTCACGCTGCGGAAGTGCTGTGACCGTACCTGTGAATTGTTCTTTCTCGATTTCGAGCCACCCGGGAACCGCACGGCTCTCGAGGGTCTCGAGGGCGCCGACGACCCGGGCGACCTCATGGGATTTCTCCCGAAGGACGATCTTCATCCCCGGCCTCACCAGGAAGGAAGGCGTCATCGTCTTCCGCCCGTTCACCTGGAAGTGGCCGTGCTTGACGAGCTGGCGGGCTTCCGCCCGTGACGTGGCGAAGCCCATGCGGAAGACCACGTTGTCCAGGCGGCGCTCCAGCAGCCCGAGCAGATTGTCGCCCGCCCTGCCCTTCATCTGGGTTGCCTTGTGAACGGTTGCCGCGAACTGCTTCTCGAGCAATCCGTACATCCGCTTCACCTTCTGCTTCTCGCGAAGCTGGACACCATAATCCGAGAAACGCGGCCGACCCTGGCCGTGCTGACCGGGCGGATAGGCGCGCCGATCCACGGAACAACGCTCGCTATAGCAGCGATCGCCCTTCAAGAAGAGCTTCGTCCCCTCGCGGCGACACTGCCTGCACACTGAACCTCGATACCTTGCCATGGCGTCTCCTAGACCCTTCGCCGCTTGGGCGGCCGGCAACCATTGTGGGGAACCGGAGTGACGTCGCGAATCATGCTGACGCGAATTCCGGCAGCCTGAAGGGCCCGAAGCGCGGACTCCCGGCCCGCACCGGGCCCCTTCACATATACCGAAAGGGTACGGACCCCATGCTCCATGGCACGCTTGGCACAATCCTCGGCAGCCACCTGGGCCGCAAAGGGTGTCGACTTCCGCGACCCCTTGTAGTGCTGCCCTGCGCTTCCCCACGCCAGGGTCCCACCACTCGGATCGGTGATCGTAATGATCGTGTTGTTGAACGTCGACTGGATATGAGCCACACCCGTCGCGATGTTCTTCTTGACCTTCTTCTTCGAGCCCTTCTTCACCATGATCCTACTTCTTGGTCGGGGTCTTCTTCTTCCCCGCCACTGTCTTGCGCGGGCCCTTGCGGGTACGCGCGTTGGTATGGGTCCTCTGGCCACGCACGGGAAGCCCCCGGCGATGGCGCAAGCCTCGGTAGCAGCCGATATCCATCAGCAGCTTGATGTTCTGGGAGACCTCCCGTCGGAGATCGCCCTCTACCTGGTAGTCCCGCTCGATGATCTCGCGAAGTTTGATCACCTCGCCTTCACCGAGATGATCGGTCTTCGTACTCGTATTCACCTCGGCCTTCTCGCAGATATCTGCTGCCAGACTACGGCCGATGCCGAAGATGTAGGTGAGTGAGATACCAATCTGCTTGTTGCGCGGAAGGTCCACGCCTGCGATTCGTGCCATGCCCTACCCCTGTCGCTGCTTGTGCTTCGGATTGTCACAAATGACTCGGACGACGCCGCGTCTCCGGATGATCCGGCACTTCTCACACATCTTCTTGACAGATGCCCGAACTTTCACATCGGCTCCTATCCAAGGGCAGCAGTGATTCTCACTGCCACCTCGTCGACTTCACCGAGACCATCCACCAGCGCGAGAATGCTCTTCGCACGATAGTGGTCGATCAACGGTTCGGTTTTCTCTTCGTATACGGCCATTCGTGTCCGAATGGCTTTCTCGTTGTCGTCGGCACGTCCCTCGATCTCAGCCCGCTTGAGGAGCCGAGCCACCAGTTCCTCCGGATCGACCGTCAGCGCAATGCAACATTCGAGCTTGCAACCCAGCTTGGGAAGCAGCCCATCCAAGGCCTCGGCCTGGGCTCGCGTCCGCGGAAAGCCATCGAGGATGAACCCGTCTGTCGCATCCGACTGACCGAGTCGCTCCTCCGCCACACCGATCACGACATGGTCGGGCACGAGTTCGCCAGCGTCCATATGCGCCTGCGCCGTCTTCCCGATCTCGGAGCCCGCGGCCACGGCCGCACGCAACATGTCTCCAGTCGAAATCTGGGGAATCCCGAGCTGGTTCGCCAGTCGTATGGCCTGGGTCCCTTTCCCGGCACCCGGCGGGCCGAGCAGCAGCAAGCGGCGCGCCGTCATTGCCCGAGCCTCCCGCGCATGCGCGCCCCCTGAACGAAGCCCTCGTACTGACGCGAGACCAGATGGGCCTCGATCTGGGCCATCAGGTCCATGCTCACACCGACCACGATCAAGAGCGCGGTTCCGCCGAAGTAGAACGGCACCCGCGCCCAGATCGAGAGCAGCACCGGCACCAGGCAGATGCCTGCGACATAGAGAGCACCGACCAGCGTAATGCGTCCGAGGACGCGATCGATGAACTCGGCCGTCTTCTTGCCTGGCCGGACTCCGGGGATGGACCCGCCCGAGCGTTTCAGGTTGTCGGCCACATCTTCCGGATTGATGATGATGGCCGTATAGAAGAAGGCAAAGAAGACGATCAGCCCGACGTAGAGCGCGTTGTACCAGAAGCCACCGAAGTTCAGGTAGTCCTGGAAGAAGCGGTTGATGGCGGAGCCACTGTCCGTGAACTGCGTGATCGTCGTCGGAAAGATCAACAGCGAGGACGCAAAAATCGGCGGGATCACATTGGCCGTATTCACCCGGAGCGGGAAGTAGCTCATGCCTCCCTGGGTCATCTTCCGCCCAACGACCCGCCTTGCGTACTGAACCGGAATCCGTCGCTGGCCGCGTTCGACGAAAACGACGAAACCGGTGAGCACGATGACGAAACCAATCAGCAGGATGACCTGCAGCAGTGAAAACTCGTCGGTCTGAACGAGCTGCCAGAGCTGGGCCAGGCCTCCGGGGATTCCGACGATGATTCCCGAAAAGATCACCAGGGAGATGCCGTTGCCGATGCCCCGCTCCGTGATCTGCTCACCAAGCCACATGATGAAGGCGGTCCCTGTGGTGAGAGTGATCATCGCCATCAATTTGAATTGCAGGCCGGGTTCGAGAACGGCTCCCGAACCGAACTGGCCACTCTCGAGCGCGGATGCGATCAGCAGGCTCTGGAAGATCGAGAGGACGACCGTGCCGTACCGCGTGTACTGGCTGATCTTCCGATTTCCGCTCTCCCCCTCCTTCTTGAGGGCCTCGAGCGACGGAATCACCACGGTCAGGAGCTGCATGATGATCGATGCGCTGATGTAGGGCATGATGCCGAGCGCAAAGATCGAGAGCTGCTCGAGCGCACCCCCAGAGAAGACGTTGAACAGGGCGAAGGCCGTCCCCGACACCTGGGTATCGAAGAACTGCTTGATCACCTCCGGGTTGATTCCCGGCGTCGCGATCTTCGCTCCCACCCGGTACACCGCGAGCATGCCGAGCGTGAACAGGATCCGGTTCCGAAGTTCCGTGATCCGTCCGATGTTCTGAATGCCTCCGATCAACCGACGATCTCCACACTTCCACCCGCGGCTTCGACCTTCTCTCGGGCCGAGGCACTGGCCCGCTGGACCTTGATCGTGATCTTGGAGGGCGCATCGCCCTCACCGAGGAGCTTCACCGGTGCCTTGCCCGAGGCGAGCCCCTTGCGCACCAGCAGTTCCACATCCACGGTGGCTCCATCGCCCAGCTCCGCGAGGTCGCGAAGGTTCACG
>JAAELW010000144.1 GCA_024226235.1 bacterium
AACAACGAAGCGCGTCGCCATCAACCCGCTGACCCGAGTGGAGGGTCACGGCAAGGTGACACTGCTGCTCGACCAGGAGGACCGCGTCCAGCAGGTGCGACTGCACATCGTCGAATTTCGCGGCTTCGAGAAATTCATCCAAGACCGCCCGTACTGGGAAGTGCCGTCAGTGGTGCAACGCCTGTGTGGCATCTGTCCGGTCAGCCACGCCCTGGCCGCCGGCAAGGCCGTGGACATGCTGGTGGGTGCCAAGGAATTGACGCCGACGGCCGAGAAGATCCGCCGTCTGCTGCACTTCGGGCAGGTGCTGCAGTCGCACGCGGTCCACTTTTTCCACCTCGCCTCGCCCGACCTGCTGTTCGGTTTCGATGGCGCGGCGGCGCAGCGAAACATTGTCGGTGTGATTTCCGATCATCCGGAGATCGCCAGGAAGGGGGTCGGGCTGCGCAAGTTCGGCCAGGAGGTCATCTGTGCCATCACCGGCAAGCGGGTGCACGGAACCGGCGTGGTGCCTGGCGGCGTGAACAAAGCCTTGTCCCGGGCCGAGCGCGACCACCTGCTGGCCGACGTCGATCGGATGATCGCCTGGGGGCAGGACGCGGTGCGGCTGAGCATGCGGATCTACGAGGCCAACCGCGACCAGCACGAGGATTTCGCGGCAATCCGCAGCAGCATGATGAGCCTGGTTCGCCAGGACGGGGCGCTGGAGCTCTACCACGGTGGCCTGCGCACCACTGACGAGCATGGCGAGATCATCTTCGACCACCTCGACTATCGGAACTACGGTGATTACATTCACGAGCGGGTGAAGTCCTGGAGCTACATGAAGTTCCCCTTCATCGTCTCGTTGGGGGAGCAGGCGGGCTGGTATCGCGTCGGACCTCTGGCACGGGTCAACAACTGCGACTTCATCCCCACCGAGCGGGCCGAAGCCGCGCGCCGGGAGTTCATGGCCCAGGGCGACGGTGGTCCGGTGCAGCCCTCGCTGCGCTACCACTGCGCGCGCATGATCGAGGTGCTGCACGCCGCCGAAGGCATCAAGGAACTGCTGCTCGACGAGCACATCACGGGCGCCGACCTGGTGACCAGCGGGCAGCGCACGCTGGAGGGCATCGGGGTGATCGAGGCTCCGCGCGGCACGCTGTTCCACCACTACCAAACCAACGAACAAGGGATCGTCGAGAAAGCCAATCTGATCGTTTCGACGACGAGCAACAACCAAGCCATGAACGAGGCCATTCGCGACGTGGCGCGCAAGCACCTCGATGGCAGAAAGCTGACCGAGCCGCTGCTCAACCATATCGAGGTGGCGGTGCGCGCCTACGACCCGTGTCTTTCCTGCGCGACCCATGCGTTGGGCAAGATGCCGCTCGCCCTCGAATTGGTGGATGATCGGGGCGAGGTGGTGGACTCCATGGTGAAGAGCTTTTCCGGTGAGATCGGAACAGGCTCTTCAGCTTACCAATGAGGCCGGGGGCGGTGCGTGGACCGGCCGGGGCCGTCCGTTCGCAACCCGTTCGCCAGAGCCCGTGACTCAGGAGAGAAACGTTGTCAGACTTCAATCGGTTGGTTGTCATCGGATACGGGAATCCGAGTCGCGGCGACGACGCCCTGGGCCCGGAGCTGCTGCGCCTGCTGGCCGAGCACAAAGC
>JAAELW010000145.1 GCA_024226235.1 bacterium
AAAGGCGCGAGGATCTGGCGTCGGTAGCTACTCTCCAGGAACACCGAAGAGAGCACGCGCATAGGTAAACCAAGAGGGGTTTTCCTCTGTCCGGCCATGTAGAGGGATGGCAAAGCGCCCGAATTCGGGAGCGATCAGGCCCGATCCGGGGTGATTTCAAGGCCCTGCGGACTTGCTCTGCCCATGGGATTCCCCGGGTTTGCCCATGAGCCTGATCGCACGCGCAGCGCTCCATTCGGGGCCTGGCTGAACGCTGGCTGGATCACTTGGAGTGGGACTCGTCCGTCTCGACAGTCAGCTACCAGGAGCCCAGTCATCGAGTGGTGACTGATCAAAACCTTCGGCTCCCGTCTCTTCGGGCCAAAGGTCTGCTGCAATGCCGGACGTGCGCGCCGGTTCGAGAGGCGGTGCCCTGGGCGGGAGGCTCATGCACTCGAGGATGCGCCGTGCGACAACGGGCTCGGTGATCGCAGCGATCACCCGCATCGGGTGGCCGCATTCGCATCGTAGGGCCTCGACTCCAAATACTCGCTTCAAAAGGTCCGCCCAGGGCAGCCGTCGCGGGCGGGCGGAGGGAGCCGAGCGTTGTGCCTCTTGCTGGGCAGGGCCGGGGGCTTGCGCTGTCCGCGCTTCCTGCGATGTACTGGGGGCGACCTCGGTACCGGCACGGGGCGAACCTTCCGGCGCTGCAATCGACGCCGTTGGGCGGATTTCGGCGCCAGGTGACCGACAAGTCAGTGTGCGATCGATCCCGCAAGCAGCTTTCCGAGGGCCGTCACTCGCAGAAGCGGTGTTGGCTTCGAGGCGCGCCCCCGGCACCACCTGATCCCTTCCGCTGGCACAAGGCGCCAGG
>JAAELW010000146.1 GCA_024226235.1 bacterium
CCCTCATCCCACCCCGCGCCCAGGATCCTGGTGGGGTGGGCCGCGTCAAGCCCGTCCGGCAGCGGCTGCATGTGGCAGTCGAACGACCCCTCGGGGTAACAGCCGTCGTCCCCCGGCGCACCAAGGCCCATGCGATAGGCGCCCGGACCGACCACCAGAGTATCGCCGCCGGCGAGTCGAGGAGCGCCCGTCGGCGGCAAGGCACGGAACGGATGGTCCCAGGCGCATGCCATCCCGCTTCCCGACCCGGGGTCCGGAGCGTCAGTGGTGCCGGTGCAGCGGACCGGATCTCCGCCGTCGATGCGCACGAAATACGTGGTCCCCGCCGCCGGGAGGGCTAGAAGCTGGAAACAAACAACGAGAAGAAGGTACATTCCCGGATTCTTTACCGCCACGAGCTTTCCTTCCTTTGCGACTAGAAGGCCCGCTACTCGGATTCCGAGCGACGTACCCTCGGAACGATCCATCAACGCATAGCCTGATAGGGACTCGGAGCGACCGAGCATGTCTGAGTGTCTTCCAGCGCTGTCAGATCGTCACATGTGCAATCGTCGCTGCACTTGAGCGCAAAACACCCTGGCGTGTCCTTCGGTGTCACGTCGCTGCTCGTGTAGCAGATCCAGAGCTCACGCGCGAGGAGCCCGGCAGGCCTCGAGCACGGACAGGTCTCGGTATCGAGGGCCCACTCGATGTTGAAGCCACCCGGCCCGCGAGCGTTGATCGTACGCTCGATGCGGTTCGGCTCACCGCCCGAGGACTTCGCCACCTGCTCGTCACCGCCCTCGAGGGAGACAACTCCTGGCGTCGCGTTGCGCAGACGGATGTCGAGAGACTGGCCGGTGCCCAGGACGTCGAGCGTCAGGCTCGTCGAACCGCCACGACGAAGCTGCTCTTGGTCGAGCGATCCTCGAAGCTGCAGGGCGGTGATGTGCCACCGGTCGTCCTGCGTGAATCCGACCGCCGGCAACCCTCCGGCGACGTGCTCCCCAGGAGCGATGCCGGCAGGAAGGGTAAAGCTCACTACCCGAGATGATGCCGAAATGAGCTCGAGTGGCTGATCGTCGAGTCGAACCCCCTGCCAGTGGCGAGGCTGGGGAAAGCGCCCGCACACGCACGCCGGTTGGCCGGCGAAAGCCATGGCAGTGCCAGACTCGATGCTTGGGTCGACGTCTTCGCCTGCGGCCGTAGTTGAGCCGGCGCTCCACGGCGGGCGAGACACGACCTCCTGCTCACCGTCAACGACGACGCGTCCGTACTTGTCGGTGTAGGTAATGCGCACTGGAATGATAGCGGCGTCACCCGCATCGGTCTCCCGGTCCTCAGTACCGGTCTCTCCCGCATCATCTCCACTCGGATTCGTGACCTCGGAGAAGCCCGGACATTCGAAGGTGTGCCCGCGCTGCCCCTTGCTCTTAACTGGTTGGCAGGGAGGTTTCGGATCGGGCCGGGGTCGCGCCACGTTGAGTCCCTTGAGCGGATCCCCTCCCCCCAGCACCTCTGGTGCGTCGCCCTTGCCTCCGTGATCCAGAAGGAACTCCTCGAGCGACATTGGCGGTTCCGACTCAGCCTCGCGGCGATCGTCTGAATCCACCACCAGGCCGCGCAGCTGGCCGATGCCAAAGCTAGAGTCGACGAAGATCAGCAGCGTCTCGGCCTGCTCCGGCTCAGCCGAGTCAAGCTCTTCGAGCGCCTCGAAGTCCTCCGGCTCGAGCACGAAGCCGGTCAGGGATCCGCTCGCACTTGAGTGGCCGGGGCCGATGGCAATCTGGGCCTTCTCCCGATCCCGTCGTTTTTCCCCCGGGTCCGGGTGGCCCTTGACAGCCCGCTCGACGTCGTAGGTGCCGATCACCGCATCGGTGAGCAGAGTGCTCGTCGACGAGTCAACCGTGTCAGCCTTCGGCGGACCGAGCACCACTCCGTGGATGCCGCTGCTGAAGGTCCAGGTTCCACCTTCGGGAACGGCCGATGGCCTACGGATGGTACCCATGGCAACCTCGTGTAAA
>JAAELW010000147.1 GCA_024226235.1 bacterium
CATTCCGTCCTGGTCGAGTCGGCAGATCTCTGTCTCGGGCGGTGCGCGGGCAGCTGTCGTGCTAGGCGCCGGGTCACGCCATAGGCCGACGTGCTGCAAGATCTTCCGAACGGTCTCAGGCTCTTGAATGAAAGCGATGACGCGCATCTGGGATCCGCATCGTTCGCAGACGGAAGGATCCTGCTTCCAGATCTTGGCGATGAGCTTGGCCCAGGCTTGCCTGGCGAGGGACGCGGGGCGCGGGGGCTCCTTGCGCTCCTTGCCGAACTGCCCACGCTTGTGGCGCTCGCCGCGTGAGCGGCTCGAATACCATCCGAAGTAGCGCACGCTGTGCCAGCCCTTTGGGGGCACGACGCTCAGGATTCTTGCGAGCGCTTCGAGAGGATCGAGCATTTCGTAGTTTCGCCCGATCATGGGGTTCATCTTGGCGGTGTAGATGAAGGTGGTCTGGTCGTCTGAGAGGCGCGCCTTGCTCTCGGCGTACGGCCCACGGCCCAGATATCGGATGAGCGGTTCGGCCGGGCGCTCATCTGCGGGATCGGTGTTGGGCCCTCCCGTGATCTCCTCGGCGCTCCCGAGGACGGCGTTGTGGACACTGAACCCACCATGATGGCGCCAGCGGGCTATCTTCTGTGCGAGTGCGTCGTCGATACGTCCCTTGGCGACGAGCCACGACAGGATGGTGCTGCGTGCCAGCTCGCTGAGCACGTCGGCAGGCACCGGGGGGACGGGGTGAAAGGTGCCATCGGGACTGAAGCAGCCCTCGGAAACCAGGGCATGAATATGCGGGTGTTGGCCCAGCAAATTGCCGTGCGTGGCGAGGCACACCACAACGGCGGGAACGGCCTCGGGCTGGCCCGAGAGTTCGGCGTAGAGCGCTCGGATCATGCGGTGGAGCACTGCGCCGAGCTCCCCGAAGAGCTTCGGGTCTGACGAGAGCATGGGACGCAGCATTTTGGGCACGCTGAGGACCACCTGGCGGTGGGGTACGGGCTCGAGGACCTCGCGCGTGAGCCAATGGGCCCAGTCGAGCAGCTTGCGCTCAGTGCACGAGGGGCAGAGATTTCGGATTTTGCAAGAGAACGGCACTAGCCGCTCGAAGGCACAGGCATCGCACCTGAGCCGCGCGAAGCCCTCTCGGGGATCCCCACAGAGCACGAAGCGCTCTACGGCTCGTGCAAGGCCGGGCCGCAGTGGCCCGAAGCGGCTGCGGAAGCGCTTGTCATAGACGCGCTGGAAGTGCTCCCAGTGCTTGGCGAGCAGCTGGTGCAGCACGCCGGTCGTCGGATCGCGGGGCCGGTAGGCCATGGGCCACACCTGGCGCAAGGATGCGGCCGATGAGGCGGGAGTGGATCTTCGGCGATGTGGGCGCCAGGTGCGCCCGGAAGGACGCAGGCGGGTGGGGCGCAATGCGCCCCCCAGGGCGCACCCTGCGCGAGGTGACGTGCCAGTCCTCGAGCGTGCGGCTCAAGGTCTGGGAGCACGTGTCCCAAGGCGGCGACATCGTCAGCCTGAGCCTCGACGGAGGGCGTGCCGTGCCGACGAAGGGTGTCCAAGGCTTGGGCGCCGTCGACGGTGAGCCGCATCCTGGGCAATGCGAAGTACGTCGGCCACTGGGTTTGGAACAAGACGGAGACGCGGCGAGACCCGAAGACGGGTCGGCGCCGGCAGTTCAAGAAGCCCGAATCGGAGTGGGTTGTGAACGACGACGAGGTGGGACGCTGCGGATCGAAACGGTGAGATCATCAGTGTGTATAAGGGGGAATCATGGGCCGCGAGATCGAGCGAAAGTATTTGGTAAAGGGGACCGCGTGGCGTGACCTGGGCACGGGTGAACGGTATCGCCAGGGCTATTTGAACAGCGCCAAGGAGCGCGTCGTCCGAGTGCGACTCATCGAGGGAGCGGATCGCGGTGTGCTCACCATCAAGGGCATCACGCAAGGGGTCTCTCGCGCAGAATACGAGTACGACATTCCACCAGAGGATACGCGCGAAATGCTCGAGACCCTTTGCGAGCGCCCCATTATCGACAAGACTCGGCGCAAGATTGCGATCGACGATTTAGTCTGGGAAATCGACGAGTTTCACGGTGAGAACCAGGGCCTGGTGATCGCCGAAATAGAACTCGAGCGTGAGGATCAGGGATTCGAAAAAATCGGCTTCGCCCGCGAAGCCATAGGGCCCGAGCTCGGTGGGCACATCGATCGGCGAACGCATGCCAGACGCGTCGGCGCCCACGGGCGGCAAGAACGA
>JAAELW010000148.1 GCA_024226235.1 bacterium
CCTCGGTGCCTGGCCGGACCGGAGCGCGGCCCTCGGATCGCCGGAGCTCTTGGGCGCTGACAAGGGCGTTCACAGTCGCGGCGGGAAAGCGCCCACGATCTTGACGCTCATAAGCCTCGCTGATATTCTGAGTATCGACAAGGATTTCCCTCGCGAAGGCAAATCCATACACGGGCGAAGGAAAGGGCCTTTGAAACACCTATCCCTGACGTCCTACCTTTCAACCCGACCACCCGAACCTCGATTCGTAGGAGACACCCATGAGCGCCATCCGCCCCGCCCTTCTTCCGGTCGCCGTTTCGTTGTGCCTGCTTCTCGGCGGGGCCGGCCCCGGAAGCGCGACCGGCGGGGATGGGGGGTTCCCGGATGCCGACATCCGGGCAGAGGCAAGGAGTGCCGCCGCCCTCGGCGACTCTCTGTACGACGCCGCCGACTACACGGCCGCGATCGAGGCCTACGAGCGAGCAACCACCCTCGATCCGGAGGATGGCGAGTCGATGTTCGGACTCGGGATCAGCCATCATTACCTGGGCCGGTATTCGGAGGCCGCCGCGATCTATCGAAAGACGATTCGTTTCCGGAAGAGCCGGGCGTACGCCTTGTATAACCTGGCCTGCGCGGAGAGCCTCACCGGCAACCTGGACGACGCCTTCGATGCGCTCGGGAAGGCGCTCGACGCCGGATTCCCAAATACGGAAGCGGTTCTGACCGACACCGACCTGGACAACCTGCGAGGCACGCCCCGCTTCGATCGGCTGCTCCGCACTGTCTTCGGTCCCGGCTACACCGGATTCGATCGGTCCGAGCCGACGCCCGCCGAGATGCGCGAGGGCATCCGGATCCTCGTCGACACGATTCGCGAACGTCATCCGAATCCGTATCGCCACGCATCCCCCGCGGAGTGGGAGCGTCGCGCGGCGGACGCAATCGCCCGAGCCGACACGCTCTCCGCCGTCGGCTACTACGCGGAGGTCCGGGAACTCGCCGGGCTCGTGGCCGATGTCCACACGTCCGCGTACCCGCGGCGAGGGTCCTCCATCCTGAATCACTCGCTCCCGCTGCGCTTCTGGCACTTCGAGGACGGCCTGTTCGTGTGCGCCGCCGCCCCCGATCAGGCCTACCTGGTGGGTGCGCGAGTGACCGCGATCCACGACATCCCGATCGACGAAGCCTGGAGCACCGTGGTGAACATGATGTCCACGGAGAACGAGTTCATGTCGCGGTACATGGCGCAGATCCACTTGCAGTTCCCGGACTACCTGCGAGCGCTGGGACTCGGCGACTCCGATGTCGAGGTTACCTGGACGTTCGACCTCGCCAACGGCTCGCGGCAGACGCTCACCCTTGCAGCGACCGAGACCGACGGGTATCTCGGCGCGCTCGGAACGTCGATCGGTTTCGACGCGCCGGAGGGATGGATCCAGGGACACGAAGGGGCTGGCCCCCCACCCCGGTGGTTGGCGCGGAAGAACGAGCGCTACTGGATGGAAGTGATCGAAGGAAGTGACGCGGCGTTTCTGCAGTTCAACATCCCGCGGAATCACGGACTCCCGTGGCGGGAGTTCCTCGATCGCGCCTTTCGCACGATCCACGAGCGCGACGACGTCCAGCGACTCGTGGTCGACCTGCGCCACAACGAAGGAGGCTGGGCCTACATGGCGCACGAACTCACCCACGCCATCGTGTCCTCCCCCAAGATCAACCGACCGGGCCACCTGTACGTCCTGACGAGCCGGATCACCCAGTCGGCCGGCGTCACGATCGCGGCGAAACTCGACGTGGAAACCCAGGCGATCTTCGTGGGAGAGGGGGGCGGCGCCCACCCGAACTTCTACAACGGACCACTGGGCAATCACGCTCCCAACGCATTGCCGGGCACGGACATCGTCTTTCGCGTGTCCACGGTCCTCGAGCAGAACTCGGATCCGCTCGACCATCGCTGCTTCATCGCGCCGGATATCCCCGTGGGCATGCGGTACGCAGACTACGCCGGCGGCCGGGACCCGGTGCTGGAAGCCGCTCTCGCGGCCGAGCCCGAGCGAGCGGGGTTCCTGCTCACGGACGATGGAGGGCGGCCGGGGGCCGTCTACCTCCAGTGGCAGCGACCGACGCAGACCGACGCCTTTCGCGGAGATCGGTACGACCGCTGACGACGGCGCACCCCGTCCCGGCGTCAGCGCTTGTAGAGATTCTCGCCCTGGACCAGTGTCATCGCTTGTCGGGGTTCTCGTCCATGATCGGCGCCCCGATTCCCGCCAGGAAGCCGAGAATGCTCGAACGGAACAGCTCCGTGCCATCGACGAACAGCCAGTGCCCGACGTCGGGCGCGACCACGAGTTCCGCTCCGGCGATGCTGTCGCGGATCTGCTCCGCGTACCTCAGCGGCATCGGATCGGCATCGCCGTGGAGGACGAGGGTGGGGCAAGTGATGGCCTCCAGGTCCTCGTGCAGGTCGAACTCGCCGATGGATCCGAGGACACCCCCGGCAACGAGGCTGCTGTTCCGGATCGTGTTGGGAGTGAAGAGCAGGTCCAGCCCGTCCGCGAGCGAAGGATCGGCGAAGTACGGCCGGAAGTAGAGGCGCCAGAACTCCTCGTACGCCTTCGGGTCTCCGTTCTGGAGCGCTTCCGACGAGTACATCTCGCCCAGGGCCTCGGCCTCTCCCGGAGCACGGGCGGCCTCGTAGGTCTCGCGCATCTCGCCGAAGGCCGACACGGACGCGGTCGTCGAACAGAGGATGAGCGAGCGCAGTCGATCCGGGTGGCGAATGCCGTAGTGCATGGCCAGGATGCCGCCCCACGAGTGCCCCTTGCCCGCGTGCAGAGCCAGGTGCGCCATCGTGTTCTGCGCTGGCTGGTCCGCCACGATTACCTGGATGAAGGGAGCGCGGCCGAAATGCTCTCCTGGCGCCACAGCGGCGGCTTTTCTTTGGACGGCTCCGTTCGCCTTGCCGCCTGGGATCGCGGCGGCCTTGAGGGCCTGGCCCGCTACTGCGCTCGGCCCAGCTTCAACAGTGCCCGGCTGGAGTCATTGGGCAAGGCCCTTCTGACCTACCGGCTTCGCAAGCCCCTGGCCGATGGCCGCCGCTGCATCACCTTGAAGCCTCTGGAATTACTGGATCGCCTGGCGGCCTTGATCCCTCCTCCCAGGCAGCACCGCGTGCGCTACTACGGTGTCCTTGCGCCGCATGCTGCCTTGAGACAGGCGGTGATCGCCACGGCGGGCCCCTCTGGCGCCCTTGCGATGCACCTTCGTGATGCGGAGGCGGCGATGTCTCCGGATGATGATTCCGCGGAGCCGGAGGCTCCAAGCAAGCCCGAGCGCTATCGCTGGGCGATGCTCCTGGCTCGAATCTACGACGTTCTGCCCCTACTCTGCCCTCGCTGCGGCCATGCCATGCGCCTGGTGGCCTTCATCACGGATCCGGTGGAGATTCGCCGTGTCCTGGCGCATGTGGGGGAGCCGACTCGTCCTCCCGCGCTTTCCCCCGCTCGGGCTCCGCCTCAGGGTGA
>JAAELW010000149.1 GCA_024226235.1 bacterium
AAGGTGTTCTGCGCTGGTGGCGATCTGAAGTACTTCAACGAGCAAGGAGATGCCCTGCCCCGGCGCGCTGGCGACATGCTCGTCGACTTCCACGGTGCCATCTATGTGATGAACCGCATGGAGAAGGTCGTGGTGGCGGCCGTCGGGGGAGCGGCTGGGGGAGCGGGGCTCTCCATCGTGTCGTCGTTCGATCTGGTCGTCGCTTCCGAGAACGCCAAGTTCACGATGGCCTATACCCGTGCAGCGATGACCCCCGACGGAACCTCGACGTACTTCCTTGGACGCCACATCGGGCTGCGCCGTGCGCTCGACCTGACCCTGACGAACCGCATCCTCACCGCCGAAGAGGCCGAGGAGTGGGGCCTGGTGAATCGGGTCGTTCCCAAGGGTGAAGCCGATCAGGCTGCGCTCGACCTCGCCGCCCAGATGGCCGCTGGTCCGACCGCGGCGCTGGGAAAGGCCAAACGCCTCATCTACGAAGGCTTCGATTCGGCCCTGCCAGAAGCGGGCGAGCGCGAGGGCCGCGCAATCACCGACGCCATGGCCTCCCACAACGGCAAGGAAGGCATCGCCGCCTTCGTCGAGAAGCGAGCTCCGAACTTCATCTGAGAGGGCGACGGCGGGCCCAGGCGAGGCTCGTTGCACCGACCGCTGTTCAATCGGCGAGTGA
>JAAELW010000150.1 GCA_024226235.1 bacterium
GAGAACACCCACACGATTCAAACTCGCGCTCGCAATAAGCTGCAAGGTGCGATCCAAGGTGCACAGACCATCGTCGTGCCCGTGACCTTTGGCGTGCTGACGACAGTCGCGGCCTTTGCTCCGCTGCTCTTCTTGCCGGGCCCAATGGGCCGAGCGACGCGCGTCCTCCCGCTGGTCGTGATCAGCTGCCTGCTCTTCTCACTACTCGAATCCATGTTCATCCTGCCCGCGCATCTCGGTCACGGCCGCAAGCCGCTCGACGCTCCGGGGAGCAACACCGTCTCGCGCGGCTGGCGCCGCTTCCAGTCCGCCATTGCGCGGGGACTCGCACGGCTGATCGAGCACTACTACGGCCCGTTGCTCGAACGCGCGCTCGAGTGGCGCTACCTCACGATCGCGATCGCCATCTCGTTACTGTGTGTCATCTCCGGAGCCATGGTGAGCGGTTGGCTGGCATTTACCTTCCAGGAGTCGCCGGAGACCGATTTCATCGTGGCGGACTTGACGATGGCACAGGGCACGCCCGTCAGTGTGACCGCAGAGGCGATCGAGCGCATCGAGGCCACTGCCGTGGCACTTGGGCGGGAGGTTGTTGGTGCACGGAGCGAAGCGGGGCAAAGCGTCTTCAGCCACATCATGGCGTCGGTAGGAGACCAGCCGCAGAAGAGTGCGGGTAACATTCCCTGGGCGGGCAAGCAGAGCAGTGGCGGGGGCCATCTCGGCGAGGTGCAGGCGGAAGTCGTCAGTATCAAACTGCGGGATATCAGCGTCGCTGAACTCACGAAACGCTGGCGCGAGCGGGTGGGCGCGATTCCCGGCGCCGTCGAACTCGACTTCAGCTCCACGATGATGGAGCCCGGAGCACCCATCCATCTGGAGCTTTCGGGGAGCGAACTCGACAGTCTTCGTGCCGCCGCCGAGGCCGTGCGGCTTCACCTCGCCAGCTATCCGGGCGTCTTCGGCATCACGGACAGCTTCCGCGGCGGAAAGCAGGAACTCGAATACCACATCCTCCCCTCTGCGGAGGCCCTCGGGTTGACGCTGCAGGACCTGGCGTTCCAGTTGCGGCAGGGCTTCTACGGCGTCGAGGCACAGAGCTTTCAGCGTGGTCGCGACGAAGTGAAGGTGATGGTCCGGTATCCAGCCACCGAGCGGCGATCGCTTGCGGATGTCGAGAGCATGCGAATTCGTAGCGGTGACGGCAGCGAGGTTCCCTTCCAGTCCGTCGCGCGCGCAAGCCTCGGCACGGGGTTCTCGGGCATCTCCCACGTCGACCGCCGCCGCACCGTGTCGGTCACCGCGGATGTCGACCTGGCGCGCGCGAACGCGAATGAGATCGTGCGCGATCTGCAGTCGGGCATCATGGATGAGATCCTCAGCGCGCACCCGGGCGTTCGCTACAGCTTCGAGGGGGAGCAGGCCGAGCAGCGCGAGTTCCTGAGTGCCATGCTCATCGGCATGGCGGGAGCTCTCCTCGTCATCTACGTGCTGCTCGCTGTGCCGCTGCGCTCCTACCTGCAGCCCTTCGTGATCATGAGCGCCATCCCCTTTGGCTTCGTGGGCGCTGCGCTGGGCCACATTGCGCTCGGGTACAACCTCACGATGTACTCGGTGATCGGCCTCGTGGCATTGTCGGGCATCGTCGTGAACTCGAGCCTCGTTCTCGTCGACTACTTGAACCGGCTCGTGGCGGCCGGCCGCCCGGTCAACGAAGCTGTCGCCGAGGCCGCAAAGGCACGCTTTCGCGCAATCCTCCTCACCTCTCTCACCACATTCGCTGGCCTGACGCCGATGATGATGGAGACGAGCATCCAGGCCCGGTTCATGATCCCGATGGCGATCTCGATCGCATTCGGAGTCATGTTCTCGAGCCTCATCACGCTCTTGCTCGTGCCTTGCTCCTATCTGGTGCTCGAAGACTTGCTGAAGTTCGTACCGCGCCTACGCACCGAGCCGCCCGGGACAGAGGACGTTCTGGAGGTTGCGCCTCCGGGCGAGGTCGCGCACTAGCGAGCGCCTCACTAGTGTTTCCCGTCAGCAGAAGTCGGACCCATGGGTGACCTAAGCTAAGAGACACTTTGCGGGGTCTTCGGAGACGCGGGGCAGGCACAAAGGACACTATCAAGCGTCCGAGAGGCGGGACACGACCACAGGCGCCGGCGCAGTACGTAGCGGATCTGATCGCTTCCCCAACAGCGGGATCCCCCCCGTCGACGTGTAGCTGACGGAACATCGACTACCCAGTCATGGAGCGAAAACCAGCTTGAACCCTCTATCTTCCTATGACGTTGTAGTCGTCGGTTCTGGTGCCGGCGGTGCCATGGCTGCGTACACCCTCACCAAAGCTGGGCGAAAGGTGTTGATGCTGGAAGCCGGCCGCGACTACGATCCGGTGACAGAAACCCCCATGTTCAATACGCCCCGGCAGGCCCCGCTGGCAGGCGCGCCCACCCCCGACAAGAACTTCGGGTACTACGATGCCACCATCGATGGCGGCTGGGCGGTCCCGGGGGAGCCCTACACCATGGGCAAGGGCACAGAATTCAAGTGGTGGCGGGCGCGTATGCTGGGCGGTCGGACCAATCACTGGGGCCGCTACTCCCTGCGTTTCAGTGAGCACGATTTCAAGGGTTACAGTCGCGACGGCCTGGGAGCTGACTGGCCGTTTGAATACAGCGATATCGCCCCCTGGTACGACAAGACCGAGGAACTGGTAGGCGTATGCGGCACGAATACGGGCCTGGATGATATGCCAGCTTCGTCGCCCGGCGTGCTACAGCCGCCACCCAAACCCCGTGTGCCAGAGCTGCTGGTGGCCGCGGCGGCAAAGAAACTGGGCATCACCGCCGCGCCGATGCATCGCGCAGTGCTGACCAGACCTAAAGGTGATCGCAACGCCTGCCTTTATGCCACCGAGTGCCGCCGCGGCTGCTCTATTGGCGCGGCCTTCCAGACCACCACCTCGCTGATTCCCATGGCAAGGGCCACCGGCAGACTGCAGATCATTACAGATGCCATGGCCAGGTCGGTGGACGTGGATGAACAGGGCAGAGTGCATGCCATCACCTATATCGATAAGAAGACCGCCAGCCCTGTCACCCTGTCTGCCAGGGTGATTGTCCTCGCGGCAAGCGCATGTGAATCAGCGC
>JAAELW010000151.1 GCA_024226235.1 bacterium
CGACGCGAAGGCCATCCGCGCCCACGCGGAGGGCTTTTCGATCCCGCGCTATCACCGCGAGATGCGGGCAGCGATCGAGATCGCAATGAGCTGAGCTTGGAGCCCTGGGCAGACCGTCCCGGCAGCCCGGACTCTGCTACAACCCGGCCCATGTCGTCGCCTGCGCCCGCTCAGCCACAACCCGTCCCATGGTTGCACCTGCGCCCGCTGGCACCGTCCGACGCGTCCGCATCGCGATCGGCGTGCTGGCAACTCTTCTTCTGGTCCACCTGACGACGGGCGAGAACCCCTGGAGCTTCGGATCCTGGGATCGCGTGGAGCTGGGCCAGGGGGTGAAGCCTCGGGACGCGATGCCCTTCGTCTGGCTCGCGTCGCTCGGCAACTTCGTACTGTTGCTGGGTCTCGGCGCGAGCGCCCGCTTCTGGCTTCGCCCAGTCAATGCGCGCGAGACTCCGGACGATGCACAGGAGGCTCCGGACGATGCACAAGAGGCTCCGGCCACTGTCTCACCGACGACCCACCGGGTGCTCCTCCGGCGGATTCTGATCGGTGCGGCGATGGTTGCGCTGCTCGTCCAGATCTGGCCCCGGATGGATCACTCGCTCTGGGTGGACGAGGAATACAGTGCACGCCGCTCGATCCTGGGCCAGTACGAGATCGAGAACGACGGAACGCTGGATTGGGACAATCTCAAGTGGCGGGACACCTTCTGGGCCTATCGCCAGCCCAACAACCACGTCCCTTTCTCGATCCTGTCGCGCATCTCGACCCGAATAGCCGGTGCATCGCGGCCCGAAGACGACGTCGAGTTCGCGCTGCGGGCGCCCGCGATGCTCTTCGGGCTGCTCGGGCTGCCCGCCATGGCTTCCCTGGCCACCCGCATAGGCCTCCCGTGGGCCGGAGTCTTCGCGGCCTGGCTGTTGGCCATCCACCCCTGGTACATGCGCTTCGCGAGCGCAGGCCGCGGCTATTCACTCCTTCTCTTCCTGCTGCCGCTCTACTGGGGGACCGCCTGGAACCTGCTCCAGCAAGCCAGTTGGCGGCGCTTTGCGGCCTTTGGCGCTCTCCAGTTCCTGCTCATCTGGTCCTATCCAGCCGTCTTCCTGCTCGTGGCGCTGACGAATCTGTGGCTTCTCTTCGAGTGGTGGCGCGCACGCGGTAGCGGCTCGACGTTCCTTCGTCTCTCGATGCGAACCGGTCTGACCGCGTTCGTCGGTGCGATGGCCTTCTTCCAGGTGATGACGCCGAATCTGATCCAGCTGTCGGGCTACTTGGCCCGCAAGTCGATGCATTTTTCGCTGCGCTGGATGCAACATCTCGGCAACCTCTTCCTGACGGGCACCCCCCCCGGTCGGCAGCCGGCCCCCATGGCCGAGGCGAGCCCGATCCACGAGATCGCCGCTTCCGCGGTGGTCTTGGAAATCGCCATCGCGGTGATCGTCGCTGCGATGATCGCCGGTGTCGCACACCTCGCGCTCCGCAGTGGCAGGGTCGCACGGTTCGGCGCGCTCCTGGTGCTGGCCGCACCCGTGACACTCGCATGGGCGTGGATCAGCAACTCGTTCATCTACCACCAATACCTGGTCTTCGGTTTGACGAGTGCGGCTCTGCTCTGCGGTGCCGGAATCGGGCTTCCGCTTCAGCTCTCCCGGAGCCGCGGGGCCTGGGCCGCAAGCGGAGCAATCGCAGTGACGCTCGGAGCTCTCGTATTCCTCGTGGGCCACCCGACCCGGCAAGCACTGATCGAGCTCCCGATTGGCTCCGCACGGGATTCAGTGCTGGCCAGCCGCCCCACCCTCGACCCGAGCGACCCGGAAAACGCGAACATCCTGACGATCGGCCTGGGCGGCTGCCTCTGCTTCTACGATCCACTCGGCACGACAGCCTCGAACGTGGAGGAGGTCGAAGCCATCATCCGGCAGGCGCAAGCCCAGGGGAAAGCGTTGTTCGTGAACTACGGTCGCCGCGACATGTTGAAGCACCGCATCCCGGAAGCGCTGGCATTCGTCGAACGCGAAGACTTGTTCGAGCCGGTCGGCGAATACCCCGCATTCGAGACCCACCGGCAGCGCTACGTGCGTCGCTACCGGCCCGGCCCCTAGCCTGCGAGGCCTGACACCACTTCCGCGAGCGCTCCCGCAGCGGTCAGGCCCGGAGATTCGATGCCGATCAGGTGCACCATGCCCGGGGCTCCATGGGCGGAGCTTTCTTCGACCACGAAATCACGGAATGGGCCATCGGGGCCCTGGAGCTTCGGCCGGATCCCAGCCATCTCCGGCTGGAGATGCTCCGCACGCAACTCGGGCAGGTAGCGACCTGCAGCGTCGGCGAATCGGGTGGCCTTGGCCGGGTCGACTCGATAGTCAGGTGCATCCAGATACGTCGCGTCCGGACCCACCCGCAAGCGCCCGCCGAGATCCGGGGTCAGGTGGATGCCCAGCCCCGCATCCGCGGGAATGGGATAGATCAGCCGCTCGGCCAACACGCCCAGTGAGGGCACGACCGAGAAATACTCACCCTTGCAGGGACGCAACCGCCAACCGAGCTCGTCGACGTCCAGGCCGGCGAGCTCCGCGATCCGATCGCTCGCCAGACCCGCCGCGTTGACCACCTGACCCGTATCGACGCAAACGGTCCTACCCTCGCTATCGCTGCTCTCGACGGTCCAGCCATGGCTCCGCGGGTAGAGCGCGGTCACTTCCGTACGGAGTGCAACGTCACCGCCGCGGGCATCGAGCCCCGCCTGATAGCTCCTGACCAGTGCATCCGCATCGACGATGCCCGACTCCGGTGAAGCCAGCGCCGCCAGCGCTCGTACGCGAGGCTCGCGCGCCCGCACATCGCCGGCGTCCAGCCAATCCACCGCACCGGCACCGTTCTCTCTCGCCTGCGACAGCAAGCTCAGGAGCGCGGAGCACTCGGTCTCGTCCGCCGCCACGACGAGCTTGCCCAGTTTGCGATGCGGGATTCGATCTCGGACACACCGCTCGTAGAGAAGCGCACGGCCCCGGACGCAGCTCGTGGCCTTCAACGAACCCGGCGGGTCGTAGAGCCCTGCATGGATGACCTGGCTGTTACGCGACGAGATCCCCTGCCCCACCGCCGCACTCCGTTCGAGTACGATCACGCTCCGACCTCGCCCGGCGAGCTCCGCCGCGACGGCCAGACCTACTACTCCGGCACCGATCACCACCACATCGGCGCGCCCCGAGTCAAGAGAAGGGCCAGGCACTTTGTCAAGTTCCCCGATCTGCCCTGAGGGAGTAGCCGGGGAACTTAACAAAGTGCCTGGCCCTTCTCTTAACTCTCCTCTTGGCTGCGGCCTTCTGTGGGTTCAGTATGCGTTCCGATGCACGAAGCCTTTCCAGGCGGTCATCGCCAGGATGCGCAGGTCGAGCATCAGCGACCAGTTCTGGATGTAGTAGATGTCGTGCTCGACGCGTTCGTGGAGTGAGGTATTGCCGCGCCAGCCGTGAATCTGGGCCCAGCCGGTCATGCCGGCCTTCACCTTGTGGCGGAGCATGTAGCCCGGGATCTCGCTCTTGAACTGGTCGATCAGGACGGGGCGCTCGGGACGCGGACCCACCAGGCTCATGTCGCCGCGCAACACGTTCCAGAGCTGGGGAAGCTCATCGAAACTGATCTTGCGCAGAATCGCCCCCAGCGGCGTCACCCGCGAATCGCCCTTGGCAGCCCAGACCGCACCCGTGTCGGATTCGGAATCCGGACGCATACTGCGGAACTTGATCATCTGAAACACGCGCCCGTCGAGACCCATCCGCTCCTGGTGATAGAAGATCGGCCGGCCACTGCTGACCCTCACCCCCAGCGCAATCAGCGCGAGCAACGGGCTGGCCGCGAGCAGCACGAGAGAGCTCACCACGGTGTCGAACACCCGCTTCTGGAGTGCCGCCCAACCCACCATCGGGCCCTCACGCAGGTTGATCACCGGCAGGCCGTCGAGATCTTCCACGGACGAGCGCAAGGTCATCACGTGCAGCAGATCCGGGATCAGCCGCACGCTGACCAGCTCTTCGTCCAGTTCGGCCAGGATCTTCTCGAGCTGATCGCTGTCCTCGCGCGGCAGAGCGATCACCACCTGATCAATGGTGCGCTCGGCCAGTGCCCGTTTCACGCTGGCGTAGGGCCCGAGCACCCGTACACCTTGAATGGTACGGCCCTGCTTGCCGGGATCGTCGGACAGCGTGCCGATCACGCGCAGCCCCGCCTCCGGGTGGCCATGGATCGATTCGATTGTCTCCTGGGCGAGACGTCCCGCCCCCACGATCAGCACATAGCGAAGGTTGTAGCCCTTGCGGCGCAGGTTCCGGAGGACGCCGCGTCCCAGCAGGCGCGCGCCGACGATCGCAGCGATCGAGCTGGCCCAGAAGCCCAGGATCACGGACCGGGAGAGGAAGGTCCGCGAGATCGCATCGGCAGCGAGGATCACGACCAGGGTGACGGTCATCGCGCCGATCACGGCACCGATTTCGCGAACCAACGAGCCAGTCCGCCTGGGCTCGTAGAGACCACGGCCGCGCAACGTGAAGAAAGCGACCGGCAGGATACCGGCCAGGGCCAGCGCGTACTCCCGAGGGCTCCAGCCCTCGAGCACCGGGAAGCCGGAGTAGAAGCGCGCCCAGTAGGCCACACCCCAGCAGGCAGCGACCAGGCTCAGGTCCGACAGCATCAGCAGGCCCCGAAACACCTCGCTGTAGCGATGGAGCATCCGGGCGCCCTCCCTGTCCTCGTGGTCGTGGCCGCCAGCCCGCCTAGCTGCGGGTGGCCGCCAGCGCGTCGTCGATCGCGCGCGCCTCGTTGAGCAGACGCTCGAAAGTCTCGAAATCAATCTGGCTGGGGCCGTCACACGGCGCATCGTCCGGATCCGGGTGCACCTCGACGAAGAGCGCATCGATGCCCACGGCCACCGCAGCGCGCGCAAGCGGCAGAACCATGTTGCGATTCCCGCCGCTCGCCTCGGGACCGGCACCCGGCCGCTGCACCGAATGGGTCGCGTCGTAGCAGACCGGCGCGTACTCGCGGATCACCGCCAGACCTTCCATGTCGACCACCAGATCGTGGTAACCAAAAGCCACGCCCCGCTCGGTCACGAAGGCACCCCCGGTGCCCCCGGCGTCGGCCTTCTCGACTGCAAGGCGAAGATCCTCAGGCGCGAGGAACTGGCCCTTCTTGATGTTGACGGGCTTGCCGGTCGCGGCGCAGGCCAGCACCAGGTCGGTCTGCCGGCACAGAAACGCCGGAATCTGCAGGCAGTCCACCACTTCAGAGGCCGGCTTCGCCTGGCCGGGCTCGTGGACATCAGTGGTCACGGGCAGACCCGTCTCGGATTTCACGCGGGCCAGGATCCGCAGGCCTTCGTCGAAACCGGGGCCCCGGAACGAGCGCAGGCTCGAGCGGTTGGCCTTGTCGACCGAGGCCTTGAACACCATCGGGAAGTCGTGTCGCTCGGCCAGCTCAGCCAGCCGGGTCGCAGCAACCAACGCAGTGGACTCCGTCTCGACCACGTTCAACCCGGCGATCAGGACCAGCGGGGCGCCTCCCCCCAGGGGAACCTCACCAATCCGCATGCATGTGCCTCCCTCGACCGGGCCACCCGATCGCCCTCGGTTGTTCGATAGCAATCTCAGGCCTGACTGTCCTTCTGTGCCGCATCTCGCAGCAGCTCCAGGATCTCGGGCACCGCGGAGGTCACGCGGTTCCAGTTCGGGATCTGGGGGGCGCCCAGCGGATCGCGAACGAAGCCCAGGCCGGCGCCGCGCAGTGCGCTCGAGAAGGTCTCGACCGCCACCTCCTCCTCGTGACGGTCGAAAGCCAGACCGTTGAGCGCGGCATCATCCGAGTAACGGGCCACAGCATCCTGGGCCATCCGTACGTAGGCCGCCCCAAGGGTGTTCAGGAAGCCTGCGTCGAACTCGATGCCGTAGCTGGCCAGGTTGCGGATCAGCGAGGTGCCGATGTCCGTCACCATCCGGTGGAGCCCGGCATCCTCGCCCTGGACCGAGAGTTCCCGGTGCTTGTGGTCGTAGTTTTCGGTCAGCTCGACCTGACAGATCCGTTTCAGGGAGCAGTTGCGGTAGACCTCGGCCAGCACGCCGACTTCGAGGCCCCAATCGCTCGGGATGCGGATCGAGCGGGCTAGATCGGTCGTCATCGCGCACTCGCCGGCCAACGGGAAGCGGAACGAATCGAGGAATTCGAGCAGCGGGTTCGGACCCAACACCGATTTCATGGCCCGCAGAAACGGCGTCATGAACAGCCGGGTGACCCGGCCATACAGTCGGTCGGTGACCCGGGCGTAGTAGCCCTTCACGAACTCGTAGTTCATGTTCGAGTTGGCGATCG
Organism: bacterium; assembly: GCA_024226235.1. Lineage (GTDB taxonomy): Bacteria > Myxococcota_A > UBA9160 > UBA9160 > UBA6930. The sequence continues at coordinate 6,364 of JAAELW010000151.1, forward strand.
GGAAGCAGAGCCGGGCCAGGAGCTCTCGGTCGTAGTCGCGGATGTCGCAGTCGTGGACCGCGATCACACGCGATCGGCCAGTGGCCAGCACGTAGCCGAAGGCCAGCCATACGCCTTGGCCCTTTCCTGCGGGCCCAGCATCGAGCCCTTCGTCGCGCAGAGTCCGATACAGCCGCTGGATGCGCGGGCCGTCGTTCCAGAGCAACGTGGCCGGCTGGCCGCTGCGCGTGCGGACGCCGTCGAAGGCATCGCGCATCTCATCGTACTCTTCGCGGCGAGAGGTGCCGGCCACGCTGACGACCACTTGCTCCAGGTAGTCGACCCGCCGGAGCTGATCGATGATGCCTTTGAGCGCCATGTCCTTCAGCTCGGAGTGCAGGCAGGGCAGCACCAGAGCCACGGGCCGGTCGTTTCCATGGACCGCAAGGTCCCGCTCCAGACGATGCAGGTCGGCCCGCCCGAGCCGGTGAAGGGTGCTGATCACACCAGTCTGGTGAAAGTCCGCCATTGGGCCTGAACCGTCGCATCGGGATGCGGATCGGGCAAGCCCCCCGGGGGTCAAACAATGTTCGCCAGCCCGCCTCAAGCGATCCGGCCTCTCCGCCGAACAGGCCTTCACCGGTACGCAACGTGCCCGGTAACTCCAGGAGAAGGCCGGCCATGGGAAAGGCCTCTGACCGTCGCAAGTATCCGAGGATCGCCACCGATCAGGTGATCTCGTTCGCGCACGTCGACAAAGGCGATCAGCTTGCGGTCAGCCGGGACGTCTCTCCCGGAGGCATTCGCTTCGAAGCCATCGGCTGCGAACTCGACCTTGGCGACACCATTCGCGTCACCTTCAACGTGGGTGAGGAATCGATCGTTGCGGTGGGTGAGGTCGTCTGGGCGATCGAAACCGACCCGATCACCTTGGACATCGGCCTCGAGTTCCGGGATATCGACCCGGAGTCCCTGCGCGTGATCGAAGAAACCGCAGAGATCCTGCCCAGCATCTAGCCAAGGCGGGGAAGTTAAGAAGCGGGGCCGGA
>JAAELW010000152.1 GCA_024226235.1 bacterium
CGATCTTTCCCGGAGGGAAGGCGGGCAACTTAACAAAAGTGCCTGGCCCCCCTCTTAACGCAACCCCCGCGGGGGAGGGTGCTCGCTGGGTCAAGGCGTTGTGGGTTGGTGACGAAGAGAAGTGGCATGGTCCAGGAACTCGAGTGCCCCATCTGCAATGCCGATGTCCCTCTCTCCGGCGATGAGAAGGTTGGAGAAGAGGTCTTCTGCGCCTTCTGCCGGGCTCCACTGACCGTTCAGCATGGCAAGGAAGACGACGAGCTGATGCTCGAGGACGAATAGACGGCCCTCAGCCGGCCTTCCCGGCTCCGCCGTCCACCACCAATACTTCGCCGGTGACGAGTCGGGAGCCCATCAAGAAGCCGAAGATGGCATCCTTCACGTCCTCGGGCGTGCAGACCGCGCCGAGCATCGAGCGGCTGGCCATGGCCTCCTTCACCGGGTCGAAGGCGGCGCCCAGGCCTCCCTGTAGCCAGGTGCCATCGATGAAGCCCGGGCAGACCGCGTTCACCTGCACTTCCGGTCCGAGCACGCGGGCGAGGGTGACGGTCAGGATGTTGAGGCCTGCCTTCGACGCGCAGTACGGGATCGAGCTGCCTGTTCCGTAGACGCCGGCCACGCTCGAGACGTTGACCACCTGGCCTCCACCATCCGCCTTCAGCGCAGGGGCCGCTGCGCGGGTGCACTGGAAGGGCCCGACGAGGTTCACGCCGAGGATCGTCGTCCAGTCGTCTGCGGTGACCTTCTCCAGATCCTGGTGGGGGATGAAGCTGGTGGTACCCGCGTTGTTCACCAGCACGTCGAGCCGCCCGAACTCAGCCGTGGCGGTCTCGATGAGGTGACGGCAATCGTCGTCCTGGGAGACATCCGCCCGAATAGCTCGCGACTTGACACCCTTGCTCGCCGCCTCGGCCGCGACTTCTTCCGCTGCATCCTTGGATCGGCTGTAGTTCACGAGCACCGAACATCCACGCTCGGCGAGCGCCAGGGCCGTTGCCCTGCCCACACCCGTTCCCGAGCCGGTTACGATCGCGGCCTTGCCTTCGAGTTCCATGGTCTCTCCTTCGACGAGAGACCCTAGCCCACTTCAGGAAGAGGCCAGCCGGCTCCGAACGGCTGAGAGTGGGGGCGCCGCTGCGTCTCGCTCGGAGACGGTGGGGTCGGTCTCGGGCCAGGGGATCGCGATCTCCGGGTCGTTCCAAGCGACCGCGATTTCTCCGGACGGGGAGTAGGGCGTGGTCACCTTGTATTCGACCTCGGCCTCTTCGGAGAGCACCAGAAAGCCGTGCAGGAAGCCTTCCGGAATCCACAGCTGCCGGTGGGCATCCGCGTCGAGGGTTTCGGCGTGATGCTGGCCGAAGGTGGGGGAGCCGGTCCGGACGTCGACGGCGACATCCAGGATCTCACCGCGAACCACGCGAACCAGCTTGCCTTGGGCCGGCCCGAGCTGCGCGTGCAAGCCGCGCAGGGTTCCACGTTTCGAGCAGGAGTGGTTGTCCTGCACGAAGCGCTCCGCGATGCCTCCGGCCTGGTACTTCTCTTCGTGGTAGGACTCGAGGAAGAAGCCCCGTGCATCGCGGTGCACATCGGGTTCGACGACGAGGACGCCCGCCAGCGTTGTCTTCCGGAATTTCAATCTCGTGACTCATTGGCGATGCGTTGCAGGTAGGCGCCGTACTCGTTCTTCTCCATCTCCCTGCCGATGCGCATCAGATCGTCGACGCCGATCCACCCGTTGCGCCAGGCGATCTCCTCGATGCACGACACCATCATCCCCTGCCGCTCCTGAACCGCCTGGATGAAGTTGCCCGCCTGCATCAGCGATTCATGAGTGCCCGTATCGAGCCAGGCGTAGCCGCGGCCGAGTCTTTCGACCTGCAGCTCTCCGCGCTCGAGGTAGACATTGTTCACGTCGGTGATTTCGAGCTCGCCACGAGGCGACGGTTCGAGCTCTGCGGCGATCGCCGTGACCTGGGCATCGTAGAAATAGAGTCCGGTCACTGCCCAGTTCGTGCGCGGATTCTCGGGCTTCTCCTCGATGCTCAACGCGCGTCCGCTGGAATCGAAGTCCACCACACCGTAGCGCTCCGGGTCGCGCACCTGATAGCCGAAGACCGTGCCGCCCTGCGTTCGGGCCGCCGCCCCGCGCAGCACATCGGGAAGGCCATGGCCGAAGAACACGTTGTCACCGAGTGCCAGCGCAACCGGATCGTTCCCGATCCACTCTCGTGCGATCAGGAAGGCCTGGGCGATGCCCTCGGGTCGGGGTTGGGCGGTATAGCTGAGCGAGATCCCGAGCCGGGAGCCGTCGCCGAGCGTCCGCTCGAAGCCGGGCAGGTCTTCGGGCGTGCTGATCACCATCACGTCCCGGATCCCCGCCAGCATCAACACGCTTAGCGGGTAGTAGACCATCGGCTTGTCATAGACCGGCAGGAGCTGCTTGCTGATGCCGAGTGTGATCGGATACAGCCGCGTGCCCGAACCGCCTGCCAGAACGATGCCCTTCATGCTTGCATCCTAGGGAAGGAACTGGCCAGGGTTGGCGAGCTTGCGGGGCAGGTATTCGTCGATCACGTAGTTCAGCCCCCATTTGGCCAGGGCCTGCTGTTCGGCGCGTACGCCCATCTTGAGCAGATCGTTGAGGGCCTTCTGCCAGGGCTTGTGGGCGTGGAAGAAGGGGTCGTTCTTGAGCGCATCTCGCGCCCGCTTGATATCGACATCGTGGAGGGGGTGGGTAGGCAAGTCGTACTCCCGGATGTCCGCCGGCGTGACGCCCAGGTACCGGGCCTGGGGCACGCAGAAGAACTGGGAGAGGTGAGCGGCATTTCCAGAGCCCACCTTGAGGGTCCGATAGATATTGGAGATCCCGTAGGGATCGCAATCCACGAACGCATAGACCGGCAACTTGCACTCGTCCGAGAGCTTCCGGATGAAGCGCCGGGTCGCCCGGGTGGGCACACCGGCAAGCGAGATCAAGATGCAATTCGAGCTTTGCCAGAACTTGTGGCTCTGGAGTCGTTGGAACACACCACCGGTCTCGATCGCCAGGATGAACTTCGCGTCTGTCTCGAAGGAGAGATGCTCGACGGTCGAGGGGATCGAGTAGGCGCCCGAGCCGAAGCGTGTGCAATCGATGCGCTCTACCTCGCCGGTCTCCCGATCCGGGTCGAGCACGACCAGGTTGCCGGCCACCGCGCCGCCGTGCTCGTCCGGAACGAAGCGCAGCTGCTCCCGGGAGACGCCCCGGATGGAGAACATCGCCTCGATATCGTCCATGACCGCATCGCTCTCGGTCTGCTCGTCGAAGCGCGCGTCCTCCCAGTTCTTGCTCTGATAGTAGGCATCCCGCTTCGTGGCGAAATCATTGGATTCGACCATCTCCTTCGAGAGGCCCATCATGCGGAGCGTCTGGGCGAAGCTCTTGACCGTGTTGACGGTCAGCGTACGCGTCTTCTTCTGCCGGCCGATCTCGAAGTAGCCCTTCTTCTGGGAGTAGGAAACATTCTTCAGCGAGCGGATCGGGAAGTGGAGATCCGGCTTCCCCTGCCGGTTGATGCGCTGGTGAACGCCTTTGGCGGTTTCCCTGATCAGATCGACGGTCAGAGCGTCGAGCCTGGCGTTCTTCTTCTGGACCTCCTGAACCTTCTTCTGGATGTCTGCGTCGGATTTCTTCTTCGGGGCCGGCCTCTTCGTCGCAGCTTTCTTTCTCACAGCCTTCTTTTTCGTCGCCTTCTTTCGAGCTGCCATGGCTAGAGCTTCCTGCTCTTCTCGAGCACGTCAGTGAGGTTGTTCACGACCTTGTCTCGCTCCTTGTCCGCGAAGCCCAGGATCTCCTGGAGCCCCACGGCCACCTGCGGAATGTACTTCACGATGTAGGCGCGCTTCTTCTCTTCATCGGCTTCGCGCCGCTGCTTGCGGATGTGGGTGGCGACCCGCCGCCCGCACTCTTGCAAGCCCAGTCGGAGCTCCTTCAGGATCTCCGGGTATTGCGCCACGGCCTCCTTGCTCTCGGAGGTGAACGGCACCCAGACGCTGGCGATATGCACCATCAACAGCATCGGACCGACCGGCATCGCGCCGCGAGGTTGCTGCATCCGATAGGCCTTCCAGTCCGTTCCGGTGATGGCCTTGGTGATCGCGCATGCGCCCTGTTGGTACTGCAACGGCACGCGATTCGCGAAGCGAAATGCCGTGACCGGATCGTCTCCCGAGAGCTTGCCGCCGTAGGCGAGCCCGACTTCGATCATGAAGGGGTTGCCCCGGTAGACAGTCGGCTTGCGCGTGACCGAGGCATAGAAATCTGCCTCCACCTCCTGGCGGAGAGCGCTCTCGAGCAGATCCTCACCGATGGGTGCGATGCAGTCGGTCGGGGGTGACATGATCTTGGTCGCCTGGATGCTCTTGTGGACGCGCTCTGCTTCGTCGCGGGTCACTTCGCTCGGGCGACGCTTCCCAGGCACCTTGGCTCTCGTGCAGATCTCGTCCGCGATCCGCCCGGAGACCCTGGAGAAGTCGGCTTGTAGGCAGCCGCGCACGTTGCGGGACTTCGTATCCCGGAACATCTGCATCAGCACGCCGAGTTCGACACCGTAGGGGTGCGGCTTGATCTCATCCGTTTCGGGTGGAAGCTCTTCGGTGACGCGATCGAAGAGGACCGAGCCGTTGGTCTTCTCCGGGTTCGGTGGGAGGAATTCGATCCGCGCATGCGGATTGGCGAGCGAGATCTGGCGGATGTAGGCCTCCACCGAATGCTGGCCGCCCCGGTAGGCGCCTTCGAGCTCGATCTCGACCCGCGTACCGTGATCGGACTGCCAGTCGACCTCCAGATCCTTCTTCACGCGGGGTTCGTTCGACTTCGTGTCGATGACCAGCTCGAAGTGGTGTGCCGGCTTCTTGGCTCCAGTGCGGGTCGTGATGACGATGGGCCTGCCAGTCGTGAGCAGGCCGTACATACCCGCAGCGCTGATACCGATGCCCTGCTGGCCGCGGCTCTGGCGAAGCCGGTGGAACTTCGAGCCGTAGAGGAGACGTCCGAAGATCTTCGGCACCTGGCTCTTCACGATGCCCGGCCCATTGTCTTCGATGGCGATACGAAAACGCGTCTCGTCCTTCTGGTGGATTTCGACGCGGATATCCGGAGCGATGCCCGCTTCCTCGCAGGCATCCAGTGCGTTGTCGACACCTTCCTTGACCGTCGTCAGCAGTGCCTTCGACGGATTGTCGAAGCCCAGCAGGTGCCGGTTCTTCGCGAAGAACTCGGAAACCGAAATGTCCCGCTGCTTGCTGGCCATCTCGTTGGCCGTCGTGCGGGTTCGCGGTGTTGCGGCCTTCTTACGCCCGGCCTTCGTGGCAGTCGGCTTCACAGCCTTCTTGCGCCCGGCCTTCTTGGCAGCCGGCTTCGCGGCCTTCTTGCGCCCGGCCTTCTTGGCAGCCGGCTTCGCAGCCTTCTTCGTCGCTGCCTTGCGCGCGGTGCCTGCGGGCTTCTTCCCCCCTTTGGCGCCGGCGAACGCGAAGCTCCCCTGCTTGCTCATGCGTCACCCCCGAGAGGGATCATCGGGATCGGGTCGGGCGGGGTCAACAACCCCGGATGACGGGTCGTCTAGGCCAGCACCAGGCGCTGCCCGGCGAAGTTCCCTGTCAGGCGGACCCGATCTTCGCGCAGCAGCTCGAGCACGACCTCGACGACCTCCCGGTCGTCGTCCGTCAGGTCGCCGAGGGTCTGGACCAGTTCGAGCAGGGTGGTCTCGACCGGACGGCTGTCGGCGCCCTGATCGAATCCCGGGTCTGTGTCGAGTACGGCTGCGCGGCCCATCATGGACTCCTCGGCAATTGTCCAGGATGTAGAGCAGGATGCGTGCCATCCCGTCCCAGCCCCTGCACCGCTCGTTGGTTCTGGCGAAACCCGTTTCCTTTCGAGCAGTTACATGCCGACCCAGGGTTTCCTCGGGGTCTCTTCGAAGCGCCCCGATGTGACGAATTTGCGTCGTGGGCGTACGAGAATTGACACTTCGGCACGGCGAACCGTTCCACCCATTGGAATCAGAGCAGGAATTCCGCCAGACGGGCGCTTACATAGCTTCCGAGCGGGCCTTCAGCGGAGGCGGGCTCCAAGAACGTTACACCCATTCCGGAGGAGCGAAGGGAGCCGTCCATGGCGTGGTTGGCGACGACGCTCTTGAGCTTGAGCGGGCCGCCCGGCAGCGGGATCGACAGCTTGATCCGGTGTCCGATTTCGAGGGGGGAGGGCGTCTCGAGAAAGGCGCCTCCCTTCGAGAGGGTCGAGCAGATCAGGTCCTTGCGCCGGATTCCCCAGCTGGCCCGGCAGAGCAGGTTGGTCGGCGCCCGCGAAAACCGGCGCTTGGGCTGGTGCTCGTTCTCGAAGCGGGCCTCGTTGGTCACCCAGCCGAGCGCGCTGTCATCGAAGGGCATGTGTAGAGCCCGGTCCACACCGGCCTTGCGTAGCTGTGCCAGCCGCTTTTCATCCGCCAGCTCTCCCACCGCCACGAGGCTCGTGATCGATCCATCCCGGTTGCTCGGCAACCGGGGTACGACTCGCTCGAGGATGGCCAGATCGAGCATCTCGGGGAACATCACTGCTCGTATTCCACACGCCTCGGATTGCCTGCAGAACAGCACCGCCTCGTCCGGGTCCGCGGCATAGAAGACATCGATGCCCATCCGCAGGAGTCGCAGGGCGGCGTTCCCCAGGCCCGTGGATGCGTCGTCCAGGATCAATGTGAAGGGAGGTTGGTCCATCGGGTCCTCTCGCACGGTTCGACGATTCCCCGCATCGGGAAGGTGGGGTAAAAGCTTGAGCCCGACATGGGTTTCAGCGCTCCGCCCGAAACCCCACCGCCTCCGCCATCGCCCCTGGTCCCACCTCCGGCTCGCCCTCCAGGTCGGCGATCGTCCGTGCGACGCGCAGCAGGCGATGGGCAGCACGGGCCGAGAGGGCCAGCCGGTCGACGGCCCGGGAGAGGATGCGGGTTGCCTCGGGTGTGGCGGCTACGAGCTCGTCTAGAGAAGCCACAGGGATCGCGGCGTTGTGGTGGGCGCTGCTGCCGAGGCCGGCCCGTTCGAGGCGCTGCGTCTGTTTCTTCCGCGCTGCAACGACCTGCATGCGAAGCTCGGTGCTACACGGCCCGGTCGCCGGGAGGGCCAGGTCATCGAAGGGGACGGGCTGCACGGCCAGGTGGAGGTCGATGCGATCGAGCAGCGGGCCGGATACTCGGGCCTCGTAGCGGGCGAGGGAGCCGTCGTCGCAGCGGCAGTCGCGGACGCCGGAGCCGTACCATCCACATCGACAGGGGTTGGCTGCGGCGATCAGCTGGAAGCAGGCATCGAGTGCGATCCTTCCCACCGCGCGGGAGTGCACGACGCGGCCTTCTTCCAGGATCTGCCGGAGGCTTTCCAGCGCGCTGCGGTCGAACTCGGGCAGCTCATCCAGGAAGAGCACACCGCGATGGGCGAGAGTGACCTCGCCTGGGCAGAGGTTCGGGCCTCCGCCCAACAAGCCAGCTCGGGTCGCGGAGTGGTGGGGGGCGCGAAACGGGCGCCGGGGATGGAGCGGGGTGTCGGCCAGCAGGCCCGCCGCGTCGTGGATGCGTGCCACCTCGAGGCGTTCCTCGCTGGTGAGCGGTGGCAGCAGGCCCGGTAGGCAGCGGGCCAGCAGGGTCTTGCCCGCGCCCGGAGCGCCGCGCAGGAGCAACCCGTGGCCTCCGGCGGCGGCGATCAGCAGGGCGCGTTTGGCTTCCCTCTGACCGCGCACGACGCGAAGGTCGAACGCCGCAGGTTCGTCCGGAGCTGGTGCTTCGTCGGGTTTCGCCAGCTCGAGGGTGGCGCCTGTGGCGAGCTTCTCGATCACCTCGCCCAGGTGGCGAGCCAGCTCAGGCGGCGGCTCTCCGAGCAGACCGGCCTCGCCGGCATGACTGGCAGGCAAGATGATCCGAGTGCAGCCGCTGGCCCGGAGGCAACCGGCCTGGGCGAGGGCACCCCGGACTGGCCGCAACCTGCCGTCGAGGGCCAGCTCACCGATCAGTCCGACACCGTCGAGTACCGTGGGTGGAAGCGTCCCGCCGGCGGCCAAGATGCCCACCGCGACGGCCAGGTCGAGGCCGGCCCCCTGCTTGCGCAGCTCCGCAGGCGCCAGGTTGACGGTGATCCGACGATCCGGAAATGGCAGACCGGAGGCTTGGACGGCCGCGCGCACCCGGGCCGCGCTCTCCCTCATCGCCGCCTCGGGCAGGCCGACGATCTCGATCCGCGGCAGTTGCGAGCTGATGCGCGCCTCGACCTCGACCGGGATCCCTTCGACGCCGAGCAAGGTCGCGCCGAATACCCTCGCATGGCCAGCCATCGGAGTCTCCGCGGGACCGCGGGGGTGAGCTCGACCGGATCGAAAGAGTGGCAGAAGGCAGGGTCCCCGAAGGAACCCTGCCTTCCCACCTTTGAGAAGCCCCGCCAGGGTTGGGGCATCTGTGTATCAAGTGGTGAGAGCGCACCAGAAGTGTCAAATCGTCTGTGGCTTTCTTGCCATCCGACGATTTTCTCCCCATGGGGGTGAAATAATCCCCCAGGGATCGAATCCCCAATGTCTGGGTCACATCCTATGTTGACCTACTTGGAGGACCCCATGGCACGCAACCCGCGACACGCATCGTATTGGCTTGCCCTGTTTCTAGTCGTGAGCCTGCTGGCATTGGGCTGCCAGACCACGACCGGCACTGCTCTGGACAAGAAATCGACCCAGGGTGCGATCGCCGGAGCGGTCCTGGGTGCTGCAGCCGGAGCCGCGGTCGATGGCCACAAGCGTGGCCGCGGCGCGCTGATCGGAGCAGCGGTCGGAGGCCTGGCGGGCGGGCTGATCGGACACACCCTCGACAAGCAAGCCCAGGAGATCGACGCCATTCCGGATGCCCAGGTCGAACGACGCGAAGACCGTCTATTCGTGGCGTTTCCCAACGACGTGTTGTTCGATGTGGGATCTCATGCACTGCACCCGGGCGCCTACGGTCGCCTCGATCTGCTGGTCGACAGCCTGACCCGACATTCGGACACCGAGGTGGTCGTGAAGGGGCACACGGATTCGACCGGCAACCGGGATGCGAACCTGGCGCTCAGCGAGGATCGGGCCGACGCAGTGCGCCGCTATCTGATCGCCCGCGGCATCTCGCCTTCGCGGGTCACCGCGATTGGCTTTGGAGATGCGATGCCGATGGCTTCGAATCAGACACAGGCGGGGCGCCAACAGAACCGCCGCGTCGAGATCGAGATTCGGCCGAGCCGGGAGCTCCGGGAGCGCGATCGTATGGAGCGGCAGCAGGCGGAGGAGAGCTACACCCCGGCCGGCGATGATCGTTACGATCCCTACGAGCGTTCCGATCGCGATGCCCCCCGCGATCCCTACGCCCCGACCGATGCCGATCGTTACGACGATCCCTACGAGGTGAGATGACCCGCCACGCCCGGACCCTTCCTGCACTCGTCGTTTCAATTTTCGCGGTCGTGTCCGGTGCCGCGCCGGGCTCGGCAGAGAACGCGGTACGGGTGGCCATCGAGTCGCCCGCGCCGGGGTTCACGGTCGAGGGCCACGTCCATCAGGCCCAGTTGACTGGGCACGCGGCAGCCAAGGGCGAGCGTCCCGAGCACTTCGACGTGGTCGTCGCGATCGACGTGTCCTATTCGACGACCACGGCCAGCGGGCTCGACGTGGATGGGGACGGGATCGTTGGAGTGAACCCGCACAACGAGCTGCTTCCGCCCGGTTCCTATGACGAGAGCGTTCGAAGCACGGACCCCGGGGACACCATTCTCGCCGCACAAGTCCAAGCAGCCCACGCGCTCCTCGAGAGTCTGGATCCAGACCGGGTGCGCGTTGCGGTCGTCAGTTTCTCTGGGGAAGTCGATCCGTTGACCGCTCGCCGCAAACGGCTCAACCAGGAGGATGCTCGGCTCGAGGTGCCGCTGATCGCCGATTTCGAGGCTGTCGGGCGCGCGCTCGGCGCCGTGCTCGCCCGGGGCGCTCATGGTGCGACCAACTACGCGGCAGGCATCCGCATAGGAATCCGGGAGCTGGCAGGGTTGTCCGGTGCAAAGAGCAAGCCTCGCGAGGGCGCCCGTCGCGTCATCCTGTTCCTCTCCGACGGCTCGCCCACACTGCCCGTCGGGCGGGGAGATGTGGTCGACGCAGGCGACAAGGAAGCCGCCATCCGAGCCGCCGAGCTTGCCCACAAAGCGGGTATTTCGATCAATGCCTACGCACTCGGTCCGGCGGCGCTCCGCTATCCGAAGGTGATGACCGAGATGTCACGCGTCTCGCTGGGGACCTACACCCCGGTGCAGCGGCCAGGTCAGATCGTGACGCTTCTGCAGGGCATCACGTTTGCGAACGTCGAAGACATCGTATTCACCAATCTGACGACGGGCGACTTCTCTTCGGACGTGCGTCTTGCACCGGACGGCGGATTTACCGGCTTCGTCCCCGTCGCGGAGGGTGTGAATCGCGTGCGCGTGACGGCCCTGGCCACCGACGGCACACGTGGCTCAGTGGAGTTCGATCTGAAATTTGCACGCGCGGAGCTTCCCGATCGCGGCTCGATGGCGGAACTCGATCGCATCCGCAGGCAGAACAAGGAGCTCGAGATCCAGCGGATGAACATGGACATCGAAGCATTTCGGGAAGAGCAACGGAAGCAGCTGGAAATCGACGTAGAGCACCGGAAAGACCAGTAGCAACTCAACAATCGCGCCTGGCCCCTGTCTCTAAGCCAATGGAATCAAGGCTTGCGGTCTATCCGTTTGAGGCCGGATGTGGCTTCCCGATCGTTCGGGTCGCGTAGTAGGGCCAGATGGAATTCCTTGCGGGCCAGCGTCCGGTTCTCCTCTTCGAGGGCGAGCTGCCCGAGGATCGTATGTGCGCGGGATGAAGTGCTGTCTTCCTCGACGACCTTGCGGGCGCAGGCAGTGAGCTTTGCACGTTGCACGCGCACCTCGACCCGGGCGGCCAGATAGGCGGCCCAGGTTTCGTACATGTGGTACTCGGCTTCGAGCGGCTCCAACCCGACCGCGTGGGCGAAGGCAGTCCGGGCCTCATCGATCCGGTCCGCTTCCAGATGTTCTTGGCCCAGTCGGAAGGCCCGTTCGCCTTCGAGGCGAGCCCGGGTCTGCTGCTCCGCCGTCGACTCGCGGTGGGGAGTGGGCTTCGGGGTCCGCGGCTTCGGTGCGGGATCCTTCTTCTTGGCTTCTGGCTGGATCCGAGGCCGGACGGCGGCGATCTGGCCCGTCACCGCCAGGGTGATCAGCATCCGCGGGTCCGAGGTTTCGAGTAGCTGGGAAACGGTGCGATCACCGTTCACCGCCCGAAGGCCTTCAGTCTGCGGGTTGCCGAGGTCGAGTCGTGCCGCCACCGTCGCGAACGGTGCAGTGAGCTGCGGTGATCCCGTCACTTCGGCTTTCACTGCGGCGCGGGCTTCCGACTCGGGCAGATAGGTGGACAGGGCCAGAGCGACGATCGCTTCGACCTCGGGCAGACCGAAGCCGCTCACCTCAGTCTCCGGTTCCTCTTCGCGGAACTCATGACTCACGTAGGTTCGGAAGCTCGCGACGATCTTCTCGGCGAGCTGGCTGCGCAATGCGTCGAACACTTCCTCGGACGTGAGGAGGCCAAGCTCGACCAGCACCTCACCCATTCGCACGGGCTCGTTCTCGTAGACGTACTCCGTCATGCGTTCGATCACCCGCACGTAGTCGTCTTCCGACAGATCACCCTTGCGCAATAGGATGCGGCCCAGGCTCTCACGCAGCGAGCCGCCTTCGGCCATGACGATTCGGCCGTCTGCGAAGCGGATGTGGGTCCGTCGGCCTTCACCCCGGACGTCGAGCAGGCCGGTGGCGCGACTCTCTCGCAACCCCATCATGACCCGGGCCAGTACGAGGGCGGCATCCGGCCTGCGCTGTTGGACGGGCGCTGGGCGATCGAGGAGTGTTTCCACCTCCATGGCGAGCTTGGCCGCATCGACCTGACGGGGCAGGATCAGGCCGGGCCGCATGGCTACCGGAACCAGGCGCTCCAACTCCGCGGACTGGCCCGTGGAATCGAGCAGCACCAGCGGTGGCGCCTCGGGCAGGGTCCGAAGTGAGGCGCAGCCAGCGATCAGATCACTTTCGGGCAGCGGGTGACTCAGTATGGTGACGTCGAAGGCTTCGTCACGAAGCAGCTCCAGAGCCGGGTCGAGCGCTCTGGCCCGGACGATCGTCAGCCCGGCAGCTGCCAGGGCCTCGTCGTATCCTTCCGGCGGCGGCGCTGCTTGTACGATCAGGATGCGGAGCGGGCGTTCTGACACACATTCTCATCGGCAGAACCGCTCTTCGCCTACAGGCCGATCCGTTCCCGGGAGCCCTCTCAGTCGAGTTCGGCCCGCAGCAGGAATACCCGCTCCTCGTTCCGTCGATTCGTCGAGAGCACTCGGCTGCCGCGCTGGCCGGCATCCCGACGTTGGCCAATCCCGCCGATCGCCATCGTCTCTCCGGGCTCGAGTTCGACGATCGTGATGCCACCGGCGAAGGCCACGTTGCCCGCCGCGTCCACCCGGGCGTCGATCGGCGCGAGTTCGACCCGGACTTTCCCGCTTCCGAGGATCCTGGGTGTCGCTTCGAAGCCCTGCTCGCCTGTGATGAAGTCGGTGGCAGCCCGACCGTATCGATCCCGTACGGTGACGGGCACGGTATGACCGGCACCAATGCGTCCGGTCTCTCCGTCGAGGATGCGCAGGCTGCTCTCGAGCCGCCTTTCGCGCTCGGTTCGCAGGATCTCTGCCGAGACTTCCACTCGATTCTCCGGGAAGCGGACGCTGCCTACGCGCATCGAGCCGCTCCCGACATTCCAGTCGACCCGGACTCCGGCGGCGGCAAGCTCTGCCTGGTCCCGCGCGCTCCAGTACAGGGTGACGCTCCGTCGCGGTTGGTCCTGGGCCTGTACGAGGCTCTTGGCCCGGTCGACGGCTGCCCGGCTGCCCACCAACACCAGGCTGTTCGTGCCGCGGTCGGCGGTCGCCGTGCCGTCCTCGCCCATCGCGGTCTGGGCGAGGGGGACCAGTTCCTCGGCCAGTCGATGGGCGGGGCGAATCACCTCGACGGCGCGCTCCGCTCGGGCCTCTGCCGTCGATCCGAGTGCGACGACGACGAGGAGCAGTTGCAGGGTCATTCTGGTGCGTTCGATTTTCACGATCGGGCCTCCGGATTCACACCACGCTCAATCGGACCTCTGGCGGCGACGCCTGAGCCTAGCTGCCGGTATGCTCCATCCCATCCGAAGCCATCGGATCAGAGCAGGGGGACGAGTGAAAGCCGGGACGAGCAGCATTCCCATTCCGCTCGAGATCGGGACGGAGATGATGGGCTACGGCGCCCGGCAGGAGCCGGCCCGGGAGTTTCACGATCAGCTGCATGCACGGGGCCTCTATCTCGAGGCGGAAACCCGTGTGCTGCTGCTTTCTCTCGAGGTCTGTCTGCTCGCGCCGAGCCAGGCCGAGCAGGTGGCAGCGCAGATCGCCGAGGAAACCGGACTCGATGCGGAGGCGGTGGTCGTTGCCTGCATCCACACGCATTCGGGGCCCGATACCGGCCTGGCGGCCCTGCTCGGTCGAGCCGAACCGCCGCCCCACGTGGAAGGGGTTCTCTCCGCCGCAGTTCGCGCGGGTGTCGAGGCCGTACGGGATGCGCGTCCGGCCGAGTTCGGCGTCGGCCTCGGTACCGCGCGCATCGGGCGCAATCGCCGCCGCCAGGATGGGCCGGTGGATGACCAGCTGCGTGTGCTGCGCGTCGATGATCTCGCTACCGGGAAGCCCATGGCCATTGCCTACCTGTACGGATGCCATCCTACCGTGCTGGGCCACGACAACCTGGCGTGGTCCGCGGACTGGCCCTGGGCTGCCGGCACTCGGATCGCGGAGGCGTTTCCCGGAGCGAATCCGATCTTCCTGCTCACCGCCCATGCCGATGTCGATCCCCGGACCCGTGGCTTGCTGGATCTCGCGATTCCGGACCAGAGTGTGGGCGAGAGCTTCGAGGTCGCCTTCGAGCTGGGCTCTGAAGTCGGCGATGAGGTCGTGAGGGTGGCACGTGAGACGAGGACCCGAGGCGATGCGCCCATCCGCGTGGCTTCCGGCCGGCTCCGCCTCACCGCTCACCAGCCGAGCGATGAGTTTCGCGGCCAGGCACTCGCCGCTCTCGATCTTCCGCCCGATACGAAGGCCGGTACAGGCGAGCTGTTTCATCTCGAGGCCGAGCGCACGGCACACTACCCCCAGCAGGAGCGACGCGAGCGGATCGCGGTCGTGCGTCGCTATCTCCGCGACCGGACCTCTCGGCGGTTCGCGTTCGGCGAGACACCCGAGGTTTCGGTTCATGTGCTTCGCCTGGGTCCGTTGCGACTGCTGGCCTTGCCGATGGAGCCGACCGTCGATATCGGATTGGCCTGGCAAGCGCTGGTCGGTGATGCTCCTGCTGCCGTGCTCTCGATCGCCGGTGGGTGGCTTCGCTATCTCCCGCACACGCGAAACTTCGAAGAACCCGGTGCCCACCTCGCCTACGAGGTGCTGCAATCCACTTTCGTACCCGAGGCCGCAGAGCAGTTGCTGGCCCTCGGGGCGAGCCTCGATCGGGAGCCCATGGGATGAGCAAGCCGAGCGTGAAATCGGTTCTGTTGGAGGGCCGTGTCGGCGACACCGTGACGGTGCAAGGCTGGCTGCGTACGGCCCGGCATTCGAAGGCGCTTTCCTTCCTGGATCTGACGGATGGTTCGAGCATGGCCGGTCTGCAGGTCGTCGTGCCGCCCGAGCTCGACGACGATCAGCATCAGATTCGCCAGCTGGGTACCGGCTGGGCGGTGCGGGTCCAGGGAGAGCTGGTCGAATCACCGGGCAAGGGCCAGCGGGTCGAGCTGCGCGCCACTGAAATCGAGGTCGTTGGTGAGGCGGCCGACGACTACCCGCTGCAGAAGAAGCGTCACTCGTTCGAATACCTGCGCACGATCGCCCATCTGCGTCCGCGCACGAATTCGCTGGGCGCCGTGTTCCGCGTTCGCAACGTCGCGGCGCGCGCCATCCACCACTTCTTCCAGGAACGTGGCTTCGTCTGGCTTCATACACCCATCTTGACCGGCGCCGATGCCGAGGGCGCAGGTGAGATGTTCGAGGTCGAGGGCGGTGAGGCGTTCTTTGGCCGGCCCACCCGACTCACGGTTTCCGGGCAGCTCGAAGCCGAGATCGGCGCGCTCGCCCTCAGCAATGTCTACACCTTCGGGCCGACCTTTCGCGCCGAGAACTCGAACACGAGCCGCCACCTGGCGGAGTTCTGGATGGTGGAACCGGAAATGGCCTTCTGCGACCTGCGGGGTGCCGCCGATCTCGCGGAGAGCTTCCTGCACGAAATCGTGAAGGCGATTCTCGATGACTGCGGCGAGGACATGGCCTTCTTCGACCAGCGTATCGAGAAGGGCGTGGCCGCCGCACTGGAGCACATCGCCCTGACACCGTTCGAGCAGATGACCTACACCGAGGCCGTCGAGCGTCTCGAGGTCAGCGGCCAGAAGTTCGAGCACCCGGTGCGTTGGGGTGCGGATTTGCAGAGCGAGCACGAGCGCTGGCTCACCGAGGAGCTTGTGGGAAAGCCCCTGGTCGTCACGGACTATCCGGCCGGGATCAAGGCCTTCTACATGTATGCCAACGACGACGGCAAGACGGTGCGCGCGATGGACGTGCTGGTGCCGCGGATCGGTGAAATCGTTGGTGGCTCGCAGCGAGAGCATCGCCACGATGCATTGAAGGCGCGCATGCAGGCGCAGGGTCTCGACTTGGACGAATACGGCTGGTACCTGGACCTGCGCCGCTTCGGTTCCGTGCCTCACGCAGGCTTCGGCCTGGGCTTCGAGCGCCTCGTGCAGTTCGCCACCGGCATGGCCAACATCCGCGATGTGATCCCATTCCCTCGTGTGCCGGGCTACGCCGAGTTCTGAGATGCCGCTCACGCTCGAGCAGGAGGGGCCATCCTCGCGAGGGTGGCGAGAAGTCTGGCCCATCTGGATGGTCTCGCAGCGAATCCTTGGCGGTTGACCCCGTACCTGCTGAAGGGGTACCTGCCTTGCTGGGAAGCCGGCCTGGTGTAGGCTGGCTGACGTACTCCTCGTTGGGGATCCGAATGGAAGCCAAGCTTCACATCTGATCGGCTGGTCATCCGGTCATTCGGCACGGCGCTTTGGCCCACCCGGGCCGCGCCACCGGTGCGCAGGCATTGTCCGTGCGCCCGGTTTCCGATCCCTGTCACTCGTGCGGACTTGATTGCGCCGCGATCGAGGAGTTTCTGATGCCTCAGGACATTCGTGATTTCGCAGACCTTCCGGCGCCGGGTCCCGTCCGCGCGGACGACGTGATCGAAGACCTCGGCGGCGGTCTGCTGCTGCGCCGGGCCCGTGAGGAAGACATCGAGGCGATCGCCGAGTTCCAGGCCGTCGTCCAGGCCGATCCCCCGGGCTTCGAGCGTTTCGAACACATCGCTGGATGGGTGCGGCAGCTGATGGACGGCACGCACCCGATCGCGCTCGCCCGCGATTTCCTGTTCGTTCACGATACGCAGCGCAACCTGATCGCCTCCTCCCTCGGACTCCTGCGACATCGCTTTGCCTATGACGGAATCGAGGTGCCAGCTGGGATGCCCGAGCTGGTGGGTACACACCCGGACCATCGTCATCGCAGGCTGGTGGCACGCCAGTTTGCCGAGGTCCATCGCTGGAGTGATGACAGTGGCGACCGCATGCAGGTGATCGATGGCATTCCGTGGTACTACCGGCAATACGGCTACGAGATGGCAGCGCAGCGCTACGGTGGGCGTGACCTCTCCTGCGCTGAGCTTCCG
>JAAELW010000153.1 GCA_024226235.1 bacterium
CCAACGCCCGCTCGCAGGCCGGTGGAAGAGGATACCAACTACGAGCGTGGCGACAGGAAGCGACGCCGCCAGAGCGACAGCGAAGGCCAGTGAAAACCAATCCATTCCTGCCTCCATGGTTCACGAGGTCTGCGGCCTAACTAGTATTCGACGGCCGGGCCCAATGCCCGACCAAGCCGACTATACACGAATGTGACCCCAGGGGACTTGAGAAAGCGGCGTCAATTCGGCTACTTGGCGGTTTCGACGTCTTATCCGGCTGCACGATATGCGGCTGCGGGATATTGCGCGGTCGATGGACCCGGTGTTGGGGGTCTTGGTGTCTAGAGGTGTGCGGTGAAGGTGACGATTCATCGCGGTGATGTCGTCCGAATTGGTGCGGCGCATCGGTTCGACGCCTCTCTACAGCTGTGCGGGTCACCGTTTGCGGGCGGCCCGGGGCCAGGGTTCGGCCGAGCGTCTGGCGCGCGTTCGCTGGTCGGGAGTCGAGCTACGCCGGTCCGTGGATGCGGTAGCCATCCGGGGGTTCGCCGCCGAGCAGATGGCGGACGAAGTAGTCCCAGAGCCGCCGAAGCGCATAGGGGTCGAGCAGTGACGTCTGGTGGTTTCGGTTCGGTAGCAGCAGGAAATCAAAATCCTTGTTGGCTGCGACCAGTGCGTTCGCAACCTGCAGCGTCAGCGCGGGGTGGACGTTGTCGTCCATGTCCCCGGCGATCAGCAGGAGCTTCCCCTGGAGGTTATCTGCGAGCCGGGCGTTTGCCTGTGCCTGATAGCCGTCTTCGCTGTCCTCGCTGGCATCGGCCAGGCCCTGATACTTCTCTCCCCAGTAGGACATGTATCCGCGTTGGTCGTGATTGCCGGCTGACGAGACCGCGACCTTGTAGAAGTCGGGGTGGGCCAGGACGGCCCGTGTCGAAGCGAAGCCCCCGCCGGAGTGGCCGGTGATTCCGACCCGATCGAGGTCCATCCATGGGTGTCGCTCGCCGAGCTGGCGGAGGCCCGCGATATGGTCCTCGAGCCCTCCTGCGTCCTCCATCCTTCCGTAGTAGGCCTCGCGGAATGCGCGCGAGCGCAGCGGCGTGCCGAGGCCGTCGAGGGTCACCACGACGAAGCCGAGCTCGGCCAGGGTCTGAGGGAAGGTGTAGTTGAACAAGTCGAACGGCTCGGCCGGGAATGACCGTTTCGGGGTGCGAATGACCTGCGGCCCAGGGTAGATCAGGTCGATCACCGGGTAGCGTTGCTCCGCGTCGAAGTGTGAGGGGCGGTGGATCGCCCCGAACACGTCTCTCTCGCCATCGCGCGCTTTCACCTGGAAAGGCTCCGGCCAGCGCCATCCCTCATCCAGCAGTGCGGACACGTCTGTCATCTCGAGCGTACGAATCAATTCCCCGTCCGCCGATCGCAGTACCGAGACGGACGGCGCATCCAACCGCGACCAGGTGTCGATGAAGTAGTGCCCGGAGGGCGAGAAGCCTGCCGCACCGGGTGCTCCCCCGCGCAGCGCGACCTGGGCGAGCGCAACGATGTCGTTGGCGGGTGGGAGCGAGACCTGATGGTCGCCGTCTTCCGGCGCCAGCAGTCTCAGGTCGGAGCCGTCCAGATCTACCCGGTAGATGTGACGCAGGTAGGGGTCGCGGTCGGGTTCCCGCCCACTCGCGGTGAAGAAGATCCGCCGCGCTTCCTCGTCCACGTGGAGGATGTCGCGAACCAGCCATTCGCCGGCGGTGATGGGATTCAAGAGCTTGCCGCTCGCAGCGTCGTGGAGATAGAGATGGCCCCAGCCATCGCGCTCCGAATACCAGACCACCTCGTCGCCGCCGGCCACGATCCGCACGTTCGGTTGCACCCAGGTTGCGGCGTTCAGCTCCAGGTAGGTGTCGCTTCGCTCCTCCAGGATCCTTCGCACGGCGCCCGTGCTCGGATCGAATTCGCAAAGCCGACACTCGTGCGCGCCTCGTCCGAGGTCGATGAAGTAGATCCGGCTTCCGTCGTCGCTCCACCAGGCGTGCTGGAGCTCGACCGGGGACATCAGGGGCGCGGGGATCGGAGGCCAATCGGCTTCGATCCGCTTTCCCGTCTCGACGTCGAAGACCAGCAGCTCCGCCTCGGGAATGTTCTCGTCACCCGCCATTGCATAGCGGTAGGAGTGAAGGGCCGGGCGCGCGCTTCCGTCGGCGGGCGCGGATTGGAGCAGATGGAGCTCGCTGACGAGGCGCTCGTCGAGGCGCACGGTGAAAAGTTGGGTCGAATCCGGCGACCACAGCGCCATGGGCGGGAGCGGGATCCCGGCCACCCGCGCACTGACCGCGAACGTATTCGAATCCGGCGACTTGCCGTAGGCATGTGCGGGCTCGCCGTCCTGGGTGAGCGCTCGCTCCTCCCCCGTTGTCATGGTCTTCAGGATCAGGTTCCCGTCGCGGCAGGAGACGGCCTGGCTGCCGTCGGGGGAGATCAGGCCGTGGGCCATGATCGCAGCGATCCGCTCCCCTGCTGCAGCGTCTGCGTCCTGATGCGGCTCACACTCCCCGGTACGCGCGTCCACGCGGATCCGCTCGGAGCCGTCGGCGGTCTGACGTTCGTACCAGAAACAATGATCATCGATCCAGTTCGGCCGGACCTCTGCGTTTCTGACCCGCGGGCCGACGTTCCACGGAAGTAGTCGCTCTGCTCGCAGGTAGTCCTCGGCGAGCAGGCGGGCGGGGGCGTGGGGGCGCACAGGGCTCTCCTCGGCTAGAGCGATAGAGTCAGATCGTCGAGCGTTTCGGGAGCGTGGGTCAGGCTCACGGGGCCGCTCTCGGTGATCAGCACGGTGTCCGAGTGGCGGAAGCCGCCCAGGCCCGGGATGTAGATGCCCGGCTCGATGCTGACCAGCATGCCCGGCTCGAGATTGCGGTGATAGCCCTCGGCGAGGTAGGGCGCCTCGTGGCCGGTGATCCCCAAGCCGTGGCCGGTGCGGTGCAGGATCCGATCACCGTAGCCCCGATCCGTGATGACCTTGCGCACGGCGGTGTCGATCGCGCCCATGTCGGCGCCCGGGCGCGCCAGCTCGAAGGCCCGCGCTCGCGCTTCGAACATCGCATCGAAGGGGGCCCGGCCGGCCTCCGGCACGCTGTCGAGAAAGAAGGTGCGTTCCAGCTCGACTCCGTAGCCATCCACCTGGCAGAAGGCGATGGTGACGTGGGGCCCGGTTTCCTCGATCTGCGTATCGAAGGTCGGAACGATGTGGGGATCGTGGGAAAGGGAGGGCGGCCAGACGGCGCCGACCGTGCGGGTGACCATCAGATTGGCGCGCGGGATGTCGGCCAGGATGCGCCCCATCATCGCTCCGTTCGATGCGGCGTAGAGGGAGCCCACGAGCACACCCGGGCGGGAATCTTCCAGCAGCTTCTCGTGGCCCAGCTCGACCACCTGACATGCGTGGACGTTGCGGCCGATCTCGTAGGCTGACTTGACGATGCGTACCTCGTCGATGATGTCGCTGATGATCGTCGTACCCGGCGTACGCTCCAGGATTCCAGCCGGCATGGCCGGCTCGATACCCACTCGCGCGTTGCCATCGATGAGCTGCGCGTACACGTCCCACCAGTTCTCGCCTTCGGGAGCGGGGAACTCATAGTAGGTCGCGTACTCCAGATCGCAGAGCGCCCGTGCGCGGACGTGGCTCGTCTCGAGCAGTGGCGCGAGGATCGTCGGCGTGCCCTGCTGCGGGATCACCAGCAGGAAGGGCCGTTCGTGCACGTTGTTCGCGAAGTGGGTCAGGTAGTACACGTTGACGGGGTCGAAACTCACATAGACATCGAGCCCTTCGTCGCGCATTCGCCCTTGGATCTGCGCCAGGCGCGCAGCCAACTCGTCCTTGTCAGGAGGCTCGGTGATCGGGGCGGGGCGCGAGGTCTCGGGGCTGGCGGGTGACATTTGCAGGGATCCGTTCGTGGGTTGGGATCGATGGTCCCGGGTTCCGGATTGCTGTGAAGGGGCCTGGTGGCAGGTCCCTACCTTGTATGCCGGGAGGCATTATATACCTTCTGGATGGAATGTATCAACTATGTCCTACACGCCCCAGAAATCTCCTGTGAGGGCGAGGCCCCCTGAAGGGCGTGCTGGCGGGCGCCGCACCCAGGCGGAGCGAAGCCGGACGACGCGTGCGGCGCTGATCCGTGCGGCGCTGGAGTGCCTCCAGCGCTCCAGCTACGGGTCGACCACGCTGACCGATGTGGCTGCGGCGGCGGGCGTGACCAAGGGGGCCCTGCAGCACCACTTCGAGGACAAGCAGGATCTGATGCTGACCGTGGTCGGGCAGAGCTGGCGTGAGCTGGTCGAAGGGCTGCGCGGGATTTCGGAGATCCGGGGTTCGCTCGAAGACCGGGTGAATGCGGCGATCGATCACATCTGGGAGTGCTACTCGGTTCCGGCCAGCCGGGTCGCGTTCGAGATCGTGCTGGCGACTCGCGATCAGCCTGAGTTTCGTGCCGAGCAGGATCGGCTCTACTTGGAGGTCGCGGAGACGCTCGATCAGGAGTGGAGCCGCTTGTTCGCCGATGCACCGGTGGACGAGGATCGGGTGCGAGGATCTCGGCGTCAGGCGCGGGCCACACTTCAGGGGCTGGTCGTGCAGGCCGAGCTGAGCCCCGCCCCGAGCGGCGATGAACTCCAGCAAGACCTCGCGCTTCTGAAGGAATCGATTCTGCGCTTGCTCACGAGGGGCTCCGACTAAGCCGGGTGCCTCGCGGCTTGCTCAGCCGATCTGGATGCACGATCTCGCTGCGCTTGTGTCTTTCCTCGCATCCGATGAGGCGGGCTACATTCACGGAGCAGAGATCCGGATCGACGGCGGATTCAGTCTCAACACCGGAACGTTGGGTAGCCGCAAGGAGCTGCGCGGCTCCAGTTCATGAGCCGGAAAGAGGAGGCGAGGATCATGACAGAGCGGATCAGTCAGTCTGGAGTTCAGTTGAAGCCGGTCTACGGTCCGGACGATCTCCAGGAATGGAAGCCTGACGAGCAGTTGGGAGACCCTGGAGTCTTCCCTTACACGCGCGGCGTACACGCCCATCCGGAGGACCGGGGCGGCTGGATCCAACGCGAGCTCTCGGGGGAGGGCGATCCTGCGCGTTCGAATGCGCAATTCAAATATCTGCTGTCGAAGGGGCAGACGGGGCTCGACGTCATTGGGGACACGCCCACGATGGCTTGTCTCGATCCGGATCATCCGTTCGCAGTGCATGCTGTCGGCACACAGGGCGTGTCTTTGTGTCGCCTCGATGACTACCGGGAGCTCTACAAGGATCTACCCCTCGATGAGATTACCCTCTCGCATTCCCTGCAGCCCGCCTTCGCCATTGCCGGGCTCTATTGTGTGGCCAAGGAACGGGGCGTCTCTCCGGCGAATCTACGGGGCTCCGTGCTCCAGGTGCCCTTCTATTGCGAGGACACAGGGTACGCGCTCCACATGCCCTTCGATCTGCGCCTGCGCCTGTCCGTGGACTCGATCGCGTTCTGCAGTGAAGAGATGCCTCGTTTCCACTCGTTCCTCGAAGACACCTACTACATCAGCGATGGGGGTCTCGATGCGGTAGAGGAGATGGCTCTCGGCTTCGTCGAGATTCGCGGCATCGTGCGAGCCTTGCTCGAGCGCGGTGTCGCGATCGATACTTTTGCCCCGCGGATCGCCATCCTCGTGAATTGCAGGATGGATTTCTTCGAAGAGATCGCGAAGATCCGCGCCACCCGCCGGCTCTTCGCGCGCATGATGCGCGACGAGTTCGGGGCTCGGGATCCACGTTCGCTGGCAGTGAATATCGCTGCACATACCTCGGGTCTATCGCTGACCGCCCAGCAGCCCGTGAACAACGTGATGCGGGGTACCACCCAGGCCCTCTCCCTCGCTCTTGCAAGTGCCCAGGCGATCGAAGTCTCGACCTTCGACGAGGCCTACCGGATTCCGAGCCCGGAGGCGCATATGGTCGGGCTTCGCACACAGCAGGTCATCCAGATGGAGACGGGCGTGACTCGAGTTGCCGATCCGTTGGGTGGCTCGTACTACGTGGAATCGCTCACCGACGAGATGGAGCAGCGGATCGAGGAGCGAATGCTCCAGATCGAAGCGACGGGGGATGCGGATCATCTCTGTGAGACGGGCTGGTTCCGGCAGATCTTCCAGCAGGCCATGGAGCGCCACGGGCGCGAGTTGCAGGATGGCACGCTCCGCAAGGTCGGCGTCAATGAGCACGTGATCCCCGAGGATGAGGACGTGCTGCTTCGCGACGTGGCCGAAGGGAAGATCGAGCCCTTCCGCGAGCGGATAGACGCCATTCGCGAACATCGGACGCAGCGCGACGTCGGCCGAACGAAGTCCGCGCTGGAATCGCTCCACGCCAGCGCATCCGACCGCGATGCCAACCTGATGGGAGATGTGGTCACAGCGACGCAGGCAGGTGCCACGATGGGAGAAATGGCAGGTGTTCTACGCATGGCCTACGGCCAGCCTTCTGACCCGTTCGGGATGCTCGAGGATCCGATCTGATGGCTGACGTCAGGCGACCGATTCGGGTACTGATCGGGATCCTCGGGCTCGACCAACACGAGGTCGGTGCGATGGTCGTGGCGCGGCTGCTTCGCGATGCGGGCATGGAGGTGGTCTATCTGGGCCGTTTCAACCTTCCGGACGACATCGCGAAGGCAGCCGCAGAAGAAGGAGTCGACGTCGTTGGCCTGTCCTGTCACTCGTGGGAGTACCTGCACTTCCTGGGTCCGCTCCAGGCGGCGCTTCGCGAGTACGCTCTCGACCTCCCCATCGTCGTAGGCGGCTCGGTCGTCACCGCGGAGGACGCACGCGCGATCCAGGCCAAGGGTGTCGCCGCGGCCTTTGGACCGACCACGCCGAGTGCCGAAATCGTCGCGACCATCCAACGCCTGGTCGGTGAGCCGGCTGAATGATCGCGAGCAAGTCACCCCCTGCAGAGGAGAAGTCATGAATTACGAGACGCTCAGCTATGAGCATGACGATCATGTGGTCACACTCACCTACGATCGGCCCGACCAACGCAACGCCATCAGCCGCAAGATGAATGAAGAACTCCACCATGCGTGGCAGCGCTTTTGGGATGACGACGACGCATTCGTCCTGGTGATCACCGGCGCCGGCGAAACGACTTTCTGTGCCGGCTGGGATCTGCAGGATGCATCGGAGCTCGAGGAACTGGGCGACTTCGACCGCTACCGGCGAGAGCTCTACAACCTGCCCGGAGCCTGCGGTTACACCAGGAAGGTCGACATCTTCAAGCCGGTCATCGCCGCAGTGAATGGTCATGCGTTCGCCGCGGGTCTGGAGACGGCGCTGCTCGCCGACATCCGGATCGGCGCGGAGAATGCGGAGTTCGGAGCGACGGAGCGGCGTTGGAACATCGTTGGCGGGGACGGCCTGACCGCGAGGCTTCCGCTGGTCGTCGGCTTCTCCCGGGCGATGGAAATGATCATCACCGGCCGGCGGGTCGATGTGACCGAGGCCGAACGAATCGGTCTCGTGCACGAGATCGTCCCGAAGGGCAAAGCGTTGGTGCGGGCCCAGGAGCTGGCCCACGAGATCGCGGCACTGCCGCAGGGTGCCATTCGCAGCGACAAGGAGACCGTGCTGCGGGGCGTTGGACGCACGCTGGAGGAGCGGCTCCGGATCGAGGCCGAGATGATCATCTCGATGTTCATGCGCCGCGATAGCCACACCCTGGGCGCGGCATCGTTCAAGGCCGGGAACCTGAAGCCGGATTGGCCGAATCACGGGCTATGAGCCGTCGTCCAAAATCGTAGTCGGATTCACATCAGGCACCCCGAGCGGGCTCGTGCACTCGCCGGTGTTGTTCAGCAATTTCGATGAGGCCGCCCGTCCAGGCTATGTTGAGATCAGTCTGCGGGCTGCACTTCGGGTGGGATAAGGGAGAACGAATTCGTGAAGCGCATGTTCATGGCGATGCTGTCCACCGAGACCAATACCTTCTCTCCGATCCCCACTGGGCCCAACATCTGGCGGGACATGCTGCTGGTGCGACGGTCGGATCCGCCCGCCGAAGCCCCGCCGCTGCTTCAAGCCGCCCGTGCGCTGATCGACAAGCGCGCTGAGGAGCGAGGCTGGGAGATCGCAGAGGGCCTGTTCGCGTTCGCACAGCCGGCCGGCCTGACGCCGAGAGCCTACTACGAGGAGCTCCGGGACGATCTGCTCTCGGATCTCCGGGCAGCGATGCCGGTGGATGGAGTCCTGCTGATGCTCCACGGGGCCATGGTGGCGGAGGGCTATGACGATTGTGAGGGTGACATCCTTGCGCGCGTGCGCGAGCTGGTGGGTCCGGACGTGCCCGTCGGTGCGGAGCTCGATCTGCACTGCCATGTCACGGATCGAATGGTCGAGCAGGCCACCGCGTTGGTCGGCTACAAGGAGTATCCCCACGTCGACATCATGGATCGGATGCTCGAGTTGTTCACGATCCTCGCGGACGCCGCCGAGGGTGTTGTGACGCCGGTCATCTCGACCTTCAAGTGCAGGATGATCGGGTTGTTCCCCACGACTCGTGAACCCCTGCGCAGTCTGGTGGATGAATTCACCGCACTCGAGGGCAGGGATGGAGTGCTCAATGTGTGGCTCGGGCACGGTTTTCCGTATGGAGACGTCCCCGATCTGGGGTCCACGATGGTCGTCGTGACCGATGGCGATCCAGCTCTTGGCGAGGAGCTGGCGAAGCAGATGGGCCGCAAGTTCTTCGAGCTGCGCGAACAGGTCCAGGTGCCCGCCCGGACTCTCGCGGATTGTCTGGACTTGGCAGTCGCGGCGTCCGAAGGCCCGATCACGATTGCAGACACTCCGGACAATGCTGGCGGCGGCGCTCCGAACGACTCCACCTTCTTCCTGGCCGCGATGTTGGAGCGCGGAATCGAAAACGCAGCGATCGGTCCGCTCTGGGATCCGACGGCAGTGGAGATCTGCCAGGATGCGGGAGTGGGCGCGAGGCTTTCACTTCGCATCGGCGGGAAGCTGGGGCCGTCTTCCGGTGATCCGGTCGATGTCGTCGTCACCGTGGTGGGGCTCTGCGATGAGCTGGAGAACTCACTGGGCGGAGTCGGCATGTCCATGGGTGCCGCTGTCGGTATCAAGGTTCACCTTCCGAACGATTCGAACATCGCGCCGGAAGCCGGCATCGACCTCGTACTGACGGCTCGCCGCGGGCAGGGGTTCTCCCCATCCCTGTTCTCTTCGGTGGGGATCGATCCCGAGCAGAAGCAGATCCTGGTGGTGAAGTCGACGCAGCACTTCCACGCGGGCTTCGCCCCGATCAGCAAGCAGGTGCTCTATGCCGGCGACCTGGGAGCCCTTCCCGGCGACATGCTGAAGATTCCACTCGAGCGAGCCGATACCAGCAGGTTGTGGCCCTTCGTCGAAAACCCGCACGCAGACTGAATCGCTTGTGTTCACAGATCAGAGACGGGTCGCGCCACGCATGACGAGTGCCGTTCTGGACAACGCAGTCGCCGGGCAAACCCGTGCGGGCGCACGGCCATGCCTCATTCGAAGAATGCCTCGATATCGGCACGAACCGCTGCCACGTCGCTGCGACCGATTTCGATCAGCCGGCTGCAAAACTCCGAGTCGAATAGCAGGTAGCTGCTGAGTTCGTGGGTTGCATCTTCGCTACCGAGCCCGCGCATCACGTAGCGAACGACGGCGGGAATCTGGCGGGAGTACTCTTCGGCGACAGCGGTGAAGTTCTCCGAAGGTTGAATCCACAGGACATCGACATTGCGGAAGGAACTCGGCGAGTCGCCTGAGTGGTAGGTCGTGACGCTGCGGTTCACGCGCTCGCTGTGATCGATATCGACCTCGACCGCGTCGAGCATCACGGCGTCCAACAGCACGCCGGCAATCTGCGCGATGGACGGAGCCTCGCGAAGGGGTCTTCTGGCATTCGCCTGTGCGGGTTCGCGAACACTCACCGCAACCACCTTCTCGGCACCGAGATTGATGGCAGGGCTCAACGGGCTCGTGTTGCGTACGGATCCGTCTCCGAAATGGCGGCCTTCGACGGATACCGACGGGAACAGCACCGGAATCGCGCTCGATGCCAGGACGTGTTGGGCACGGATCCGCGTGGGCTCGATGCGCCACCGCCTGCGCTCCCAGAGCGGGATGTCGGGTTGACCGTGAAGGAACAGAACCCCATCGGCCGTCGCGAGGTCCGTGGCCGAAAGCGCGAGCGCGTGAAGTGCCCCGTCCTGGATCTGGCTCTTGAGCCGTTTGAAGGGGAGGTTCTTCTTCAGGAATTCGAGCAGCGGCTCCGTGTCGAGCAATGATTTCGGGGCAACACCACCTACCGCACCGCCGAACGTGAGGTCCCACGCCCAGCGAACCCCGGTACTCCCGATGCTGCGCACGTCGGTGCGAAAGATCTGGCTCGCCTCGACCTCACTCCATAGCTTGACGAGCGCATCGATCCCTTTCGAGAGCGAGTCCGCATGGGTAGCGAGCATGGCCGAATTGATCGCGCCGGCGCTCGAGCCGACGAAGGTGTCGATCCGAACAGCCGGGGAATCGAGCACGCCGAGATCGCGCAGGCCATCCAGGACTCCGGCTTGATACGCGCCGCGCGCGCCCCCGCCGGAGAGAACCAATGCGGTTCGAGCGCGCTTCGGATCTGCATTCATCGTAGCCATCCTCGATTGCTCTTGGTGTGCAAGTCCGCCGGTTCATCGTCTGGCGGCCCAGGAACGAATCGCACCGGGGTGCCATTGAGAACCGCGTTTCCGGAGAAGGGTCGATCTCAATCGCCAGTCTCGAGATGTCGAGTTTAGCATCCAGGTGTCGCGCAGCGATGCGGACCGATCAGTGGCAGACATCCCGGTCAGCCGATCGAATCCGGCGATCCGCACGAAAGGCGATGTCTGGCCGCACGAATTCGTTACCGAGTCGGATCAGGCCCCGCACCTACGGCCGGGCTCGTCAAGGAAGCCGAGTTCTCTGGTCAACGCTCAGGGAGTGACAAGCCCCGGGCGGAGGAATCTGCGCACCAGACGACGAATCGGTACTGCCGGCGCACAGTAGGGTAGGCTCCCAGGTAGTTCACCGATTGAGGAGAGGGTATGCGGAGCGTCTCGAAACCCACGGGCGGTATTCCGCCTCGTCACATCACGATGATGGTGGGACTGGCCGCATCCGTCTTGCTTGCGAGCTCTGTCGTCGCTCGCGCCGACGAGCGACCTCCCAACGTCGTCCTGATGTTGAGCGACAACCTGGGCTTCGGAGAGATCGGCGCCTACGGTGGAGGCGCCCTGCGCGGGGCACCCACGCCTCGGCTCGACCAGTTGGCTGCCGAAGGCCTGCGCTTCACCAACTTCAACGTCGAGGTCGAGTGCACGCCGTCGCGCTCGGCACTGATGACCGGGCGCATGCCGGTTCGCTCCGGGACGTGGCGAGTGGGCACTCCAGGACTTCCCGGCGGGTTGCCGCCGTGGGAGATCACCGTCGCCGAGATGCTCGCGGACGCTGGATACGACACCGCGATCTTTGGCAAGTGGCATCTCGGCGATTCCCCCGGCCGATACCCCACCGATCAGGGCTTCGATGAGTGGTGGGGCTTCCCCTTCTCGACGAATGTCGCCACCTATCGCGATCTCGTCGGCTTCGATGCAGAGGTCTCAACGGTTCCGCACCTTCTCGAGGGGCGAGGGGGCGAGGACGTGCACGAGGTCGAACCCTATACGGTCGACAACCGGCCCTTCATCGATGAGCGCATCGCCGAGAAGTCGGTCAGCTACATCCATGAGCACGCTGGCGAGGAGGAGCCGTTCTTCCTGTTCGTATCCTGGTCGCTCGTCCACCATCCCTACCTCCCTCATCCGGATTTCAACGGCAAGTCCGGAAACGGTGCGTTCTCGGATGTGATGGTCGAGCATGATCACCGGGTCGGGCAGATCATCGATGCGGTGGAAGAGGCCGGGATCGCCGAGAACACCCTCGTTCTCTACCTGAGCGACAACGGGCCTGATGCAGCCTACTACCCCGTGGTTTCCTCCTCGGGCGCGTATCGCGGCTACCTGGGAAGCGCCTTCGAGGGCTCGATCCGCACGCCGATGATGGCGCGGTGGCCCGGGCATATCGAGCCTGGCCGCGTCAGCAACGAGATCGTCGCATTGCTCGACCTCTTTCCCACGCTCGCGAAGCTCGCGGGCGGTGAGGTGCCCGACGACCGGGCCTTCGACGGGCTCGACCAGAGCCCGCTACTGCTAGGTGAGACGGAAGAATCTGCCCGGGAGAGCGTGCTGTTCTTCTCGGGGCGCACGCTGTTGGCCGCGAAGTGGCGACGCTTCAAAATCTTCATGACCGGGGACGATCCGGCGCCGCGCGACCGGGCCTGGAAGCGGCTCTGGGCTCCCCGCGTGTTCAACGTAGAACAGGATCCGAGAGAAGAGGTGGATATCGGCACCACCAGTCTGTGGATTCTCGAACCGCTGATGAAGAAGGTCTACCCGTTCCTGTTCAGTGTCGCGCAGGAGGGTTTGATCCTGCCCGGCGGAGACAAGCCCGAATCAGCCACTGTCGAGATCCCATTCCAGAGCCAGGCCGAGATCGACAAGAGCATGTCCGCAATCCGCTGGAAGATCATGAAGCAAAAGGCGAAGGGCATGCTGCCTTTTGGCAACGAGTAGGCTCGTGCTGCGCTGGATCGTTCCGCTGCTGATCCTCGTCATGCTAGGTGTCTGGCTCATTCGCCTGGCGCTCACTCCGATCGATCAGGGTATTGATCGAAGTGTCTTCCAGGATGCCGCGAAGGCCGCAGCTCCGGTCGAGCGTTTCGTTGCACCCATTGCTGGGGCAACGCCCTTGCGCCCGAATCTGGTTGTGATTCTTGCGGATGATCTCGGTTATGGAGATCTTGGCGTGCAGGGCAGCCGAGCGATCGAGACGCCTCGGATCGATGAACTAGCAGCCGAAGGTATGCGGTTCACGCATTTCTATTCGAGTGCTCCGATCTGTTCGCCTTCCCGGGTAGGCTTGCTCACGGGTCGCTACCCCTTGCGCAGTGGCATCATGACCGCGCTGCAGGCCGCGGGTGACAGCCTGCCGCGTCGGCTCTCCCATAGCGCTGGTCTGTTCTTTGCCAAGCTCGCCTCTGTCGACATGCCAGGCGGCGGAAATGCTGTCGACGGCCTTCCTCCGTCTGAAATCACCATTCCCGAGGCGCTTCAACTCGCGGGCTACGAAAGCATGGCGATCGGCAAGTGGCATCTGGGCGACTTCACCGCGCTTCCCGAGTATCACCCGTTCAACCACGGCTTCGACCGTTTCGTCGGCTTCAACATGTCGAATGACGATTGGCCCGTGGCGTTCTGGCGCGATCAGACCCAGGAAGTGGCCGACATTGGCCTCGACCAGGAGGCCTATACGGCGATCTTCACCGAGGCGGCGGTGGAATTCATTGAAGAGCCTCACGAGGAGCCATTCTTTCTCTATATGGCTCATAAGGATCCCCACCAACCCTTCTACCCGAGTGAAGCCTTCGCCGGGCGCTCGGATGGCGGGCCCTATGGTGATGCGGTGTCCGAATTCGACTGGAGCGTGGGCCAGGTGATCGCGGCGTTGGAGCGCGCCGGTCTTGCGGACGAGACGCTCGTGGTCGTGACCAGCGACAATGGTCCTTGGTACGAGGGCGCTTCTGGAGGCTTGCGCGGTCGCAAGGGGCAGAGTTACGAAGGGGGCTTCCGCGTCCCCTTCATCGCCTGGTGGCCGGGTCGCATCGAAGCGGGAGCAGTGAGCAACGAGCCCGGGATGAGTATCGACTTGTTACCAACCTTTCTCGGGCTCGCGGGCCTTGGGCTTCCGTCCGACCGCATGATCGACGGAGCAGATCTCTGGCCGGTGTTGTCCCAGAGTGGGGTCGAGTTTCCCGAACGTCCGATTTTCTTCTCTCACGACTACGATTTCGAAGCCATTCGCGTCGGCAACTGGAAGCTCGTCGAGCGAAACAGTCACTATGTATGGCCGGCGCCGCTCGACAAGCAGGACACGCTCGGCGGCAGGCTTCTCAGCAGCCGCGACTACACACCGCCGGATGGGGGCGAGCCGGTTCCGACGCTCGGCACCTGGCCGCTCCTCTACGAGCTGCAACGGGATCCGGCCGAGGCCTACAACGTGGCGAAGACCCAGCCCGAGATTGCAGCAAAGCTCGGAGAACGCCTCGAAGTGTGGCGCTCAGAGTTTCTCGCCAACCCGCGGGGCTGGAGAGAGGAACCGGCAGAAGGTCGATGACTTCGTCGAAGGAGGCATCCATGAATACCCGCATTTCCATGGTCGCATTCATGGCCATCTCGGTTGGCCTGCTCGGCGCCTGCAATCTCGATCCCGGCAAGCAGCCCTGGGATCCGCCGTCTGCAGCCGCGCAACCAGGCACGCCATTGAAGCGTGTCGCCTGCACCCAGCAAGACCCACTGCGTCGCCCGCTATTTGGCGATCTGCACGTGCACACAGGGCTTTCCATGGATGCGAGGGTGGGGAACACGATCTCTACACCCGACGATGCATATCGGTTCGCCCGCGGCGAAATGATCGGGTTTCCGCCCCTGGCCGCCGATGGCAGCCAGACCCGCAAGGCTCGCATCGACCGGCCCCTCGATTTCGCCGCCGTCACCGACCATGCGGAGTGGCTGGCCGAGACGATGCTATGCACGACGCCTGGCTCCGAAGTCTATGACACGAACTCCTGCCGCACGTATCGAGGCCAAGGCGACAATCTGATCTCCCGCTTGCTCGGCCTCAAAGGTTTCCGCAAGAACCTGACAGGGGTTGTCTCGCTCTTCGGTCGCAAAAAGGAGATATGCGGCGAAGGGGGCAGTATCTGCCGCGCTGGCACTCTTACGGCGTGGCAGGAGATCCAGGATGCCGCCGAGCGTTGGTACGATCGCAGTGAGGCTTGCACGTTCACGACGTTTCATGGCTTCGAATACAGCCGCTCTCCGAAGTTCACGAAGATCCATCGGAACGTGATCTTCAGGAATGAGATCGTTCCCGAGTTGCCGATCTCCTGGATCGATACGCCCGAGGAACCCGAATTTTGGAAGAAGCTGCGCCAACAATGCAACGATTCGGGCTCTGGCTGCGACGCCATGGCCATCCCCCACAACCCCAACCTCTCCAACGGTCAGCTCTTCTCGGTCTGGTATCGCGACTTGCCACCGGAGGAGCAACGCGCACAAGCACAGCTGCGTGCGGGGCTCGAGCCCATCGTGGAAATCGTGCAAATGAAGGGAGACTCGGAGTGCCGCAATGGGTCCTACGGCGTGGTTGGGGGGCCCGACGAACTCTGCGAGTTCGAGAAGATCCGCGACATGGGCGGCTTCGAGTTCGAGGATTGTGAGGAAGGCGCAGGATGGGGAGCCCAGAAGGGCTCAGGCTGCATCTCGCGGCTCGACTACGCGCGTTATGCGCTCGTCGAAGGGATTCGCGAGCAGGAGCGGATCGGAGTGAACCCCTACAAGTTCGGGTTCATCGGCAGTACGGATACCCACCTGGCAAACCCGGGTGGTGTCGCAGAGAAGGATTCGATGGGAGGCTCCGGTATGACCGTCTCCGAGATGCTCACCGTTGGAGAGAAGCGGAGGCCCGCGTTGTTCCGAAGCGCGGGTGGCCTCGCTGGAGTGTGGGCGGAGGAGAACTCGAGAGGTGCCATCTTCGCCGCCCTCGAGCGTCGTGAGGCCTTCGCCACGAGCGGTACGCGGATTGCTCCGCGCTTCTTCGGCGGTTGGAACCTACCGGCAGACCTTTGCGAACGCCCCGACCTCGTAGAGACCGGCTATCGCGACGGCGTTCCGATGGGCTCCGATCTGCTTCCGGCCCCAGCGGGAGCCGACACCCCACGATTCGCCGTGAACGCGTTGCGCGATCCGGAAGGTGTTCCGCTGCAGCGGCTCCAGATCGTCAAGGCATGGTTGGGCGCCGACGGCCTCTTCCATCAATCGGTACAGGACGTGGCCGGTGACGCAGCGAATGGGGCCAGTGTCGATCTCGGTACCTGTCAGCCCACAGGTCCAGGTGCTGATTCGCTCTGTGCGGTGTGGGAAGATCCGGACTTCGATTCGGCGATGGCTGCTGTCTACTACGCGCGGGTCATTGAGAACCCGAGTTGCCGTTGGTCCACCTGGCATTGCCTGGCCATCCCGGAGGCGGAGCGGCCGGATGGCTGCTCGGACCCGCGCGTGCCGAAGACGATCCAGGAGCGCGCCTACACATCGCCGATCTGGTTCGAGCCGGGCGACGAATCCTGACGTGGGAGCGGGCACGAGTTCAGCTCCGGCTCGGAAACCACTCCCCAAAGCTCAGCAGGATCGCGCTGTCTCCTTCGATCGAGTACTGCTGATCGAGAAGTGCCTGGGCGGGATCGATTTCGCCGCGGGCGATACCCAGCCACACGGCATCTGGCGTATGGATCACGAGGTCGGCGGCTGACGCCTCCCCTTCCGAACTCTCGCAGGCGCCATCACCCACGCGCATCCAGTAGTCGCCGCCCTCTTCACCCGTCACCCGGAACTGGATCGTCGCGCGTGCCTCGCCCGCGGCCTTCGCATCGAAGGTGAGCGGCATGCCGAGGATCGCGGTCTCTACGCTTTCGGGCGGGTGAGGTCCGAAGATCCGGAGGTAGAGCGGTGGGAACCAGAGCTGGGTCGGCATCCCGATGACGAAGATCAGCAGGTTCGGGTAGACGATGGAGAACCGGAAGTCGTGGGGGGCCCAGGTGACGAGGGCGGCGGCTGTCAAGAAGAGCGCGCCAAACCAGCCGGCGATGATCCGATTGATCACGACGAAATCGCGAGTCTTCTGCTGCCATGCCGGGGTTCCGCGGCGGGCGAAGAAGACCGTGAAGGTCTCCCGGCCGAGCAGCAGTGGAAGAAGGGCCACTGTCGCGAGAGTGAAGAACAGGATTGCGGGTGAGTAGCTCGCGAACAGGCTGCGCGCGCCCTCCGATCCCCCGTGAACAGCTGCCGTGCCCACGGCGAACATCGTCCAGAGGCCGAAATCGAATTGCTTCAGCAGTCGTACGTGCCGTGCCCACAGCATGTAGCCGGTCATCACCGCGAGGGCAGTGGGAAGGGCGACTGCGACACCGGTCTCGGGATCTGCGGCTCGTCCGAGGACCACGAAGTAGACGATCACCGCGACGAAGCTGCCCACGTGGACGAAGAAGGGCTCCATCAGGTGTCCGAATCTCCCGCTTGCCGGCCCTCGATGTCCTCGAAGACCAGGCCGGCCGTGTGGTGGCCCGAGATCATCGTCCCGGTGAAGCCCGCACCGGGGAAGGTCCACGCGCCAGCCAGGTACAGGCCCGGAACACTCGTTCTCGGCTGGGGGCGGTGGATGCTGTGGCTGGTGGGTGTGAATGCGTAGCCGTAGATCGAGCCGAGCGGGTTCCGCGTGTAGCGGCTCATCGTGTGCGGGGTTCCCGTCTCGCAGATCTCGATCCGCTCACGGATGTCAGGGATGGCTTCTGCGAGTCGATCGATGAGGTACGCCTCCAGATCGCGCTTGCGCTCCCGATAATCGTCCTCGTCGAGGTCGGACCAGAGGCGACCGTCGGCCATCACGGTCGAGTGGAGGATCGATCGGCCCTCCGGTGCGTGGCCCGGGTCGGCCAGGTCGTGGTTCCCCATCATCCAGCCTTGCGAGCGGTAGTCGCCGCGCTCGACGGCAGCCCATTCGGCTTCCAGGTCATACGTCTGGTTGTAGAATGATCCGCGATCGCTGAGGCCGAGTTTCGCGGCATCACCGCGGATGCCCACGTAGGCCTGGTGGATCGAGCAGGCGACGGGCAGTGCCTCACCTGTCTTCCGGTCCACTTCGGCGAGCTCCGGACGATCGAGGAGATGCTCGAACGTCAGAGGTGCTGCTGCATTGCTGACGACAGCGGGCGCCCGGAAGCTGCCGCGCTTGCTCGTCTCCACGCCGACGATGTGTCCGCCCTCCGTGAGGATGCCGGTGACCTCGGTGTTGAGCAGCACCTTCCCGCCGTTCTCCTCGATCACGGAGACGAATGCGTCCGAGAGTGCCTGGCCACCGCCCTTCACGTAGAAGCAACCGCCGAAGTGGTAGCTACACCACATCATTGCGTAGCTGAAGGCGGAGAGCTGGGACGGGACCATGCCGATGTAGCCCCATAGGGTGGAGAAGATCGACAGGATGCGTTCGTCCTGGACATGGGCCTCGATCAATTGCTGGAGGGTCAGCTCCATCGATGCAAACGCGTCGTCGCTGAGCCCGTCTACGTCGTGGCCGTCGATCTTGCGAAGTGTCTCGAAGAGATCGCGGAGGCCGCCGGCGTGCTCCGGATAGCACTCACAGAGCAGGGCCTGGTAGGCGTCGGCATCGGCGGGGATCTTGTGATCGTGGGCGGGGCCGACCGTTCGATAGGCGATGTCGAAGCGGTTGAGTTCGATGCGTTCGAGCACGCCGAGATCGGTGAGCATGCGATGCATGTCGCGGCCGGGTGCGAGGTTTCCGGTCTGGTGCAGCGCGACGTCGAAGTCGTAGACGATCTTCGTGCCCTTCACCTTGCGGAGGAAGTGATGCGCGTATCCCCCCGCGAAGACATGCTGCTCGAGAACGAGCACGCGCAGCCCCGTCTTCGCCATTCGCGTCGCTGCGGTGAGCCCGCCGAGCCCGGACCCGACGACGATTACGTCCCAGTTCGTGTCGATGCTTGCCATGGGGGGTTCCCTTCTTCGCCGGCCTCGCTCCCCACGTCGGGAAGCTCATCCAGGACGGCTAGTGTTTCGTCGCACCACGCGATGTGCGCTGCGCGGTCGTGCTCGCCGAAGCGGAGCGTGAACAACCAGTAGGGCAACTCGGCATTTCCCGAGGCGCCGCGGCGGAGACGCTCCTTGATCGTTCGGTAGTGCTCGAGGTCGCTTACCATCTGCTCGCGGTAGGCGAGAAGCTGTCGCCGGTTCGTCGCTCGGTCGCAACGCGCACCGAAGAAGAGCTTGAGGAGCAACTCGATCCGGACCGGCGGTGGCGCGGTGGGTTCCCGCTGCCAGGCGGCCAGCGCCTCGCGTCCGCGGTCGTTGATGCTGTAGATGTGGCGCGGCCGCCCGCCCTCGCTGATCGTGGCCTGCTTCTCGATCAGGCCGCCCTCGCTGAGTTTCTGCAGGGCCGGGTAGAGCTGGCCGAAGCTCTCGCTCCAGAAGTTCGCGGTGCTCTCCTCGACGAGCTTCTTGATGTCGTAGCCGGACATGGATCCGAGCGAGAGGAAGCCCAGGATGGCGAACTGGGTGCGGTTGGGTGCGGCCATTCCAACCTGAATACCATCTGGCAGATAGGTTTGCCAGATATAAATGATTGAGTTGACGTACTGGATTCACGCATATATATGTAAGCACATGCTTACTAATAGAATCGATGAACCGGCCTGATGGCTCGCCCGAGACAGATCCAGGATGAGGAGCTGCTGGCCGCCGCGCGCAAGCTGTTCGTTCGCGACGGGATTGGCGCTCCGACACGGGCCATCGCTGCCGAAGCCGGGATCTCCGAGGGCGTGATCTTCCAACGCTTTCCCACCAAGGCCGATCTTTTCTTCGCGGCGATGATCCCGCCGGCCCCGGATGTGGAGGCTCTGCTCGACAGGGCTTCTGCCATCGGCGACCCCTGTGAGCAGCTCGAAGAAATGGCGCTCGCGATGCTCGGACACTTCCGCGAGCTGATGCCCATCCTTCTCCCGCTCGTCACGCACCCCTCCTTCCAAGCCCACGGATTCATGGAACGGCACCATGACGGCTCGAACCCCACGCTCGAGGGTGGCCTCTGCCTGCACCTGGAGCGCGAGCGCTCACGGGGCCGCATCGAGCTCGAGGACCCGGCCGCAGCCGCCCAGCTGCTGGTCGAGGCACTGCATACCCGGGCCCTTCACGAGCGCCTCGAAGGTGGAGACGCCGAGCGCAGTGACGAGCGGGTGCGCGCGATGGTCCGCGCCTTGTGGTCAGGCCTGGCAGCGGCCAAGGGTTCGAACGAGGGAGAGACGAAGTGAGTGATACAACCTCCGCCTGGCCCGCGACCGGGCGTCGTCCGTCGCCGGATTCCAGTCACTCGGTTCTAGTCGAACTACGGGGTGTCGAGAAGAGTTTCGAGAGTCCCGCAGGAACCACGGCGGCTCTCTGCGGCGTCGATCTCGAGGTCGATCGCGGTG
Organism: bacterium; assembly: GCA_024226235.1. GTDB lineage: Bacteria > Myxococcota_A > UBA9160 > UBA9160 > UBA6930. Next base: position 20,205 of record JAAELW010000153.1, read on the forward strand.
AATACCTCGCCATCGTGGGGAGATCCGGAAGTGGGAAGTCGACACTCCTCAATCTGATTGCCGGAATCGACAGGCCCACGTCGGGCTCGGTGTCGGTGGCTGGCACCGCGGTCCATGCGCTCGGCGAAGGCCCTCTCGCCCGTTGGCGGGGTGAGAACGTGGGAGTCGTGTTCCAGTTCTTCCAACTGATGCCTACTTTGACCGTCGCCGAGAACGTGATGCTGCCGATGGACTTCCGGGGCCGCCCTCCGGCGAGAGAGCGCAAACGCCGTGCCCTCGAGCTGCTCGATCGTGTGGGCATCGCTGGACATGCCGACAAGTTTCCGGCGACTCTCTCCGGAGGCGAGCAACAGCGCGTAGCCATCGCGCGCGCACTCGCGAACGATCCTCCGCTCATCGTGGCCGACGAGCCGACGGGCAATCTGGATTCGCGAACAGCTGCTGACATCCACAGGCTCTTCGAAGAACTTGCGGCGGCGGGTCGGACCGTCATCGTCGTGACGCATGAGCGCACCAAGGATTGGGGCTTCTCGCGTGTCGTTCAGATTGCGGACGGCCTCATCGAATCATCTTCGGTGGAGGTCTGAGCCATGAGGCCGCGCTACCGCAAGGCGTTGCGTGATCTGGGTCAAGACCGCGGCCGCACGGCGCTCGTCCTGCTTGCGTTGATCGTCGGTGTCTGGGGTCTCTCCTCGGTCGTCGTTTCCACCGTGATTGCGACCCGGGACCTTCGGGACAACTACCTCGTGACCAACCCTGCCTCGGCGACGCTTTGGGTCGCGGGCGCTGGGGATGCCGTGGCGACCGCACGCTCCCACCCCGATGTGCGGGACGCCGAGCTGCGTACACTCACGAGGGGTCGGATCCAGGTGGAAACCGATGAGTGGGTGCCGCTTCACCTCTTTCTCGTCGAGGACTTCGAGAGCCTGCGCATCGCACGGTTCGATCTCGAGGACGGGGGGTGGCCCGAAGGCCCCTTGGAGATCGCGATCGAGCGCGATGCAAGGCAGTTGATGCCGATGGCGATCGGAAGCTCCTTGAGTCTCCGCTTCCCGGGGCAAAGCTCTCGGCGGGAGCTTCGCGTGTCGGCAATCGTTCACGATCCGGGCCAGGCGCCATCTCATATGGAGCATTGGGTCTACGGGTATGTGTCTTTCCGCTCGGCGCGAGCGCTGGGGCTGGTGCCTTCCGAGCAACAGCTGAAGATCACGGTTGCCGAGCGTCCCCTCGATCGCGCCCACATCCACAATGTGGCGCGAGACCTGCGGGGAATTCTCGATGAACGCGGGCTCCATGTCTCCGCGATCGAGGTTCCGCTGCCCGGCCGCCATCCCCACCAGGGGCAACTGGAAGCGCTGCTCCTGCTGCAAGCCTCGATCGGTGGAATGGCCCTCGTGCTGAGTGGTGTGTTGATCATCAACATGCTCTCCGCGTTGCTCGCCAGGCAAGTTCGCGAGATCGGGATCATGAAGGCGGTCGGTGCGGGGCCCATGCAGGTGATGGCCATCTACTTCGGAATGGTCGTGGCGCTGGCACTTCTGGCGCTGGCGATCGGATTGCCGCTCGGCATCGCATCGGGCCGGGGCTTCGCGGCCGTGGTGGCCGGGCAGCTCAATTTCAAATTGTTGACCCAGAGCACGCCGGTTCCGGTTCTCGGCTCCCTGGTTCTGGCAGGCCTCGCGCTTCCGCTGCTTGCGGCGGCGTTTCCGGTATGGCGGGGCACGCGAGTGAGTGTCCAGCAGGCTCTGTTGACCCGCGGAACCAGTCGGATTCCTCGCGCTTCCTCGCTCTTCGCGGGTTCTGGTATCGGCCCCCGGCGTCTACTCATGGCGCTTCGCAATGCCGTCCGCCGACCCGCACGGATGGTGCTCACCGTAGCGACCCTGGCCGTGGGTCTGGCGACCTTCCTGGTTGCCCTGAACCTGCGCGCGTCACTCACAGAGACACTTCGAGGGGCCTCGGACTCCCGCCCGTATGACGTCGAGGTCATCTTCGAGAAACCGGTTTCGCGCGGTCGCATCGCTGAGATCGTCGAAGGAACGCAGGGGGTCACCGCGTGGGAGGCTTGGGGCGGCGGTCGGGCTTCGCTCGTCTACCCCGATGGAGTGTCCCCGACGCATTTCTCCGCGCTCTTTCCTCCGGTGGGAGCCCTGATGGAGCTACCCATGTTGAGGGGGCGTTGGGGCGCAGCGGATGGCGAGCGGGCTGTAGTCATCAATCAGGGGCTCCTGGAGTATGAGCCGGGCTTGCGGGTTGGCGATTCAGTGTCGCTTCGCATGAGAGGGCAGGGTGGCGACGATTCGACCTGGACGTTGGCGGGCATCGCCAAGGAAGTGGGCAGCCCTCCGAAGGCCTACCTGTTGAACGCGGCGGAAACCGTCGGAGGGGAGGCGTTGAGTCTCCACCTCTCGACCGCCGAGCACGGTGCTTCCTTTCAGCGGGACGTGTCGCGCCGGCTCGAGGCCAGGTTCGAGAACTCCGGGGTCGATGTCAGGTTCTCCCTCAGCAAGGCAGAGGATCTCCAGATCATCGATGACCACCTCGACTTGATCTTCTATTTCCTGACGGCGGCTTCTCTGTTCGTGTTGATGGTTGGAGGCCTCGGGCTCGTATCGACGCTGAGCATGAATGTGCTCGAGCGGCGGCGCGAAACCGGCATCCTCCGTTCCATTGGAGCGTCGAATGCAGCAATCGTCGGACTGCTGGTGATCGAGGGCGAGATTGCAGGGGCCCTGAGCTGGGGGCTTGCGTCGCTATTGGCAGTGCCGTCGAGCCGGATCATTTCCGATTTTTTCGGCAATCTGATTCTCGGGATACCGTTGGATTTCGCCGTATCCGCCACGGGCATGACCGGGTCGGCCGTTCTGGTCGTGATCTTCACGGGCCTCGTCAGTGCATGGCCTGCGTGGCGGGTGACGCGTCGGTCACTCCCCAGCGTGCTGGCATACGAATGAAGCGATCGCATTTCCTGCTCTCGATTCTGTGGTTCACTACGATGCATCCCCAGGAGCCAGAGAAGAAGGGCAGGTCTTGAAGAGGTCCGAATCGAACATACGGACAAGAGGAGAGGATGGGGTGAGTTCGAGGAACCGGAACCGGAGGAATCGGAGTGAGCATGCGCGCAGCAGTCGTCTATGAACACGGCCCGCTCGAGAAGATCACCCTGGAGGACAACTACCCGAAACCCGAGCTTCGAGAAGGCTGGGTGCGTCTGCGAGTCAGGGCGTGCTCTCTCAACTACCACGACATCTTCAGCCGCCGCGGCATGGAAGGTATCAAGTTGAACCTTCCGCTGATCATCGGGTCCGACATTGCCGGCGAGATAGAAGCATTGGGCGATGGCGTGGAGGGCTGGTCGCTGGGCGACCGCGTGGTCGTGGATCCCTTCCCGATCCTCGAGACGGCCGGTGGAATGATAGGCGAGGGTTTCGATGGAGGCAGAGCGGAGTACTGCGTGGCGCATGCTTCGCAGCTCGTGCCGTTACCGGACTCCGTGTCTTTCGAGGTAGCCGCATCCATTCCGCTGGCCTATGCCACGGCTCATCGGATGATGGTCACCCGGGGGCAAGTCCAGGCCGGGGAGACGGTACTCGTGCTGGGCGCATCGGGAGGTGTGGGTACGGCCTGTGTGCTGCTGGCCAAGCAAGCGGGCGCCTCGGTGATCGCCTGTGCGAGCAGCCAGCAGAAGCTCGATCGGTTGGCGGAACTCGGCGCTGACCATGGCGTCAACTACGTCGACCAGGACATGCGCAAGGAGGTCTGGGGCATCGTCCAAAAGCCCCGGGTCTACGGCAGTGGTGGCGTGGATCTGGTGATCAACAGTACCGGCGGTGGTACCTGGAACGAGTCCATCCGCTGCATGAAAGTTGGAGCACGCCTTGTGACCTGCGGGGCGACCGCGGGCTTCGATGAGAAGGTGGATGCTCGCTACGTGTGGACCTTCGAACACAACCTGATGGGTTCCAATGCTTGGCGCCGCAGCGATATCACCTCATTGCTCGGCTACGCCGAGGATGGAACGCTGCTTCCGGTGATCGACAAGGTCATGCCGCTCGGTGAAATCCACGAGGCCGAG
>JAAELW010000154.1 GCA_024226235.1 bacterium
CGCGCATTGGCCACGTGCCTGTTGGGATCCGTCGATTCGCAGCTCCCGGAGTTCTTCCATCACAATCCGAGTGGCCATGCGAAGGAGATCGAGGCGGGCTGGTGGGTCGTCAACAAGTACCATTGCATCGGTTGCCATCAGATCGTGCCGGGCCAGACACCCGACGTGCGAAAGCTGCCGCAGTACCGCATCGGAATCTCGGCCGAGTCGGGGCTCTACGAGGAAGAGGGCCGCGAGAAGGTACCGCCGAGCCTCGTCGGCACCGGCGCGCGGATCGGGGCCGATTGGCAGGTCGCATTCCTGCGCAATCCGGCCCTGAGCGACACGAAGCCGCACCGCAACGGAGTCCGCATGCACCTGGATATCCGCATGCCGACCTACAGCGTTTCCGAAGAGGAGATCGGCGCCCTGGTCCGTCTGCTCAATGCCCTGAGCAAGCAGCCCTCGCCTTACCCGGTCGAGAAGCTCACTCCGCTCGGCAAGGACGAGCTGGCCGACGCCCGGGCGTTATTTCAGGCGGCCAAGTGCTCCTCGTGCCACGTCACCAGCGACGACCCCAGTACGTTTACGTCGGAGACGAAGGCCCCCAGCTTCATGGCGGGCGTCGAGCGGCTGCGGTCTCGTTGGACGCGCCGCTGGCTCCGCAACCCGAACCGGGTCATACCGGGCACCGTGATGCCCGTCTTCTTCACGGAAGTCGACGGCCAATGGCGGACATCCGTGCTCAGCGA
>JAAELW010000155.1 GCA_024226235.1 bacterium
AGACAGGGGCCTGTCTCAACAACTTAACAAAAGTGCCTGGCCCCTATCTTGACCGGCTAGTTCACACCCTTTTCCATGTCCTTCCAGTAGGGCTGCCGGAGTTTGTATTTCTGCAGTTTGCCCGTTGCCGTTCGGGCGAGTTCGTTACGGAATTCGACGGATGTCGGGCACTTGTAGTGAGCGATCTTCGAGCGGCAGTGGTCGATCAGGTCTTGCTCGGAGGCCTTTCCTTCTGGCCCGAGTACGACCAGGGCCTTCACGGTTTCTCCCCATTTTTCGTGGGGGACGCCGATCACTGCCACTTCGGTGACGTCCGGATGCGAGAAGAGCGCGTCCTCCACTTCGATCGATGAGACGTTCTCACCGCCGGAGATGATCACGTCCTTCTTGCGATCGGCGATCGCGAGGTAGCCGTCGTCGTCCAGCTGGCCGCCGTCACCGGTATAGAACCAGCCGTCGCGGACCGCGTCCGCGGTCGCGTCGGGCTGCTCCCAGTAGCCCTCGAGCACGTGGTTGGTGCGGGCCATGATTTCGCCTTTCGTGTCGGTCTGGACCCGGACGCCCAGTGCGGGCGCACCGGCCCGGCCGAGCTTCTGAGCACGCAGAGCAGGCGTGAGGTCGTCCCACTCGGCGCGGCTCCGGCTCATCGTGAGAAGTGGTGCGGTTTCCGTGAGTCCGTAGATCTGGATGAACTCCCAGCCGAGTTCGGTCTCCACCTGCTCGATGGTGCGCGTCGGGGGCGGAGCGCCGGCCACGACGATTCGCGTCTTCCCGTGGCCGGGGATCGGGCCGTTCCATGTGGATGCCGCATCGAGGATGGCCTGTACGACGGCGGGTGCGCCGCAGAGCAGCGTGACGCCGTGCTGTTGTACGCGTCGAAGGATCTCTTCCCCGTCGACCTTGCGAAGGACGATCTGCCTGGCGCCCATTCCGACGAGCGCGTAGGGCATCCCCCAACCGTTGCAGTGAAACTGCGGAAGGGTGTGTAGGTAGACATCGCGATCGTTCACACCGGTCTGCCAGCCAAAGATCGCTGCATTCAACCAGAGGCTGCGGTGGGTCTGCTCGACGCCCTTGGGGCGCGCGGTGGTTCCCGACGTGTAGTTGATCACCGCCGTCTGATCTTCGTCGGGTTCCCAGTGTCTGGGCTCGGTTGCGGTGTCGAACATCCGTTCGTCTGATTCGGGCCCGAGCACGAATCGGTGCTTGCATCCGATCCCGGCAAGGCTCTCTTCGAGTTCCGGGTCGACCAGCAGTACATCTGCTCCACAGTGGTCGATGATGTAGGAGACCTCTTCGGGGGAGAGTCGGAAGTTGATCGGGACGAAGATGCGTCCATTGCCGCTGACACCCCAGAAGCAGGTGAGGAGTCGCGACGCATTCTGGGAGACCATGGCCACCCGGCTTCCGAACGGCAGCCCAAGCCGGTCGAGGCCGGCTCCCATCGCTCTGGACAGTCCACCGAGCTCCCGAAAGCGGGTTTCGCCCAGGGGCGGTGCAGGCTGGTCGGGCTCGTCCACGAACGCAACCCGCTCAGGATACACGGCCACGGCGCGGTCGAGATGATCGCGGACGGTCAGCGGGACCCGCATGGATGCTCTCCTCTTCGGGCGGGCAGGGTAGCTGACACCTATCCTGGTCTCATGCGCATTCTCTTCCTGCTTCTTCTGGCCGCGGCCAGCGGCTGCGCGGCGACCGTCCCCCTGGAGCAGCACCAGGCCCTGGAGTCCCGCATCGGCGAGCTGCGCGCGGGGCAGGAGGTACTGCGGACCGAGCTCGATGCGCTTCAGGATGCGAATCAGCAGCTCACCGCGATGGTCGCGGCCCAACGCATGATCATTCGAGATCTGCGTTGCCGCCCCTCGATCACGATCGAGGCGGAGTAGTCCCCCTCCTGTCAGGTTGGTCATGACGAACCCGGTGTGAAGCGCCCACGTCAACCGGCAAATTATTGGGTTTGTCGATGGACACGCTTGGATCTGGGAACCATGCTGGTCGTTGGCAGGCCGGGCGCGAGCGTGCTTGGGCTTGCCAGCCATTCAATGGAGGGAATCATGGCGGCGAAGAAAGCGACTCGAAAGAAGGCAACCCGAAAGAAGGCAACCCGCAAGAAGGTCGTGCGCAAGGGCTCGGCGAAGAAGGCCGTGCGCAAGAAGACCGCTCGGAAGACGGCGACGCTGAAGGAAGAACTCCCCAAGTCATTGAAGCAGTTCTCCAAGGCGGTCGAGCGTGAGCTCCGGGCGGTGGAGCGCCAGGTCGAAACCGCCGGACGGGATGCACGGCGGCAGCTCACCCGGATCGTTCGCGATACCTCCCGGCACCTGGGCCGGCTCGAGGCCAACGGCGAGCGCCAGTGGAAGAAGCTGACCAAGGTCGCCAAGGCCGATGCGAACCGGATGTACAAGCGGGTCCAGAAGGCCGCAGGCCGCTGAGATGTGTGCCGCCGCCCGCGGGTCGGGCGGCGGCGCTAGACTCTGGGTGTGGAGATCTGGAAGACGGCTTGGCGGAACGTGTTGCGCAGCCGGCGTCGCACCTACGTCACGGTTTCGGCGATGAGCTTTGCGCTCTGGGTGATGGTCCTCTACTCCGGGCTCGTCGCAGGCTATCTGCGGGACATGGAGCGGAGCATCCTGGACCTTGAGATCGGGGATCTCCAGGTCCACGCCGGTGACTACCAGGAAGACCCGTCCCTATACGCGCGGATCGACGATCCGGAAGCCCTGTTGGGTCAGCTCCAGGAGCAGGGTTTCCAGGCCACGCCACGGCTGCTCGCGTGGGGGATGGCGGCGGCGGACGAATCCAGCGCTGGAGTCTCCTTCCGGGGGGTTGAGGTGGCTCAGGACGCGCAGGTGAGCCGCATCTACGAGCATGTGATGGAGGGCAGCTGGCTCGACCCGGCGGATCCGCAGGGTGTGGTGCTCGGCCGGCGCCTGGCTCGCATGCTGGGCGTTGCCTTGGGGGAAGAGATCGTCGTGCTCAGCCAGGGTGCTGACGGTGCCACGGCAGCGGATCTCTTCACGGTGCGCGGCGTCCTCCAGAGTATTGCCGATGCAACCGATCGGGCGGCTGTCTTCATGACAGCCGGTGCATTCCGCGAACTCTTCGTCGTGCCACTCGGCGCTCACCAGATCGTCGTGCGTCGCCCGGCGGAAGTGGAGCTCGACGCTGCTGCGGTCGCCGTCAGGGAACTCGCGTTGGGGCTCGATGTGCAGACCTGGCGGGACCTGATGCCGACCCTGGCCTCCATGCTCGATTCGGCTCGTGGGGCGATGCTGGCGATGTTCTTCATCGTCTACCTCGCGATCGCTGTGTTGATCCTCAATGCGATGCTGATGGCCGTGTTCGAACGGATCCGCGAGCTTGGGGTGTTGAAGGCGCTGGGCGTGGGCCCCGCTGGGATTGCCGGCCTGGTGTGGGCCGAAGCGGTCATCCTGACCGCGATTTCCGTCGTGGTGGGTCTGATGCTCGGCGTGCCCACCCTGTTGTACCTGGCCATCTACGGAATCGAACTCACCAGCATGGCCGGTGTGTCGGTCATGGGAATGGCGATGGACCCGATGTGGCGAGCCGAGCTGAGTATCGACGTGGTCGTGGCGCCGGTCGGGGCGCTGGTGGCGATCGTTTCTCTGGCTGTCGTCTATCCCTCGCTGAAGGCTGCATGGATCGATCCCGTGCGAGCCATCTACCACCGCTAGGAGACGATCGTGCAGGGGCCCAACCTCTTTGCTCTTGCCTGGCGCAACCTCTGGCGCCACCGTCGCCGCACGTTGTTGACCCTGTCTTCCATCGCGTTCGGAACCTTTTTTGCCTGGATGTTCACTGGGCTCGGGGACTCCAACTGGCGCCAGATGATCGATCTGGCTGCGCGTATGGGCGGTGGCCATGTGACCCTCCAGCACGCTGAGTACCTTGAATCACCGACTCTTTCGCGCAGCGTCTCGCAAACGAAGCTCCTGGCCGACCTGGCCGCAGAAGATCCGGAGGTCGCACGCGTGATGACGCGCATCTCCGGAAACATGATTCTGGCCTCCGCGGCTCGCAATCAGGGAGCGGGGTTCATCGCGTTCGATTCGACCGCAGAAGATCCGGACACCCTGTCCTTGCTCGAAGCCATCGAGGTCGGAGAGCCATGGAGCGAGAAACAGCGGGGCGTGATCGTGCTCGGGGCAAAGTTGGCCGAGCGGCTGCGAGTCGAGGTGGGGAACAAGGTCGTCTACACGGTGACGGACAAGCACGGTGAGATCGTCCAGGAGGCGGTGCGGGTCAGCGGCCTGCTCCGCACCGGCGCGCCGACCGTGGACAGCCGGCTGGCGCTCCTCCCGATCGACGATCTGCGCGCCTCCCTGGGCTATGCGGAGGGAGAGGCCGGACAGGTCGCCGTGTTTCTTCGGGACCAAAGGGCGGCCGATCGTGTGGCCGCCCGGCTCGGGCAGCGGATCGAAGAACAGGCCCGATCCGAGGTGTCTGCGATTCCCTGGCAGCGGCTTCAGCCCGAACTGGCAGGGTTCATCGCGATGAAGGTGGGGGGCACCTGGGTGATGGAGGTGATCATCATGCTGCTGGTGGCGGCGGGCATCTTCAATACGATCTTCGTCAGCGTGATGGAACGGATGCGCGAATTCGGGATCCTGCGTGCGATCGGCTGGAGCCCCGGACAGCTCGGACGGCTGGTGATGGCGGAGAGCGTGTGGCTGGCGGTGGTTGGCATCGCTCTGGGTGTCCTCGTCACGGCCTGGCCGTACTGGTACCTGAACACGGTGGGCGTGGATCTGATGGCGGCTGTCGGCATCGGCGAGGATGCCGAAGTGGCCGGTATCGCGATGACGACCATGATGCACGTCGACATCTATCCGGAGAACGCGTTGCTGATCGCCTGTGCGTGCGTCCTGGCCACGCTGCTCTCGGGCGTCTATCCAGCCTGGAAAGCGGGTCACGTGGATCCGGCCGAAACGATCCGATTGGTCTAGGAGGCACCCGGTGTCCACACAACCGATCGTCGAACTCATCGACGTGACGAAGGTCTACCAGCAGGGTGCACTCGAGGTGCACGCGCTTCGAGGGATCTCCCTACGCATCGAGCCCGGAGAGTTCACTGCGGTTTCCGGACCGTCGGGCTCGGGCAAGACGACGTTGCTCAACCTGATCGGCGCCCTCGACCGCCCGAGCTCGGGGACGGTCTGCATCGAAGGGCGGGATCTGGGGGCCATGAGCCAGCGGCAGCGCAGCCATCTGCGCAGGGATCGGATCGGCTTCGTCTTCCAGGCCTACAACCTGATGCCCGTGCTCACGGCCTTCGAGAACGCTGAAATGGTGCTGTCCCTTCAGGGTGCGGACAAGGAGGGCCGGCGCGAGCAGGTCATGAGCGTTCTGGAAGAGGTCGGGTTGGAGGGGCTGGAGGATCGGCGCCCGGACGAACTCTCCGGCGGTCAGCAGCAGCGGGTCGCGATCGCACGGGCCATCGCCTCTCGGCCCGCGATCGTGCTCGCCGATGAACCCACTGCGAACCTCGATTCGGAGAACGCGACCCACTTGCTCGACATCATGGAGCAGCTCAATCGCGAGCGCGGAGTCACGTTTCTATTCTCCACTCACGATCCGCGAGTGCTCGATCGAGCTCGCAGGCGGGTGCATGTGGTCGATGGACAGATCGATCGGGATGAAGAACAGGAATAGCCCATCATCGAGGTGGGGCATGGTTCTCGCCGGCTTGTGGCTGTCCTGGCTCCGAAGCCCGGTCGAATCGCTTCACGCCGCCCACGAAGCTCTGCTCCACCCGGATCTTGGAGATCGACCCGGCAGGGACCGTGCGTGGATCGTTCGAGAGGACGACGAAATCGGCGAGCTTCCCGGCCTCGATCGAGCCCTTCTCGTCCTCTTCGAAGGATGCGTAGGCCCCGCCCATCGTGTAGGCGTAGAGGGCCTGCTCCACAGTCAGTCGTTGGCTGGCACCGTACACTTTGCCGTGGCGGCTCCTTCGGGTGACGAGGCTCTGGATCCGGAGCAGCGGGTTCAGGCCGCTGACGGGGAAATCCGAGTTGGCAGCGTTCGGAATCCCGTACTCGAAGCTCGAGGCATTGGCGAACATCCAGTCCCAGCGCTGCTCGCCGTAGGCCTCCAGCATGCTTCCCTTCTCATGGATGTAGGAGTGGGGCGCGAGCACGATCCCGAGGTCGCGCATCCGCGAGAGGATTCTCTCGTTGACGATGGATCCATGCTCGATCCGGTGCCGGTGGTCGATGCCGGGATCGCCCACTGCCTTTTCGATGGCCCCGAGAACCATGTCGATTTCGTAGTCACCATTCGAATGGATGGCGGCCTGGAAGCCCGCGTCGTGGATCTCCGCCACCAGCTCGTCCAATTCGGCCTGCGATCGTTGGGGCTCCAATCCGAAGTAGTCCGGACGGTCGGCGTAGGCTTCGTACAGGCGCGTGGTACGCCCCGACAGGGACAGGCCGTGGTACATCTTGATCGTGCGTGCGCGCAGCCACGGGGAGTCGAGTGGTCGCCACCCGCTGAAGGCCACCAGATCGTGGATGCGCATCAGCCACTTCGCCGTCTGGAGGTCTTCGGCGTCCAGCATCAGGTTGACACGGACGCCGGCCCCCTCCGGTGAGGACAGCCAATAGGCCACTGCCAGCTCGGGCGGCACCAGCCCATCCGTGATGCTCGTGATGCCGAGGCGGAGCGCCTTCTGGTAGAAGACCGCGAGCCCGTCCAGCGCACTGGTGAGGTCGTTCACCAGCGGAGTGGGCTGTTTGTCCGTCACCAGCGCTTCGAGGGCCGAGCGCTCGCTGATCAGGCCGGTCGGCCTGCCTTTGCCATTGCGGAAGAAGAAGCCCTCGTCGGGGTCCGGGGTTTCGGCTGTGATTCCCGCCGCCTCGAGCGCCACGGAGTTGACCGCAATGATGTGAAGGCTTGCGTGCCAGACCAGAACAGGCCGCTGGGTCGAGACCCGATCGAGGTCGGAACGGTCCAGGTGGCGTCCCAGTGTCGTATCGTCGTAGTCGTGGCCGAGGATCCACGCTTCGTCCGGCGCCACGCGGGCCTGCTTTCGAAGCGCCACCACGAGTTCGTCGATGCTCCCCGCTTCCGCCAGGGAGATGCTCGTCGGTGGCAGCAGCAGGGGGTGGAGGTGGGCGTCGTTGAAGCCGGGAACGACGGTCTTCCCGCCGAGATCGATGGTGCGAGCCGTGTCCTTCATCTGGGGGAGGAAGTCGTCGTCCGATCCGACAGCGGCGAATCGTGCATCGCGAACCAGGATGGCCTGGGCCTCGGGCTGGGTCGGGTCCATCGTGATCACGACCCCGTTGTGCAGGATCAGGTCGGGTGCCTGTTCGGCGCCGCATCCGAGTGCGAGCCAGAGCGGGATCAGGATGCTGAGCGTACGGGCTCGTTCGTATCGCGACATTGGCTCTTCGCCTCTCGATCAGAAGGACCAGGGCCCGCGCATCTGGTGAGACCATGTGCTTGCGAACAGTGCCCAGCTGAGCAGCATGAGCACCAGGAAGTGGAGGCGGGGGAGTACCGGGCGCGCTTCGCCTCGAATCCCGCGGATCGCAGCCCACGGGAGCAGCAGGCAGAGGACACCGAGCAGCAGGGGCAACCACAGTACGAGTCGCAGCGGGGCCGGCACATCCACCCACAGCGCGAAGACGCTCGGGACATCGTGGACGAACACGAGAAGGCCCACAGGAATGGCGACGAGCAGGGATGCCGCGGCCATGCCGACCCACCGAGCGGTCCGGCCAATCGGGCTCGGCGGGGCACCGCCGATGCGGCGTGCAAGGCCGCCTAGCAGCCAGCCCGAAACGCTGGCGAGTCCGAAGGCCACGGCTACCGCCCAGAGTGCGATCTGGAGGCGTGGGTCTTCGAGACCCCCGACCCGATCGAACGCATTAGCGCCAAATACGAGCTGAGGGCGGCCGTCTTCGGGGCTGTCGCGAAGCACTGCGCGGATCTCCATGCCTTCGACCCGGGCCAGGTCCTCTGTTTCCAGGGCCAGGTGTCGAACCCGCCATAGAGGGCCCGAGACGCTGAGTCCGCCCGCTTCGTCGGGCCGAACGGTGATGTGCTGGGCGAGTGTCAGGACGTCCATGAATGTCGAGCGGGCGCGCCGGTTGGGTATGTAGGTGCCGCTCCAGGCGTCCCGTGCAGCAGCCAGTTCGGTGCTGGCAGCTGCGGGTGCGTCGGGATGCGTTCCGGTCCACTCCGTCCAGGCGCGCATGAGGTCTTCGAAGAAGGCACCCGTCGGTTCGGCGTTGATCGAAACGAAGATTGCCCGATCCGCCTCGGGAAGCAGCCACAAGCGGCTGTGAAAGCCCAGGACCCAGCCTCCGTGGCCGATGCCCTGTTCGCCTCCGAGGGAGACCTCGGAGAATCCATAGCCCCAGCCGAGAAGACGCGGATCGTGGGTGAACTGCTGGGCGTGCATCATCGCAGTGGTCTCGGGCCTCAGGATCTCGCGATCGCGGAAGCGCCCGTGATTCAGGTGAGCGATCGCGAAGTTCGAGATGTCGAGGGCCGTCGTGTTCAGGTCGCCGGCCGGTCCGTCGTTCAAGCGCTCGAACCAGAGCTCACGGTATCGGCCACCGGACCACAGGTAGGGCAGTGACTGGTCGCGTCGAACAGGGAAGGGCACGCCGAACGTGCTGGCGTGCATTTCGAGTGGCGCGAGTACGTGCTCCGACAGGTATTCCGCGAAGGACTGGCCCGAAGCGATTTCGATCAGTCGGCCCACCAGTGCCAGCCCGTGGTTCGAGTAGCTGAGGGTCTGGCCGGGTCGCATCACGACCGGCGGCATGTGCTCGGCAAGGTAGGCGCCAAGCGGAACGGCCTGTTGGCCATGCGGGACTGCAGTGCCGATGAACCGGTCGTCGAAGCCTGCGGTGTGGGTGAGCAGGTGATGCAGTGTGATGGGGTCGTCGAAAGGCGAGGAAAGCTCGAAATCGAGGATGTCGTTCACGTCCGCGTGGAGGTCGAGTTTGCCCTGTTCGACGAGCTGGAGAGCCGCCGTCGAGGTGAAGAGCTTCGAGATCGAGGCCACCCGCACGCGGGTGTCGGCACTCATCGGGTGGGCGCCATCCGTACGAGCCTGCCCATAGCCCCGGGCCAGCAGGACTTCATCGTCCTGGACGACGGCGATCACCGCGCCCGGGACGTGATGGGAATGCAGGAGCCCGGGCACCAGACCCTCGAGGAAGGTCTCCAGCCGGCTCTCGGATCCGCCGCTGGCGGGGGCGGGTTGACCATCGGAGGGGACGGCCAGCAGCAAGGCAAGAAGGATGAGTCGTGCTCGCATCATTCCAGAAGACTACAGCGGTTTACGCTGGAAGACCGTTAAGATCGGGGCTCCCTGCCGTCTTCGGTCTTCAGGGCTTCTCCGCCAGCTTCGGTCCAGCCATTGAAGCCGCCGCCCAGATGGGCGACCGGAGCCAGGCCCATCTCCTGCACGGCTCGGGTGGCCAGGGCCGAGCGCCAGCCGGTCGCGCAGTAGAAGACGAACTTCTTGGGTTCGTCGAAGACCTTCTTGTGATACGGGCTGACCGGGTCGACCCAGAACTCGAGCATGCCGCGGGGTGCGTGGTAGGAGCCCGGCACGAATCCGTCTCGCTGGCGCTCGCGGATGTCGCGCAAATCGACGAGCTGCACCCGCTCGTCGCCGAGCAAGGCGATCGCCTCGCCCGCCGGAATCGTCTCGATCCGGGCGTTGGCCTCGGCGATCAGCTCCTGTACTCCCTTGTCGATCGGCATGATCTCTCTCCCCGCGCATGTTCTGGCCGCGAGACGATACCATTGCTCGCGCCAGCGAGACGGATCCAGAGCGATCCGTCAGCCCCCGCCGTGGGCCTTGCGCAGAGCGGCCTTCTGGACCTTGCCCATCGCGTTTCGCGGCAGCGTATCGACGATGAAGATCTGCTTCGGGTGCTTGAAGCGTGCCAGGCGGCCCTCGACCGCTCGCCGAATATCAGTCTCCTGGAGCGCGTGGCCCGGAGCCGGGACCACGAACGCGGCGACCTGTTCGCCGAAATCCGCATCCGGCAGGCCCACCACTGCGGACTCACCGATCCCAGGGGCTTCATCGAGGCAGAGCTCGATTTCCTTCGGGTAGATGTTGAAACCGCCGGAGATGATCATGTCGCTGGCGCGGCCGGCCAGCTGCAGCCGACCCTCGGAATCGAGGCTTCCGATGTCGCCGGTGCGGAAGAAGCCGTTGGCGTGAAACGCGGCGCGGGTCTTCTCCTCCATCTGCCAGTAGCCGGCGAATAGATTGGGGCCGCGAGCCTCGACTTCACCGACTTCGCCGGGTTCGAGCTCCTTGCTCGCTTCGTCGACCACTCGCAGATCGACATCTGGAAGTGCGAAGCCCACGCTGCCCGCTTTCCGATCTCCCCGGAGCGGATTCGAGGTGATCATTCCGGCCTCGGTCATGCCGTAGCGCTCGAGGATGGTGTGGCCGGTGCGCTCGGTGAACGCCCGGAAGACCGTTTCGGAGAGCGGTGCCGAGCCGGAGATGAACAGACGCATCGCTGTGCAATCCCCACGGCCGAAATCGGGCTCCGCCAGCAGGCGGTTGTAGAAGGTCGGTACGCCCATCATCACAGTGGCCTCCCTGAGCCCCCGGCGGACCGCGCGCGTGTCGAAGCGAGGCAGGAAGATCACCTTGGCCGCCGAGAGCATCGCGCAGTGCAGCGCCACGAACAGGCCGTGAACGTGAAAGACGGGCAGCGCGTGGAGCAGCACGTCTTGCGGTCCGAAGCCCCATAGCGAATTCAATGCGAGCGCATTCGAGGCCAGGTTGCCGTGGGTGAGCATCGCGCCCTTGGGGCGCCCCGTCGTGCCGGAGGTGTAGAGCATCGCTGCGATGTCGTCCGTGTCGCGCGGAAGGACTGCGGTGTGGGATCGCCCCGCCGCCAGCTCGGGCAGGCTGCCATGACCTTCCTCGTCGAGTGTCAGCCAGGTGCTCGGCTCGGATCCGCGCTCGGGCTCAGGATTGAACTCGGGTCTGCGCTCGGGCTCAGGATCGAACTCGGGCTCGGGGCGCACGACCACGACGCGAGGCGTGGCGTCGTCCAGGTAGTACCGCACTTCCTCGGCGGTGTAGGCGACATTCAGGGGGACGATTACCGCGCCAATGCGCAGACAGGCCAGGTAGAGCGCAACCGCATCAGGGCATTTGTCGACCTGTACGACGACCCGGTCGCCGGGCTCGACAGCAGATTCGACCAGCGCAGCGGCAAAAGCAGCGGACCGCGAATCGAGGTCTGCATAGCTTCGTGGCTCGGCTTCGGGCACAGCCAGGAAGGGCCGTTCCGGATCGCCCTCGAAGCGGCTGCGAAGGAGGTCGTAGAGGTTGGCCATCGGAGGAGCATTCTAGCCGTCGCAAGGCCGTGCTGGCCTGCTACGCGGAGCGTCTCGACGCGATACCCTCGCTGGATGTTCGACCTGGACCCCGGCGAGGAGATGGATGTTGCCTCGAGTGCCGGGCGGGCTCAGCGGATGGTTCTCTCGCAGGGCCTCGGGCAACTTCGCCGATGACAGGGGTCGTTCCGAAAGCTGCGGCCACAGTCATGCTGGTGCGCGATGGCGCTTCTGGCGTCGAGGTCTTCATGATGGAGCGCTCGGAGTTCGGGGCATTCGGCGGGCTCTGGGTATTTCCCGGTGGCAAGGTCGATCCCGCCGATGCGAGCCCCGAGGCAGCGGCCCTATGCTGCGGTCCGAGCCGCCTCGAGGCCAATCTGTTGCTGAATGTTCCGGCTGGAGGCCTGGCCTATTGGGTGGCAGCACTGCGCGAATGCTTCGAAGAGGCCGGCTTGTTGCTCGCGACTCGCGACGATGACGGGCTCCTCGAACTGCGTGACGCCGCCGTGCGCGAGCGTCTCGGTGCAGATCGCGGGCGGCTGAATGCTGGAGAGAAGGGCGCGCTCGAGGAACTCTGTGCACGCGAGCGGCTTCGGCTCGCGACCGATCGGCTGGCCTACGTCGCCCATTGGATCACGCCGATCGGCAATTCGAGCCGCTTCGACACGCGTTTCTTCGTGGCGCTCGCCCCGGAGCATCAAGAGGCCATCCACGACGGACACGAGGCGGTGCACAGCCTGTGGGTCCGGCCGGAGGAGGCGCTCGCTCGGCACGCGGCCGGGGAGATGGCGATGATCTCGCCCACGCTCGCGAACCTGGAGGGGTTGTGTGGCTACGCGTCCGCAGAGGCACTCGTCCGCGCCAAGATCGTCGTCGACCGCCGAGGGATTCCCACCATCATGCCGCGGATGCTGCGACGCGGAGAGACGGCAGAGGACATCGAGGAGCGGCTCGAGATCGTCGGCTGAGTCGGATCGGCGCCGAGCATCCCCTATCCTGAACCCGGAAGGGGGTGTCATGGCAAGTGCGGACCCGCAGGATGAGATCGGCGCGAGTGGGCTGACCCGCCGCATCTTGATCGGCATGGGCGCCGGGCTGGTATTGGGCCTTGCGTTGAACGCGTTCGGCCTCTCCGAGGCGGGCTATCTGTCCCAATTCGTGGTGCAGGGCCTTCTGCACGTGGGTGGCTCGATCTTCCTCGCCAGCCTGAAGCTGCTGGTCGTGCCGCTGGTGCTCGTCTCGCTGGTGTGTGGGACCGCGGCATTGGATGACATCTCACGCCTGGGCCGGCTCGGCGGCCGCACGATGTTGCTCTACCTCTTCACCACCGCGGCGGCGATTACGCTGGCCATCACCGCGGCGATCCTGGTCCAGCCGGGTGCGGGGTTCGATCTGCCGACTGACGTGGAGTTCCAGGGTCGGGTGGCGCCGTCGCTCGCGGACACATTGATCCAGATCTTCCCGACCAATCCGATCCATGCGATGGCCGAAGGCAACATGCTGCAGATCATCGTGTTTGCCGTGCTGTTCGGGCTGGCGATGACGATGGCGGGTGAGGCGGGTGCACGGATGCTGCGCTTCTTCGAAGATGCCAACACCGTGATCATGCGGCTGGTCGCGTTGCTGATGCGCATCGCGCCGATCGGCGTCTTCTGCCTGATCGCCAAGGTCTTTGCGGAGCAGGGTTTCGAGGCCTTCCAGCCGCTGCTCAAGTACTTCTTCGTCGTGTTCGGGGTGCTCCTGCTGCATGGCCTCGGCGTGTATCCGGCGCTGCTCACGGTGCTCGGACGGCTCGACCCCGTGATGTTCTTCCGGAAGATGCGCTCACCCCAGGTCGTGGCATTCAGCACGGCGAGCTCCGGTGCCACGCTTCCGGTGACCCTTCGCACGACGGAGCGTCGCCTCGGTGTGGACAACCGGATCGCGTCGTTCACCATTCCCCTCGGTGCCACGATCAACATGGATGGCACGGCCATCATGCAGGGCGTGGCCACCGTCTTCATTTCCCAGGCCTACGGGATCGATATCGGTCCGAGCGGCTACTTGATGGTCGTGGTCACCGCGACCCTGGCCTCGATCGGCACGGCCGGCGTTCCCGGCGTGGGCCTGATCATGCTCGCGATGGTGCTCCGCCAGGTCGGCTTGCCCGTCGAAGGCATCGGGTTGGTCATCGGCATCGACCGTCTTCTCGACATGGTCCGCACGGCCGTGAACATCACCGGCGACGCAGCCGTCACCTGCATCGTTGCCAAAGCCGAAGGCCAGCTCGACGCCGAAATCTACGCCGACCCCAACGCCGGAAGTTAAGAAGGGGGCCGGAGTTAAGAATTCA
>JAAELW010000156.1 GCA_024226235.1 bacterium
GGCGTCGAGATCTGATAGCCCGAGAGCTGGGTGCCGAGCTGGAACCAGGAGCCCCCCGCCCCGTTGTATGCCTTGAGCAGCTCGCCCCCGCCCGTGTCCAGCAGTTGCAGGAACTGGAGATCACCCAGGCCGTCCATGTTCGCGTGATGCTGGATGTACATCCGGAAGCCGATGTGCAGCTCCGGCAGCGGCTCCGTCTCGCGGAACGTGTAGCTCATCGACGACGAATGGGCCTCCGCCGACGGACCCCTCACCGCCATGACGACGGTGCCGCGCAGCGGATTCGACGGATCGAACCCGGGGACAGGGTCCTCCCCGAGCGTGGTTCGTGCGCGTTGCACGTCGTAGAGCTCGATCGTTCCCGGGTCGCCGAAGTTGAGGCGCGTGCGATGGGCCGCGTACCCGTGGCCCGGCGCGCTGGCCATCACCGCCTGCGCGATCATGACGATCGCGATGGACACGGTGTGCCAGACGAGCCGCTGCGACATGGGGAGCCTCCTCCGAGCGCACCACCGCGCGAACACCCGGCGCAGGATCATCATAGGACCTGCCCGGCCAGCATCTCCCGAGGCCATGA
>JAAELW010000157.1 GCA_024226235.1 bacterium
ACGTGATGTACCCCGCGAATTGATCCTTCAGCAGCACCTCCCATTGCGCCCGAGTGGCGACCGTCCTCCCCGTTCCCGCACGCCCGGGCTTCTTCCTGCGCGGATCGACCGGCCTTCGCCCGTACACGTACGCGCCGGTGTAGATCGGATGATGCAGCACCGTGCTCAAGGTGCTGCGATTCGGGCTGCGCCACTCCAGCTCGCCTTTGCGCGGCCCCGACTCCGCCCGGCAAGGCAACCGCACCTGGTGGCGGACCAGGTGGTGAAGCACGCCCTGAATCGTTCGACAGCGCTCGAACACCCCGAAGATCATCGCCATCACCGCCTGGGCCTGCTCGTCCGGATCCTTGACGATCTCCCCCGAAGGCTGGTGCACGTACCCCATGGGCAGACGGAACCACAGCTCGCCACGCCCCGCCTTGGCTCGCCTGCCTTCGTTCATGCGCTGTTTCAGCACGTGCAGCTCGGCTTCCGACATGGTTCCTTTCATGACCAGGACTAACCAGTCATTGTACCGGCTCGGGTCACAGACACCGTCAAGATCGCCGGGCAGGGTGCGGAACGGCACGCACAGCTCCAGCAAC
>JAAELW010000158.1 GCA_024226235.1 bacterium
CGAGCCGCGCTCCGGCATAGGAGATCTCTGTCAGGATCCCCGCGCCTTCATTGTCCTCGGAGGACACCAGGGCATCGAAGCGGGTTCGGAAGCGCGGGCTGCGACGCTTGTCCATTACCCATGGTTTCGGCATTTCACAGGTAGGTCTTGAGAACCGAGCAGATGGCCCACCTGATCGTTCCGTCCGTGGTACGTTCGGCGTGGGCAAAATACCCAAGAAGGGGGGCGTCCGATGAAGGCCTTGCTGCGCGTGGTAGGTGGTTTGCTGGTTCTTCTTGTGCTCGCGATCATTGCGCTGCTCGTCGCCGCCCGATTCGCGGATGGCCCTCTGGCCCTCGTGGCGGGTGGCCCGTTCAAGAGCGGTGAACTCGTCACCGGAGCCGAGCCCGACTGGGCCTTCGTTCACGATGTCGGAGAAGTCGAGTTCCAGCTCCTCGATCCGCCACGCTCTCGCACGACCTGGATCATCGAGCACGAAGGCAAGGCCTATATCCCGAGTGGCTACATGACGACCTGGTGGGGGCGCATCTGGAAGAAGTGGCCCGCGGAGGCAGAGAAGGATGGTCGGACCCTGCTGCGCGTAGAGGGCAAGCTCTACGAGAGGAAGCTCGTACGGATCAAGCAGGGCCCATTGCTCGCGCCACTTCTGGCAGAGCTGAGCCGCAAGTACGGGGACGGGACGGAAACTCCTGTCGAGGTAGTGACGTCCGGCTACCTGTGGATCTTCGAGCTGGCGCCGCGGGAGTGAGCGCGCGCCGACGGCGCCCGCCCCGAAACCGCATCCCGCAGCTTCCGGGGCGGGGCTCCTTGGGCGTGTAGGAGCGGCACCAAACAGGTGAACCCGAGTCAGCACAAGCTGTCGCCGGATGGTTCCTGCCGGATCCGGTCCGAGTGTGTCTCCCCAGCGCACACCTGCGAGTGCGCATGCCATGGAACCCGGGCATGAGGAGGATCATGGTTTTGACTATGATCATGATCGTGACTGAGCACCTAGAACAGTCATGTCACCGGGGAGAGGTACCCATGACCAGGATCACACGTTTGACCATGTTCGGTTTCATTCTTTCGCTGGTTCCGATACTCGCTCCCGGAGACGTGCGGGCCGAAGAGATCCCCGATCGCGGCCCCGTTTCCTTCTCGGTCTACGACAAGGACAGCGATGGTGCGATTTCGGAAGAGGAATTTGATGCGGTTCGCGCTGAGCGCAGACAGCAGCGTGCATCCGAAGGGCGCCCCATGCGCGGCATGGCCCAAGCCCCGAGCTTCTCCGACTTTGATGCCAATGCTGACGGCGGGTTGAGCCCCGAGGAGTTGACGGCCGGGCAACAGAAACAGCAGCAGGAACGCGGTGGCCAGGGGAGAGGCCAGGGTCAAGGCAGGGCGCAGGGGATGGATGTCCCTTCCTTCGAGGACTTCGACGCCGACGGCGACGCCGCCATCACTGAACAAGAGTTCTACGATGCTCGGTCCAAGCGCGTTGCCGAGCGGGCGAAGGAGGGCCGGAGGATGAGGAATATGCCCAACGCACCCGCCTTCAGCGACATCGACACCGACAGCGACGGAAAGCTCAGCCCCGAAGAGTTCGCCGTGCACCAGGAGAAATGCCGGCAGGCGACATCGAAATAACGTCCTGCCGTTCGGTCCGTGTTGAGGTGCCCAGATCATCTTGCACCACGGGGCCGATGGGGTCCTGACGACACTCCTGGGCCCGAAGGAGTGGCCGACCGATGAACGAGACTCCGAGGGCAGATGAATCGAGTGGACGCGGTTTGGGAAGCCTCGTCTTCCTGGTCGTGGCCGCGATCTGGTTGTTTCTGCTTCACGGCTTCGTCTCCACTCCCGTCGCGATCATGCTGGCGCTGTTCGGCGGTGTATTGGCCCGCGCTGGCTTGTACCTGACCGTGATGGGCGTCAGGTACGTCTTCGAGAGCGTGTGGTACGCGAGCGCCTGGCTGCTCGGGCTGGCGCTGCTCGCGGGGGCTGCGGCGACGCTCGCCCCCGCCGCTCCGGCAGAGCTGTTGAC
>JAAELW010000159.1 GCA_024226235.1 bacterium
AGTAGCTCTCCGCCAGATACTCTCGAGTCCTCACGTCACCGTAGCCGTAGCGGAAGGCGGCATCGCTCGGATGAGCGAAGACCTTCTCGAGGGCGTCGTGCAGTGCTTCGCGCGGCAGGGCTTGGCCGTCCGGGATGCCGATACTGAGGTAGAGGAGTGGCCGCTTCGGGACGACGCCCTCGGGCGGATCCCACTCGCCCTCGTTGGCCAGCTGGGGTCGCAGCAATGTGTTGGCGACCTCGCCTGTATCGATGTCCCGCCACAGTTTCTGGAGCTTGTGTTGCGCGCGCGGTGCCGCGTCATGCTCTGCGGAGTCCGGGGTAACGATGCCCCCCGATCCAATTCGGTTGGTCACTCTGCCTCTCCTCGTGCTCCTTGAAATGCGGTAGCTGACGCAGCGCTAGCAAGCAGCGTTCGACAGTCTACGGCAACATCTGGGATGGTGTCAGAGTTGCGTACGCGCGGCGGGGCCGATGCTTTCGCTCTACGCCACACCCTGGGTCTGCAGCTCGACGAAGTGTCGGTAGGCGCCGTTCGGATTGCGCACCAGTTCGGCGTGGCTTCTCCGCTCGATGATCTCCCCTGCCTCCATGAACAGGATCTGGTCCGCATCGCGCACGGTGGACAAGCGATGGGCGATCACGATCACCACCCGATCGCGGCTGGCCTCGTGAAGAGCGTGATTCAGGCGCTGCTCGGTCTCTGGGTCCAGCGCTGAGGTGGGCTCGTCGAGGATCAGGATGGGAGCGTCGCGAACCAGCGCCCGGGCGATCGATAGGCGCTGCTTCTGCCCCACCGAGAGCCCGGATCGGGCCTGATCGCTCCCGAATTCGG
>JAAELW010000160.1 GCA_024226235.1 bacterium
CAATTCACCGGATCGCGAATCGTTCCCACCAGGACGACCTCGCCGTCTTCTTGAATCGGCACGTACTCGCGAAAATCCATCACGAGCTCTTTGCGTCCCAGCCCGCGCGACTTGAGTCTCACGACCGCACCTCCTTCCGAATCGGCCAAGCGTTGCCCGCCCGCACCCTTCGCCCTGCGTTACGCACTCTTGGCCCGCTCCACTTCCACCCGGGTTCCCCGATCCGTACAGCCCGGAGATTGCATCAGCACCATCGGCTGAAGATGGAAGTACCCACCGGCCAGTTGAATCGGGTTCGCAAACCGCAGGTTGAGCAGCGAAAGCGCCAAGGCGCTCGCTCCGGTACGAGGGAAGCTTCTGCGAGTCAGATCGAGGGTCATCAATTCCGGGAAAACGCTGTGGCGGCTTGCGCTTGTGCGCCGCCTCCGATACAAATCTACCACTGTTATAAACGAACGTTCGTATATTCGCAACCCTATTGATGATTGGAGAGCGAGGCGTTCGAGCTCCACACGCGCAGGCAGACGCAAGTCGATCGATCGATAGGCAGATCGATGAACAGATAAATAGAAGGACGCCGGTCGCAAGCGACTCGAGGCGACCGCAAATCCGAACACCGATGCCCGAGAAAGGAAGGAAGCAGCATGCCGGATGAGAGCTACGACGTGATCGTGATCGGGAGCGGCCCTGGCGGTCTCTCCACAGCCGCTTTGCTACAGAAGCGCGGCCTCCATTGCCTGCTCGTCGAGAAGAACAACCTGCTCGGCGGCAAGATGATCAGCATCGACAAGGATGGCTACGCCTACGATCTCTTTCCCCACGGCCAGGTGCCCATGCGCGGCTCGGCCTTCGAGCCGATCTTCGAAGAGTTGGGCGTGCGCGACGAGTTCGTTCCGGCGCTCGAGCCCGACGATCCTCGCGACATCATCACCCTGCTCTACCGCCGAGGCGATCGCCAGGAGTACAACCGCGTGCTGCAGGGGCAGGCGATGACCGACCCCACACCCTTCTTCAAGCTCTGGGATATCGGGGCAGATGACCAGGCGGGGACCGTCCGGATCATGGCTGAGATGGCCGAGATGTCGGAAGAGGAACTCGCCAAGCTCGACAACGTCACCATGCACGAGTGGCTAGGTGAGCGCGATTGCCCGAGCGCTCTCTATAACTACCTTGGCTTCCACGCCAACGCATCGCTGGCCGAGCCCATCGATCAGGTGGCCGCGTCCGAGCAGATCCTGATCATGCAACAGATGATGCTCCACGGTGGCGGTGGCCAGTACAAGGGTGGTTTCGGCGGCCTGACCGCCGTAATGGCGCGCGAGTTCGAAAAGAACGGCGGAACGCTGATCAACAACTGCAGGGTCGAGAAGATCGACATTGCAGACGGATCGGTCAGTGGCATCACGACATCCGAGGGCAAGTTCACCGCGCCGGTCGTCGTGAGCAGCGCCGGGATCCAACCCACCATCCTCAAGCTGTGCGGCGAAGAACACTTCGACAAGGCCTATGTGAACTACATCAAGGGTCTGGTTCCGGGATGGGCCTTTACCTCCATCCGCTATTTCCTCGACAAGCCGGTGATGGATACGGCGATGTACGTGATGTACTCCGACGATTCGTGGCTCGACACCGAGCGCTTCGAGAAGATCAAGGACGGTTCGATCCCCGAGGAGGTGCTCCTCTTCATGGTGAACCACAACTTCTATGACGAGAACGCAGCGCCCCCCGGCAAGCAGGTTCTGGTCAGCGGAACCGTTTGTTCTTCCAATCCCGAGGCCAAGGAGATCGAAGCCCTGTGGGCGAAGATGGACGAGCAGATGCAGCGTTTCTTCCCCGAGATCTGGGAAGCCTGCGAACGCCGCGAGTACAACGGCCCCAAGGAGATTGCGGATCTGACGCGAGACTCCGTCATCGAAGGTCAGGGCGGCGAGTGCGTGGGGCTGGCCCAGATCGTGGGGCAGTGCGGCTCCATGAAGCCGGATTCGAACGCGCCCATCAACGGCCTGTACATCGCGGGTGGGGATGCGGGATCCAGAGGCATGGGCACGCATCAGTCGGCGCTGTCCGGAACTGCGGTCGCGCGGATGGTGCAACAGTACCTGCGCGGTCGTACCAAGATGCGCTAGCCCCGCGCAAGCACCCGAACCGACTCGCACGGGTGTGCGCGTGCGGCGTGAACAGACTGGAAGAAGACCTCGTCAATGGCCAACCCGAATCGCGCTGATTCCCGGTCGAGCACTAGCCGCAGGACCTTTCTCAAGCTGGCGGGCCTGGCGGCCGGGGCCGGGACGGTCGGCCTGCCCCTGTTCCACTTTCGGCTCAGCTCGGCTGCCGCCGACGTTGCCACCGGACCCGTGGGCACGCGCCCAAAACTGGGCAACTGGGAAGATCTCTACCGCCAGCGCTGGACCTGGGATTCGATCTCCAAGGGCTCTCACGGTTGGGCAAACTGCCGAAGCCTCTGCGCCTGGGACATCTACGTCAAAGACGGGATCGTCATACGCGAAGAGCAGAGTGCGACCTACGAGGCCGCCGAGCCCGGCGTTCCCGACCACAATCCCCGCGGCTGTCAGAAGGGCGCTTGTTATACCGAGGTCATGTACGGCCCCAGCCGGCTGACCGTTCCACTGAAGCGGGTGGGGCCGCGCGGCTCCGGCAAGTGGCAGCGGATTTCATGGGAACAAGCGATCGAGGAGATCGCCGAGAAGATGGTTACGATCGCCGAAGAGCACGGCACGGACACCATCTATCAGGATCTCGGGCCCAACTTCGACCACGGCGGCACGACCGTGGGCCGCTTCAAGTTTCAGTTGCAAGCGGGCGGGATGTTCCCCGACATGTGGGCCGAGATCGGCGATCTCAACATCGGTGCAACCCTCGCGCTCGGCATGCCGCACATCGGTGGTTCGAGTGATGAATGGTTCCTCTCCGACCACCTCGTCGTGTGGGGAATGAACCCGGCCGTGACGCAGATCGCCGACGTCCACTTCCTGTTCGAGGCGCAGCACAACGGCAGCCATCTCACGGTGATCGATCCCCAGTACACTGCCACTGCGATTCACGCCGACACCTGGCTTCCCGTCGAGACCGGCAGCGATGCGGCCCTCGCATTGGCCGTGGCCCGCCACATCTGGGCCAGCGGCAAGCTCGAGGAAGACTACGTACGCGAGCAGAGCGACTTTCCGCTGCTGGTGCGTCTGGACACCGGCCGGTTTCTGCGCGGCAAGGACATGCTCTCGGACACCGACGATGGACGCAAAGACAACGTCCTCTTTCTCTGGAATCCGGCGCTTGGGCAAGCCGAGCAGGCGCCCGGATCGGAGGGTGCGGACAGCGGCCGCTTGATCGTCGAGGGTTTCACGCCTCCGATCGAGGGCGTGTTCGAGGTCGACCTCGAGGACGGTTCCCGGGTGGCCGTATCCACGGTGGGAAGCCTGCTAAAAGAGCAACTCGATCCCTGGACATTCGAGGCTGCAGCACAGATCACTGGCCTGGCACCGAAGGTGATCGAGACGTTTGCCGATGGCTTTGCCAAGGCCGAGCGCCCGATGATCCTTTCGAGTTGGGGAGCCAACCGCTTCCTTCACTCCGACCTGATGAACCGAGCCAAGATCCTGTGCCTGACCATGAAGGGCGCATTGGGAAAGAAGGGGGCGGGTTATCAGGGCTGCGGCTTCATGGGCATGGCCGGCTTCGGCTCAGCCCTACAGCTCAAGCGCACGGGACTTCTCGGCCAGCTCGAGATGGTCCTGGGCACCATGACGGCCGAGAAGGCCTACGACATCGTGGTCGACATCTTGAAGGGTCGTAAGAGCCAGGAAGAGGTGATCTTCAACCAGGTGCGCGACGGCGAAGACAAGCTCATCTGCGCCACCAACGTCTCTACGATCGACTATCACCATCAGGGCATCGCCGAGAGTCTCAACCGCGAGATGGATGGCATCTATCCCCGCCCACTGGATGAATACGTCCAGGAAGCCGAAGCCGCAGGCTGGCAGCACGCGCTTCCGCGCAAAGGCCCCCCGAAGATCTACATCCAAGGCGGAACGAATCTGCTGCGACGCTCGAACCAGACCCAGGCCATGCTCGACAACCTGTGGCCAAACCTCGAGCTGGTCGTCGGACTCGACCAGAAGATGAACTTCACGGTCATGCACTCGGACTACGTGCTGCCCGCGGCCGGCTGGTACGAGAAGCCGGGCATCAAGTACACGCTGGCCTACGTACCCTATCTGCACTACTGCGACGCCGCCGTACCCCCGCTGGGCGAGAGCAAGGACGAGTGGGAGATGTTCTGGCTGCTCTCGCAGAAGATCGAACAGATCGCAAAGCGCCGGAACACGCCCGTATTCGACGGCTGTGGAAAGCAACCCGTCGATTGGAAGGAACTTCACCAGAACTTCAGCTTCCAGGGCGCGTTCGGGCCCAAGGATGCCGAAGGCGTGACCCAACTCGTCATCGACAACAGCCCGTCTTGCGCGGGGATGCAGATCGCGGACCTCAAGAAGACCGGAATCGAGAAGTTCCACAACGCCGGCTTGAACCTCAGTCCGACCATGCACTTCAACCCGGACTGGAAGGGCGAAGGTGTCCTCACCACCCTCACGCACTTCACCAAGGACAAGTGGCGCTGGCCCACCCTGACCGGTCGCCAACAGGCCTACCTCGATCACCCCTGGTTCCTCGAAGCCCACGAAGCCCTCCCCACCCACAAGGAAAGTCCCAAGGCGGGGGGCGACTATCCCTTCCAACTCATCTCGGGCCACAGTCGCTGGTCGATCCACAGCACATGGCGCGACAACCCGATGCTATTGCGGCTGCAGCGAGGTGAACCCGTCTTGTATCTCAACTCCGACGAAGCCAGCAAGTTGGGGCTCGACGACGGAAAGTTTGCGGAGCTGTTCAACAACCTGGGCGAGATGAGAATGCGCGTCAAGTACTCGAACATGGTGCGCCCGGGTGTGGCCTACTACTTCCACGGTTGGGATCCGAGCCAGTTCCCCGAGCACAAGAGCTACAAGTGGCTCATCCCCGGGCTGATGAACCCGCTTCACATGGCCGGCGGCGAGGGACAGCTCCACTTCGGCATCAACCACCTGCAGTCCGGATCCTTCATTCAGGACACGCGTGTCGGGATCCGACCCTGGCTCGAGGCCAGCGAGAGCCGCCAGACGTGATCCGATGACGAAGGACGCCCCGGTTGGCAAGTGAACCGGGCCGCTGCAGTCCGCAGGCTACCCGGTGGACTGTTGGAGATAGGTGTCCACGAGTTCTGCAGCGTTGTTCCCACCCGCCATCGCATTGCAGACGCCACCACCGGGCACGACCCAATGACCCGCCAGGATGAGATTTTCCACCGGCGATGTCTGCGGAAACCCACCCTCGGCCTGGGCCGGGGTGTACTTCCAACCCACATAGGCTCCACCCCGGTTGCCGGTGAAGCGCTCGATCGTAAGCGGGGTCGCCAGCTCCAACACCTCGACGTGCTCCTCCAGATCCGGGATCCCCAGCGTTCGTGTCGCCGTCGCGAGTAGCTGCGCGGAGATCTCCTGCTTCTTCTCCTTGTAGGCCCTACCCCGCTGGCGGCCGCGACCGAGCAACGGCTCGAACACCTCGGGCACGCCGAGCACCAGCATGGCGACGACGCTCTTGCCCTCCGGACAGCAAGTCGGGTCCATGTTGCTGTAGATCGTCACCGATCCAATTGGGAGCTGCGAGTAGTCAGCCTCGAGCGCCGCCTGGCCGAACATGGTGTCGACATCGGCCGCGCCCCACGCGCGCGACAGCTTGCACTCGTGGATGCCGTAGTCTCGCACGTCGATATCGAGTCCAAGGAAGAGCATGACCGCGGACATGCTCGGCACGCTCTCCTCGATCGACTTCACGTACTCGGCCGGGAATGTCCCCTGCGGACACATCTGGCTGACCAGTGCCGTCAGGTCAGCGGCGCACACGACGGCGCGTGCCTGCGCCGAGATGTATTGCCCCTTGCGCTTCCTGGCGATGACCCCTGCCGCCCGGCCGTCTTCGAACACGATCTCCGTCACCCGGCGGTTGTACTGCAGCTCCCCGCCATTGTCTTCGAAGTGATCCGCCAGGACCTGCGACAGCTGACCCGAGCCGCCCTTGGGATAGTAAGCGCTTCCGCCATTCGCCCGGAACACCATCTCGGTCATGATCAGCATGCCCGCGGCGACCTCTTCGCAGGGGGTCCCCAGAAAACCGCTCGGGATCGCGCTCATCAAGCGGATCAACTCTGGATGCGAGACGTATTCGTCCAGCACCTGCTTCCCCGTCTTGCCGGCCAACGCCCCGAACTCCGCAACCGCATCCCTCACGCGTTCCTGCTGCGCCTTGTCATCGGGGTCCTGGGGTGCGTAGGTCGAGAGCAGCGCCTCGGCCATTGGACCGAACCTCGCGTAGTAGCCCCGAATCCCTTCTTCTTCGTCTGGGAAGTTCTCGATCAACATCTCCACGTGGGCATCGGTGGCCCACGGAAGCTCGTAGTTCGTGCCCTTGATCTCATCGATCTGGCGGCCGAAGGAGTGGATCTTGATGAACTCCGCACGTTCGTGGGCGCCGACCTTCTCTAGCTGCGCGTAGGTCATCCCGCCCCGCTCGCAGCCGTTCATCACGTGGTTGGACGCCTCGAAGCGGTAGCCCTTGCGCTCGAAGTTCGTGGTGCAACCGCCCGGAATGCTGTGCTCCTCCAGCATGAGCACGCGGTATCCCTTTCTCGCAAGACCGCAGCCCGCCAGCAAGCCGGCCAAGCCGGATCCGATGACGATGACGTCGTAGCGGCCGATGGCCTCGATCTCATCCACTGGGTCTCTCCTTCTGCGACACGTAGGGGGGCGCACTGGGTGCCGACAGTCTAGGCCAGTCGGAAGCCGCCCCCCGCTTTCGAGTCAGGAGCCGATTCGTTCCACCTCCACCCGGGTGGCGCGATCGTTGGTGCCCGCCTCACCGTAGAGGAAAGTCGGCTGGAGATGGTAGTAGCCTCCTGCCAGCGTGAGGGGGTTGATCGGGCTCCCGATCAACCCCTGATGCGAAGCATGCCCCGGGAATTGGAAGGGCTCCCAGGCGTGGTTCACGGTGAGCTGAGTCGGGCGCACCGCATCCGAGATCTTCACTCGTGCCTCGAACGCGCCGAGTTCGTTCCACACCTTCGCCCGATCCCCGTCGGCGAGCTGCCGCGTCGTTGCATCGCTTCGGCTCATCACGACGACCGGCTCGCCTCGTTGAAGGCGGAGCAACAGCTTGTCATCGCGCCACGAGGCGTGAATCGAGTGGCGCGCATGTTGTCCCGTCATCATGAGTGGCAAGTCGCCGCCCACAGCCGGTGGGTCCTTGTGAACCGGCAGCTCCTCGCCAAGCTCGAGGTAGAAGGGGTGGTCGATATAGAACTGCATGCGGCGCGTGAGTGTGGGCCAGGGGATCTTCTTGTCGGTGTGCCAGGTGTTCGCGGTGATGGTCTCGTGCGGCTCGATGTCCGTGGCGTTGCCGATGCTCACGAAGTCCATGCCGACTCCCGTGTAGCGAGCAAAGCCCTTGGCTTTGAGCTCATCCCAGGTGATGTCACCCACGTTGGTGGTCATCGACAGAATCTCTGCCAGGAACGTCTCTTCACCGTCTTCGGGGTAGCGACCGCTAAAGGTGAACTCGTCGTACACGTTGTCGAGACGCCGTGTTTCTCCTCGGCGGTCCGTGAAGGTCTCGATCTCGCGTTCGCGTGCGCGTCTCTGGATGGCAGCAAGCAGCACACAGTGAAATGCCCAATCGCTCTTCGCTTCGGCGATCGGCGGCACGGCCTGTGTGGTGGGGTGGGCGAAGGGAGCGATCGGGGTTGCCCAGGTGATGTCGTTCTTTTCGTACCAGCCCGCCGCGGGAAGCACGTAGTCGCTGTAGAGCGCGGTGGAACTCATGCGCCAATCGAGGGTGATGAGCAGGTCCAGGTTCTCGAGCAGGCTCTTCTGCAGGCGATCGTAGCCGCGGGTACGGCGCAGGATATTCCCCCCCACCTCGAACAAGATCCGGGGTGTCACCGTGGAGGGCGGGATCTGCCAGCCCTCGTCGACGGCCCGCTTCAGGTACTCGCTGAAGGGGCGTTCGAGGGTTGGATCCCAGTGACTTGCGGCGCCGTACAGATCCTCGAGGCCGCCATGCTGAAGAAAGAACAGTGCGCTCGGGACGAAGCCCCCGTGACGGTACTCTTCGCGCACCATCTCATAGATGAACATCTCGTCGGTCTTGCCGTCGAGCTTCGCCTTCATGTAGCTGGGCCCCATGCGAGCGGCCATCATGAGAGCGCCGGTCTTGGGTGAGACGGATCCACTGGAGAGAATCGCCGTATCCATGCCGGCGAGATTCATGGCCGGAAAGCCGTTGACGCCACTGCCCTTCTTGCCGAACTGCCCGCACAGCGTGAAGACGAGGATCTGGGCGCGCTCCATCTCGATGCCGTGATAGAACTTGCTGAAGTTCGATTGCGTAATCAGCGTGGCAGCGCGCGCGCGTGCGAAACGGCGAGCGAGCACGCGCACCTGCTTGGCGGACATTCCCGTGATCTGCTCAGCGGCCTCTGGCGAGTAGTCGGCCAGCTGCTCGCGAAGCAAAGCAAACACGGGTCGCACCTCGACCTCACCGTCCAGCGTGGTCACCGTCAGCCCCTGCTCGAGTGCGGGCTCGGCTCCCTCCAGCGAGAGGCTCCGCTTGCCTGCTTCTACGAGATCGCCCGATGGGCCGTCGTGGTAGTAGAAGACATCGTCCGCACCCCCACGCTCGAGATCAGCCTGGCGGAGGAACCGCCGGGTGTCGCTGCGGACGAGCAGTGGCAGGTCACTCTGCTCGCGAATGAAGTCCGCATCGTAGAGTTTCTCCTCGACGATGACATGGGCCATCGCAAGGCCGAAAGCGGCATCGGTCCCGACGTTGATGGGGAGGTACGTGTCCGCGTGAATCGAAGATGCGCTGTAGTCGGGTGAGATGCAGACGACGTGAGCACCGTGATAGCGGGCTTCATTGATGAAGTGCGCGTTTGGGATCTGGGTATAGGCAGGGTTGCCGCCCCAGATCAGGATCAGATCCGAGTAGAACAGGTCGTCACCCGAACTGGCAAAGGAGATCTTCCCCAGCGTCGCCATCGCACCGGGATGGTGATCTCCCACTTCGCAATTCACGTTGAGGATCGGTGTATCGAGGATCCGTCCCGCGCGAAAAGTCCCGACGGCGTTGCACCCGTTCGCTGCATTGCCTCCGGGATCCCACACGACCGAGGCGGGGCCGTCCTCGAGCAGCGCGTCGATCGTGCGGTCGGCGATATCCCCAAGCGCCTCCTCCCAGGAGACCCGCTTCCACTTGCCGCTGCCTCGCTTCCCGGTCCTCTTCAACGGAAAGCGCAGTCGCGAGCCGTCGTACATCCGCTCACTGAAGCACGCACCCTTCTGGCAGCCGCGGGGATTGAAGTCTGGCACGCCGGCATGGGTCTGTTCGTAGGTCGCAGCCTGCTCCTCTCGGAAGACCACGCCCTGCTTGACGTAGACGTTCCAGCTACAGCCGCGCTGATACCAGCAGTTGATGTGATGTGTGCTCTTGTGGACCGAGTCCCACGTGAAGCCCTGCCGGTAGAGGTCACGCCAGCTCGCATACTCGGGGACGCTCACGCGGTGGGATGGAGCCCCCGTGGCACGCTGCTGTGCGGGTTCACCGCAAGCGAGTTGAAGCCGGCCGAGGCCGAGAGTAAGGCCGAGCGCGCCGGTCCCGCGTATGAAGCCTCGTCTGGTCAGCTTGCCCATCGTGTCTTCTCCCATCTCGACGGCCCACTGCTTCGAGGGCCAGGCTACTCCGCAATCTCTCGCTGCAGCAGTAGCTCGATCCCCAGCTCGAAGGGAAAGCTCTGCAGGATCCTCGCGAGATCCGAGGCTGCCGTAACCACCTCGGGGAACTCGTCGCGCGGCGTCGACTCGATCGCCAGGCGCATACGCCGCCGCCCTTCTTCCGGATCCTTCGCGCTCTCCACAGCTCTCCATGTCGAGGCCAGGCCCGCTGCGCCAATCGTGTACGCACACATCACCGCGAAGCTATCCACCGCCTGGCGCTCGGACATGCCGGCTCGACGCAACACGCCGAGGATCGCGTCGACCGCCGCCGTGGCGGCCGGACCAAAGCGCGAGGCCGTGCTCACGAACGGCATGACGCCGGGGGTCTCGACGAGGGCGGCGAACATCTTGCCGAAGGTCAGGCGCATCCAGCGGCGCCAGTCCTCGGGCGCGTCGCTCGCTTCGTGTTCGGTGACAGCCGCGTCGCGCACGAACATGTCCAGCACACCGTCGACGATCTCTGCCTTGTTCCGAAAGTGGCGGTAGATCGCCATGGGCGTAACGCCGAGCGCTTCTGCCAGCTTCTTCATGGTGAGGTGCTTGAGTTCGTCGCGTCTCGCGATCAGCAGGCCCGTCTCGAGGATTTCCTCACGGGAGAGCGATCCACGTGCGCGCCTGCGAGGCTGGGTGGTGCTTGCGGCTCGGGCTCGAGGCATGAATCGCCCTCTACGCGAGACGATACGCCGATGAGGGCTGCATCAGAAGAAGTTCCCCATGTGCGAGGAATCGCAGATGTTCATGTCCAGGACCACCAGCCGCTTGGCGAGCAACAGCCCCTTGTCGGTCTGTCGCAGAACGTCGCGGCGCTGTCCCACGAACTGGGACACCTCGTCGACTCTGCGCGATCGGTGGAGAAGCAGGTTCGAGTAGACGAGCAGCTCACCCGGCACCTCGCCGCGGAGGGCCTCGACATTGGTCACCAAACGCCTCGTACGCGAGGGCGGGTTCTCGCCCCAAGCCGTCCCGGTCCCGAGGCGCAGCGCCTTGGCCGCCAGCGTGAGCTTGTCATCCTCGAAGTAGGCAAGGCCCCCGGCAATCTCGTCTTCGGTCGTGATGCCGGGCTGGCCGCGCACGGCCTGGACCGTCTCGCGCGTCGGAACCAGATAGCTGCAGTCGTCGGTCAAC
>JAAELW010000161.1 GCA_024226235.1 bacterium
ACGTTCGGCGGGTTGAAGAAATGCAGGCCCAGGAAGTTCCGGCGGAACGACTCGTTGCGGCCCTCACACAGTGCGTTGATCGAAAGGCCCGAAGTCACCGTCGCGACGATCGAGTCCTCGCGGCGAACCGCCTCGACGCGATCGAAGATGGCCTTCTTGACATCGAAGTCCTCGGTCAGGGCTTCGAAGATCAGATCGGCGCTCGCTACCGCAGTGTCGAACTCGTGTTCGTAGTCGCCGACCTCGACGCGCGAAGCCACCGTAGGCGAGCGGACCTGCTTGACCGCCGCACCCAGGCCTTCTTCTGCCTTGGCCTTGGTACGCGCGAGGAAGGTGACCTTCGGGACCACCGTGGTGAACAACGCGCCGCTTCCGAAGCCCATCGTACCGTTCGCACCGAGCACGACGACGTGTTCGATGCTGCGGCTGCGGACGAGCTTGCGGACCTCGGCAGGGCTGAGCTGTTGGCTGGCGGTCATGAAGGGGGGTGCTCCTTGGGGGGCCCACTGCCGCCAACATGGCTTCCCCGGGGGCACCGGCGGTGCAGCAACGGGGGGAGATCCTGACGGAGCATGGCCGAAACGGGCCAACCCTAACCCACGGGGAAGAGTGGCGTCAAATGTGCCAAGAGTTTGCCAGCCGATGAACCGGCGTCAATGATATCCCAGGGATTTCAGGCGGTTGGGACGCTTTGTCCAACGTGGTTCGACCTTCACCCAAAGCTCCAGGTGAACCCTGGTTTCGAGCATCTCCGCCAGCGCGTGACGCGCTGCGGTACCGATCTGGCGGATCATCTGGCCGCCTTTCCCCACCACCATGCCCTTCTGGGATTTCTTCTCCACCAGCAGCGTCGCTTGAATCCGCGTCAGCGTCGGATCGCTCTCGTCGAAACCCTCGATTTCGACCGCGGTCTCGTAGGGAAGCTCCTGCTCGAGCGCCTCGAAGACGGCCTCCCGGATCAGCTCGGCCGCGAGAAAACGCATCGAGCGATCCGTCACGGATTCCGCGTCGTAGTAGGCCGGGCCCTCGGGCAAGTGCTCGACCAGGCCTTCGGTGAACGCCTCGATCCCAGCGCCGGTCTTCGCCGAGATCCGAAGGTCGGCGGGCACGCTGTCGGACGGTTCACCGAGATCGCATTTCGTCGCCACCACCAGCACCACGGCACCACGAGCCTTCAAGCGGCCATGCAGCTCCGCGTGGCCCTCGTCCCAGCCGCGTCGGGCGTCGACCAGGATCACTGCCACGTCACAATCATCGGCCACTTCATCCACGACTTCGTTCAGCACCTGGTTCAGCGCCTTCGGGCTCTGGTGGAAACCCGGTGTATCGAGCAGCAGCAACTGGGCGTCGTCGCGGGTGAGGATTCCCAGGATGCGGCTGCGGGTGGTCTGGGGCTTGGACGTGACGATCGCAAGCTTCTGGCCGAGCAGGCGGTTGAGCAGCGTCGACTTGCCCGCGTTGGGGCGGCCGAGCAATGCCACGACCCCGGATGGATGAGGCCGCTCAGTCATCGGTGGCTTCGCCGTCGGCCGTCTGCCCGAGCGCAACACTTGCTGCCGCGCGCTCTGCGGCTCGCTTCGTGCGCCCGGTGGCTTCACCCCAACACTCGTCGCTGATCATTGCGGCCACTCTGAAACGATCCTCCGCATGCTCTTCCCCACTGTCGGCCAGGACCTCATAGCGCGGCGTCTGCCGAAGCACCGCATGAGCCCATTCCTGGAGCCGGGTCTTCGGGTCGCGTTCGAGCACGGCGCGGCCCGAGGCAAGCGGCGCGGCGAACACCCGCTCTACGAAGCTGAAGACCTTCTCGATCCCGGCATCCAGATACAGAGCACCGATCACCGCCTCCAATAGATTCGCAAGAACGCGGCTCTTGTCAGCCCCGCCAGATTGCAGCTCGGTGCGCCCGAGACGGATGTAGTCGCCTAGCCCAAGCTCACGCGCGCGAGCCGCCAGCGATTCCGTATTGACCATCGTCGCTCGCGCGCGGGTCAGGTCGCCCTCCCGCCAGTCCAGATGGGCTCCGAAGAGAAGCCTCGCCACCACCAGATCGAGTACGGCATCGCCCAGGAACTCGAGCCTTTCATTGCCCCGGGAGCTGTCGCGTTCGAAGGCCGACGATGAATGCGTGAGCGCTCGCTCGAGCAGCTCGAGATCGGAGAACTCGTGGCCCAGCAACTCGGCGAGGGCAGCGTCCGGAACCTTCTTGGCCGTCACGAGAGTGGCCCGTCGATCCAGCCGCCCCCGAGCACCTCTTCGCCCAGGTAGAAGACGCCAGCCTGGCCCGGAGCCAGCGCGCGCACCGGCTCCTCGAAATGCACATCCACGAATCCCCCCGCACCGGGCACCAGCTTCGCCGGCGCGGCCTCGTGGCGGTATCGGATCTTCACCAGAGCGGGCTGGCCCGCCGGCGGCGGCTCGCCCCGCGTCCAGGAAGCGCCGCTCAGATGCGCCCCCCCGCTGCCGAGCTCTTCTGCACGCGCCACCACCACCCGGTTGCGGCCCGGGTCCAGCGCCTGCACGTATAGAGGCTCGGAGGTCGAAAGGCCCAGGCCCTTTCGCTGGCCCACCGTGAAGTGATGGATACCGCCGTGCCGGCCGAGCACCGCTCCGTGGGTATCCACGATCTCGCCTTCGCCCGGGAGCCCGGCGGGTCGAAGCTCTTCGACCACGCGGGCGTAGTCACCCTGCGGCACGAAACAGATCTCCTGGCTCTCGGGCTTTTCTGCAGTGCCGAGGCCCATCTTTCGGGCCTTTTCGCGAACCTCCTGCTTGCGGAGACCACCCAGCGGAAAGCGGATCCGCCGGAGCTGCTCCGGGGCTAGATCGAACAGGAAATACGATTGATCCTTGGCCGGATCCACGCCCCGCAGCAGCCTCGGAGCGTTGTGCTCCGGGTCGGTGCCGATGCGCGCGTAGTGCCCCGTGGCGACCGCATCGGCGCCCAGCGCGTGGGCCCGTTCCATCAGATGGTGGAACTTGAAGCGTCGGTTGCAGACGACGCACGGAATCGGCGTGCGCCCCGCCAGGTAGGCATCCGCGAACGGCAGGATCACCTCCTCGCGAAAGCGGTCCTTGTAGTTGGCGACGTAGAAGCGGATGCCCAGCCGATCTGCAACACGCCGCGCATCTTCTGCATCATCCAGCGAACAGCAGCGGCTGTCGCTGCCGGCCAGATGCATCGTCACGCCGATCACCTCGTGACCGGCTTCGACCAGCAAGGCCGCCGCGACGGACGAATCCACACCCCCGCTCATGCCGACCACGATCCGGCCGGCACTCACGCAGCCACCTCCCGAGCGCGGGCCACCAACCCGGGCAGCAGGCCGAGCACCCGGTCGATCTGCGCTTCGTCGTTGCGAAGGCCTGTGCTGAAGCGAAGCGAGCCCCGCGCCTGCTCCGGGTTTCGTCCGATGGCAGACAGCACATGAGAGGGCTCGATCGAGCCCGAAGCGCACGCCGCACCGGCCGACACGGCAATGCCCTCTCCATCCAGCACCTGGAGGAGCAACTCTCCGGCAGCTCCTTCGAACTCGACGTTCAGCGTGTTCGGCAGCACGTGCTCTTCGGAACCATTGCGCCGCACGCCGGGCACACCCTCCAGGATGCCTTCCCAGAGCCGGTCGCGAAGCCGAGCGCTATCCGTCGCCCGAACCGGAAGATCGACCCGTGCGAGCTCGGCCGCTTGCCCCAGACCGACGATTCCGGAGGTGTTCTCCGTACCCCCACGGCGACGCTTCTCCTGGGGGCCGCCGCGTATCCACGGGGTCAGCAGCACTCCCTTTCGAGCCCACAGGAAGCCGGCACCCTTCGGCCCGTTGAATTTGTGTGCCGAGCCCACCAGTGTGTCGGCTCCCAACGTGGCCACGTCCACAGGAATCTTTCCGAGCGCCTGGGTGGCATCGACATGCAGATGCGCCCCGATCCGATGGACGATCTCAGCCAGGGTCGGGATGTCTTGCACCACACCGATCTCATTGTTCGCGAGAATCACCGCGACCAACGCAGTGCGATCGTCGACCTGCAGACGAAGCGAGGTCAGATCGAGTCGCCCCGTCTCATCGACCCCGATCTGAATGACCTGGGATCCTTGCTCGCCCAGGAATGCCAACGGCTCGTCGACTGAAGGATGCTCGATCGTGGAGCTCAGGAAGCGTGTCCGGTCGCTGGCTCTGGCCACCGAATGGAGTGCGGTGTTGTTGGCCTCGGTGGCGCTCCCGGTGAACACGATCTCGTCCGCGTCTGCACCGACGAGCGCGGCAACCTGCTCGCGTGCCCGATCGACTGCCCGTCGCGCCTGCGCGCCCTCGGCTGTCGTGCTCGACGGGTTGCCCCAGTTCTCCCGGAGCATCTCCTGCATCGCGGAAGCGACCTCCGGATGCACCGGCGTGGTCGCATTGTGATCGAGATAGATCCTCACCGTCCGAAATCCCTCATCACTCGGAGGCCAGCAGTGTCGGTTCTTCCGGCGCAGCCAGCTCGAAGACGAGATCGCGCAGGCTCTTGCCCTCCGCTGTGGGTGCGGCCGCATGATCGATCTGCGAGAGGATCTCGTCCACCCGGCGCGCCACTTCGGGGGCACCCAGCTCGACGTGGCGCTCCCCCTGGAGGGCGGTCAGCACATCGGCCACGCGAACCTGCTCGGCAGGTCGGCCCAGTTGGAAGGCTCCATGCTGGTCGTCCCTGCATTCACTCAGGATGTTCTCGGCTTCGAGTTCGACAAGGATCTCCCGAACCGTGCGCAACGGCACGTCCAACGCATCGGACAGCGCATCCGCCGTCCACGGGTCGTTCCCGTCTTCGAATGCCCGTGCGCATTGCACCGCGATCGCGAGACCGATCGTCTCGCGGGCCGCCGCGCCCGGAGCCAGCCCCCGGACCTCGCGGCGGTAGAGGTTGAGCGTCTGATGGGCGTACGCCACTTCGGCACCGAATAGCACCACGTTCCACGACCAGTACACCCAGATCATGAACAAGGCCACGCCCGCCAATGCGCCCAGCGCAGCACCGTAACGCGAAGAGCCTCGAACCGTCGCGACGAACGCCATCTGGGCCAGGCCGAACAACACCGCCGCAACAGCGCCCCCGAGCAGCGCCGACCGCGGACGCACTCGTGTATTCGGCAGGAACCAGTAGAGGAGCCCGAACGCGAGCAGTGTCAGCAGGAACGGTGCGTACTCCAGCCCAGATGCGAGCAAGGCCTCGATCCACGGCACCTCCCGCATTCTCTGGACCAGCCACTGGCTTTCGATGGTCGTCCGCAGCGGAATTGCGATGCCCATCAAGATGGGCGCGACGAAGATGACCGCCATGTAGTCCGGAATCCGTCTGACCCAGGGTCGCTGCTCGTGAACGCCCCAGATGGCATTCAGCCCCTTTTCGACGCCACCGATCTGCAGGATGGTCGTAAACAACACCACGCCACCCGAAAGCCCGCCCAGAGCCCTGAAGTTGAACTCCCCCACCTGCGCCAACAGGAACTCCTGGGCCTCTGGCGTGACCGCTGCAAACTTGCTGAGCAGCGTTTCCACGACCTCCGGACCGCCACCGATCAGATCGACCATCGCAACCGCAATCGCCAGCAGCGGCACGATCGAGATCATCGTCAGGAACGTGAGGTGATAGGCACGGAGCGTCAGATGGTCCTTGACGAAGCCCTCGCCGATCAGGAAGCCCAGCTGGACGACGGAGCGAAGCCAACCGAGGGGCGCCGGCAACGGCTCCCGGCTCCAGAGCTCATCGCGGTAGAAGGCGCGGACGCGTTCGAGAAGGGATGCCACTGCGGAAAACTAGCCCTTGGCCGGGGCGGAGCACCCGGGGGCGGCGGGCTCGATCGCAAGCCAACCCTGCAGGCGGGCGACCGTACGCGGCCCGAGCCCGTGTACGCTCTCCAGATCCTCCAGGCGACAGAACCCCGCGTGGGCCCGGTAGGCCACGATGGCCTCGGCCCGGGCCGGACCGATCCCGGGAAGGACCGTCAGATCCCGCGCTGACGCGTGATTCGGATCGAGGCCCGTCCCGAACAACAACCCTCCGACCGGTGTGACTTCGACCGCCGGCCCGTCGGCCCAGCCCGGAATGGCCTGCCAACCCACCTGCCACGCCAGAGGCACCGTGAGCAGCGAAAGGGCCAGGACGAGCGCAACCCCATCCCGGCGGCTCACCTCAAACCTCGGCAACCGGTTCGGTCGCACCGGACTCGACGAACGCCGCGTGCAACGCGCGAACGGCGAGCTCGGTGTACTTCTCTTCGATTGCGACCGAAATCTTGATCTCGCTGGTGGTGATGAGCTGAATGTTGATGCCCTCGGTCGCCAGGACTTCGAACATCCGGGCCGCCACGCCGGCATGGTCCTTCATGCCCAGGCCAACGACCGAGACCTTGGCGATCCCCGGATCGCCCTCCACCCGCTCCGCGCCGACCGAGGCCGCGTGTTCCTCCATCAGGCGAAGCGCCCGATCGCATTCGTCGCTGGGTACCGTGAAGGTCATGTCGGTCGTTCCATCCTGCGACAGATTCTGGATGATCATGTCCACGACGATTCCTGCGCGCGACAGCGGGCCGAACAGCGCAGCGGCGACACCGGGGTTGTCCTTCACGCCCAGAACGCAGATCTTCGCCTCGCTGCGGTTGTAGGTCACACCGGAAACCACCAGGCGTTCCATCACATCCTCCTCCCGCACCACCCAGGTGCCCTCTCCCTCGTGAAAGGAGGAGCGCACGTGTATGGGAATGCCATATGCCATCGCGAACTTCACGGACCGGATCTGCAGGACCTTGGCGCCCAGGCTGGCCATCTCGAGCATCTCTTCATAGGAGATCCGATTGAGCTTGTGTGCTGCCGGCACCATGTTCGGATCCGTGGTGAAGACGCCATCGACATCGGTGTAGATCTCGCAGACGTCTGCATCGAGTGCGCAGGCGACCGCGACCGCCGATGTATCCGTGCCACCGCGACCCAGGGTCGTGATGTTGCCATCATCGTCGGTGCCCTGGAAGCCCGCGATCACGGGCAGCTCTCCGGCGGAGAGCGAGCTGCGGATCCGGTCCGCATCGATACTCAGGATTCGTGCCCGGGTATGGTCGCCATCTGTCCGCATTCCGATCTGGGCGCCCGTAAACGATCGCGCCTCCTGGTCCAGCTGGTGGATCGCCATCACGAGCAGCGCAATGGTCTTCTGTTCACCGGTCGAGACCAGCACGTCGTACTCGCGTGGGCTCGGTACGGTGCCACCTAGCTCTCTTGCCAGGGCGACGAGCTCATTGGTCTCACCGGACATTGCGGAAACGACGACCACGACTTCGTGGCCCGCCTGCCTCGTGGCCACCACCCGCCGAGCCACGTTCCGAATCCGGTCCGGATCGCCGACGCTGGTGCCTCCGAACTTTTGGACGATCAGGGACATGACGCGCTCCAGTGCTCGAGCACGGCGGTCGAACACGGCCCGGATGCCGCCACGCACAGCAGCCGATCGTCTTCGCCTTCTCCGGGACGGAGTTCGACCTCTAGCCGGTCGGACGGAAGCGCGGCGGGGAACCGATCGCCCCACTCCACCACCAGCCCCACACCCGGCGCCAGCCAGTCATGCAGCCCCGCGGCCGAGAGTTCGTCTTCGCTCTCCACCCGATACCAGTCCGCGTGCACCAGGCGAAGCTCCGAGGTCGGCTCGTATTCGTTGGCGATCACGAAGCTCGGGCTCGACACACGGGACGGCTCGATCCCGAGACCTTCCGCCAGCGCCTTCGCAAAGAGCGTCTTTCCCGCTCCGAGCGGTCCGTTCAAGCTCACGACCCATCCTTTGACATCGCCCGTCTGGAGCAATGCATCTGCCAATGCGCGCCCGAGGGCGCTCGTTTCAGCGGGACTCTTCGAAGGCCATTTGCGCACGAGCCGGCTCCGGGAACCCCAACACATCACCCGCCGGCTCCGCTTCTCGGGCAGCCTCTCGGTAGGTCGCGAGCACCTCGGGCAGGAGCTCGACCAGATCTCCGGCCAACAGCCCCACGTCTCCGCGGCGTTCGGAGAAGAGATCCCCTGCCGCACCGTGGATCGCGGGCCCCGCGACGCCGGCCTCGAATGCCGACAGGCCCTGGACGATGAGCCCGCCCACCACGCCGGCCAGTACGTCGCCGGTGCCTCCCGTACCGAGCGCGGGCCCGCCCGTGGCATTGACTGCCAGCCGTCCCGAGGCTTCTGCCGTCACCGTTCCCGCTCCCTTCAGCACCACGATGGCGCCACTCGCCCCGGCCAGCTCTCGTGCGGCTCCCGGCCGATCGGCGAGAACCTCTGCCGTCGTCCGATCGAGCAGAGCCGCGGCTTCTCCCGGGTGGGGGGTCACAATAGTGACCGCTTGTCGGGCCTTCAACACATCGAGCTGATCGCGGAAGGCCAGCAAGCCATCCGCATCCAGGATTAGCGGTACGTCCAGCCGCTCCGCCAGACGCCGAACCAGATCGAGCGTCTCCCCGCTTCGGCCGACGCCGGGGCCCAGCACCACCGCGTCCCGGCTCGCGGCCAACTCGAGAACCGCCTTCTCGGCAGCCAATGCGAGCGCGTGCTCGGAGGTTTCCGGCACGGGCGCGGTCATGGCTTCGGTGCATTTCACTTCGAGTATCGGATGCAGGCTCGACGGGCAGGCCACGGTCACCAAGCCGGCGCCGGTCCGTCCCGCCGCGTGCGCCGCCAACGCAGCCGCCCCGGTCATGCCCTCGGAACCGGCTACCACCAACGCGTGGCCAAAGGTCCCCTTGTGGCCAGCGACGGGTCGCGCGGGCAACACCCGGCCCACCGCTCGGCGCGTCCACAGCTCCGCCTGCGGATGGACCTGCGGCGCTTCGTCGAGGATGCCGATCCGGCCCAGGTGGATCTCGCCCGCGTGGCTGCGCCCGGGCTCGAGCGCGAGGCCGAGCTTCGGCAGGCCCAGCGTCAGCGTGGCATCGGCCTCCACCGCGGCTCCGAGAACCTGGCCCGTGTCGGCATTCAGCCCCGATGGCAGGTCGACGGCCAGCACCCGGACGCCCGAAGGGCGTTGGGAGAGTTTGCGGATCCAACGAGCGGCGTCGCCCCGGACGGGCCGGCGAAGACCGGTTCCGAACAAAGCATCGACGATCACGTCCCCAGGCTGAGCCCGCAGGCGGGCGCCCGTCGGCACCCCGACGCGCTCCGCCCGTGCGGCATTCGCTGCGGCATCGCCGCGCAGCTCTCCGGGCGGCGTCGCGGGAACGATCTGTACCGGAACACCCCGCGCATGGAGGTGCCGCCCCGCGACCCAGCCGTCGCCACCGTTGTTGCCAGCCCCACACAGGATCCAGACCTGGCCGCCAGCAGCGAGCATGGCCTCGGCCCGCCTGGCCACCAGCTGGCCCGCACACTCCATCAACAGCTCACCTGCCACGCCAAGCTCTTCGATCGTATGGCGATCGAGCGCTCGCATCTCATCAGCAGTCAGAAGCGGCCAACGGGCAAGAGTCATCGTGCTCTAGCCTAGCGAGAGAAGTGGGGACGTTCTCATCCCTATGAAATCTGCTCTCGGAGGTCTCGGGTTGCGCGGTCGATGCCGGAAAGCAGACTGCGGCCGACCCATTCCCGGCCCACGGCCACCCACTCGCAGACGGGCGCGACCTCGATCAACGGCGGTACGGATCGCTCGTCGAGCCGGCCGCCCAGGCCGACGCGCATGCCGAGTTTCGCGGCAAACCGGGCGGCATCGGAAAGGTTGCTGACAGCCGCCTCCTGCTCGGCACCGGGGAGATCGACGAGCTGATGGGTGTCGAGCTCCACCGCGAGGATATCCGCATGGCGAGCCGCCTTGACGGCTTCCGGGTAGGGGGCGATCCGCGCCATCACACCGATGCCTGCCTCCTGCAGCGTGCGCACGACGGGAGAAAGCGCGCTTCCCCAGGCCTGGAAGTCGAGGGGTCCGGCAGCGCGACCGGCCGAACGCGTCTCGGCGGCGAGCAGCACCCGCTCCGGGCGGGCTTCGAGAGCGCTCTTCACGAGCGTGGGCATCGGGGCCATCCGCAGCTCGAGCTGACGCGCGGCGCGGCGTACATCGAGCACGTCGCTTTCGGTCACGGGCCGCAGCTCCTCGAGAAGCCCGACCCGGACAGCATCGGCGCCTCCGAGTTCGGCCAGCGTGGTGGCCGCGCCCAGTGTGGCGCTGCGCTGCAGCACCTGTTCGCGCAGCACGGCGATCGAGTCGAGACCGGTGATGAGCCTGCGCATGTTCAGCTGGCCCCGCCCACCGCCCGGAGAAGGACGTCGGCCAGATCCTGCGCGTACTCGGCAACGCGATCCTCATCCTCGCCTTCGACCATCACGCGTGCTTTCGGCTCGGTGCCGGAGTACCGGATCAGCACCCGCCCTGAACTCCCCAGCTCCCCTTCCACCTGGGTCAGCCGCTCGAGTACGGTCGGAAGGTCTTCGATCGGCGTCTTCGTGCTGACCGCAAGGTTCACCAACACCTGGGGGAAGCGCTCGTAATCGGCAACAAGCTCCGAAAGGGGTTTTCCCTGCTTGCACATCACCGCAAGCACCTGGAGCCCGGTCAACAGACCGTCACCCGTGGTGTTGTGGTCGAGGAACACGATGTGTCCGCTCTGCTCGCCGCCCACGTTGTAGCCACCCTCGCGCATGGCTTCGACCACGTAGCGGTCACCGACCTTCGTGCGCACGAGATGCAGGCCGAGCTTCTCGACGGCCTTCTCCAAGCCGAGATTGCTCATCACGGTGGCCACCACGCCACCTCCCCGCAGCTTCTCGCGCGCCTGGAGATCCCGAGCGAACAGAGCGAGGAGTGCATCGCCATCGACGACCTGGCCCTTCTCGTCCACCAACATGATCCGATCCGCATCGCCGTCCACGGCAATTCCGATATCTGCGCGCAGCTCCTTGACCTTGGCTGCGAGCCGCTCGGGATACAGCGAGCCGGCCTTCTGGTTGATGTTCGTGCCGTTCGGCTCCACGCCAATCGTGAACAGCTCCGCTCCCAGCTCCTGGAGCATGGTCGGGCCCACTTTGTACGCTGCGCCGTTGGCGCAATCCAGCACGACACGCAGCCCATCGAGATCTCGATCGAAGGGGAAGCACTTCTTCAGGAAGACGATGTACCGACCATCATGGTCCTCGATCCGCCGGGCACGACCG
This sequence comes from bacterium, assembly GCA_024226235.1. Classification (GTDB taxonomy): domain Bacteria; phylum Myxococcota_A; class UBA9160; order UBA9160; family UBA6930. Next base: position 11,148 of record JAAELW010000161.1, read on the forward strand.
ATCGAATCGGGGCTTGCGCAATGGCTGAGCAGCTCGTCGGAGTCGACCAGCTCCTCGATCCGCCGCTCGACCGCATCCGGCAGCTTGAACCCGTCGTGGCCGAAGAATTTGATGCCGTTGTCCTGGTAGGGGTTGTGGCTGGCCGAGATCATCGCGCCCGCATCGCAACGCATGTCCCGGGTCAGGAATGCCATCGCGGGGGTCGGCATCGGACCGACCTGGATCACGTGGCCGCCCATCGAGCAGATGCCCGCAGCCAGCGCGTCTTCGAACATGTAGCCCGAGAGCCGGGTGTCCTTGCCGATCAGGAAGCGATGCAGACCATCGCCATCCCTTCGGAACACGTGCGCGATCGCCTGGCCAAGCTTGAGCGCAACCTCGACCGTCATCGGGAAGACGTTGGCTCTCCCCCTCACTCCATCGGTTCCGAACAGTGCCCGCGGGCCCTCTTCGCTCATCCTGTCTCCTCCGCGTCCACCTCTGGCTCTACCTCCAGTGGGGCCACCTGAATCCGAACCGTCACATCCTGCTCGCTCTCGACCCAGACGTGGTGCCCGACCAATGCCGGCTTCACCTTCCGCTCAACTGGCTCGTCGGCGCCATTCACATCAATCGTTTCGGTCATTACCTCGGCCAACCGAAGTACTTCGCTCCGGGCGCCGGTGATCCAGATTCTTGCCGGCTCGACCTCGACTCCTTCGATCACGAAGCCCGGCGCCGGATCTCCGGCGACATCTGGCCGCAACGGCACAGCCTTCCGACCCCGCTGGGTCAGCGTGAACTCGATCCCCGCGGGAGAGCGGCTGACGACCTGCAGGCCTCGCGGCAGCTCGAGTTCCTGGGTTTCGACCGTATGGGCCGTCACCCCGTGCTGGGCACCGGATAGATCGACGCCGTAGACCAGATCTCCCACCGAGAGCCTGCGCAACGAGGCCCGGCTACCCCGCACCCGCACGTTGACGGTATCCACAGACTGCTGCGTGACGACCAGCTTGTCCGGAACGCCCACCAAGGCGACCGGCAGATCGAAGCCCCGCTCGATCGACGAAGTGCTGTGCGAAATACCCCAGAGCAGGAATGCCGTCACCACGGCCATCAGTTTGAATCCGAAGTTCCTGAAGATTCTCATCGCGTCTGCGCCGCCTCCGGGGCTTCACCGGAAGCACTCGCCTCGCCGGCCTCCTCCGCCCTCGCGACGATATCTTCGACCGTCGCATCGAGGATCGACTCCCGCGAGAACAGATCGCGCAGTACGACGCGCAGCATGGGCGCACTGAGGTTGCGGGTGAGCTTGCCACCGACCACGACGGAAATCCCACCGGTCTCTTCCGAGACCACGACCACGACCGCGTCGGTCTCCTCGGTGATTCCCAACGCCGCGCGGTGCCGGGTTCCCACGCCGTCCGGAAGATCGGTGGTCAGCGCAAGCGGCAGAATGCAGCCAGCGAAGCTGACGCGGCCTTCGCTGACGATCACGGCGCCGTCATGGATCGGCGAGTAGGGCAGGAAGATCGACGTGAGGAGCTCCTTGGTCACCAACGAGTCGATCGCCGTTCCGACTTCGACCATGTCTTCGAGCCCCGTGTCGCGCTCGAGAACGACCAGAGCCCCGACCCGCTTCTCCGCGAGATCCCGGCTCGCACGCACCACCTCTTCGAGGATCTGCGACTCCTGGCGCTCACTGATGCGCGGGAATACGCCGCGACCGACCCGCGCCAACACACGCCGGATATCCGCCTGGAACAACACGATGATGATCAGCACGGCCGAGGCCAGAAAATTCTCGAGGATCCACGAAAGGGTCACCAGATCGAACAAGTCGGAGACCAGACGCAGCGCGAGAAGCGCCAGCAGCCCGAGCAGGATCTGGATCGCTCGGGTGCCCTTCAGCAACAGCAGCAGCCAGTAGATGCCCAAGCTGACGACGAGGATGTCCAGCGTGTCGCGGACCGGGTCGAAGTTGGTGCTCAAGAACACCCAGAGTTCGGTGGCTTCGTTCCGAAGCCACTCGACCAGGAATTCGATCACGTCCGCGCCTCCCGCAGCGCGCGCGCCACCTGGACGGCCCGGCGGGCTCCGGCCACTTCGTGCACTCGGACCGCATCCGCACCGGCGAACACAGCCACCGCACAGGCGGCCTGACTGGCCGTATCTCGAGCGGTCGGCGATTCATCCCCGGTCAGATGGCCGAGGAACGCCTTGCGAGACGGGCCGACCAGCACCGGTCGCCCCACCCGCTCGCGCAGCTCTCCGGCACGGGCCAGCAACGCCAGATTGTGTTCCAGCTCTTTGCCAAACCCGATTCCGGGGTCCACGGCAATCTGCTCGGACGCCACACCGGCGGCTTCGGCAACGCGCACGGCCGCACGGAGTTCACCGGCGACCTCGGCCAGCACGGCGTCGAAGCGGACACCTTGCTGCATCGTGGCGGGCTCACCGCGCAGATGGCCCACGACCAGGCCCGCACCGTGGCGCGCGACCACCTCCGCCAGCGCCGGATCGAAGGCCAGGCCCGATACGTCGTTCACGATCGTGGCTCCGGCGCCGAGTGCCGCATCGGCGACCTCGGACTTCCGGGTATCGATCGAGAGGGGTACGCCCAGGTGCTTCGCGAGCGCCTCGATCACCGGCCGGGTGCGTCGGATCTCCTCCCGAGCGTCGACCTCCCGGGCGCCTGGCCGGGTCGATTCTCCGCCCACGTCGATCCAATGCGCGCCGGCTTCGACCATCGCTCGGGCCTCTTGCACAGCGAACTCGATATCCGGGGCTCCCCCGTCGAGCAGGAAGCGACCCCCGTCCGAAAAGGAATCGGGAGTCGCGTTCAGCACCCCGACGATCGTCACGCGTTCCGGCGGGAGGATCGTCGTCCAATTCATCCGCCAACCTCTCTGGGGGGAGGGGATTCGACTAGCCGGGCATCGGCTCCGGATCCGGCAGTTTGCCGTCCGGCACGTCCTCGGGTTGATCCGACGCAGCGGGGCTCACCGGGCCTTCCGAAGATTCATCGGCCTGGCCCTCCGCCGTCGGCGGCGGCAACGGTGCCAGCTCGCCACCAGCGAGCAGCGTCTTCAGGTCACTCGTCTCCAGGGTCTCCCGCTCGAGCAGCGCATCGGTCACGCTCTCGAGAATCTCGCGGTTCTCTTCCAACAAGGCTTTGGCCTGGCCATACAGGCTGCTGAGGAGCCCGGACACTTCTTCATCGATCAGCTGTGCGGTCTTCTCGCTGTAGCTCTTGCGGGTGGCCAGATCGCGTCCGAGAAAGACGTCTCCGCCCTCTTCGCCGTAGGAAACCGGGCCGACACGATCGTTCATCCCGTACTGACAGATCATGTCATGAGCGAGCTTCGTGACCTGCTGGAGATCGTTCGAAGCGCCGGTCGAGAAGTGGTCGAAGACGAGCTCCTCTGCAGCCCGTCCGCCCATCGCTCGAAGAATCATCGCCACCATGTGCTTGTGTGTGTAGCTGTGGCGATCTTCGACGGGAAGGGTCTGCGTCAGGCCCAGCGCCATACCGCGCGGAATGATCGTCACCTTGTGAACCGGGTCCGACTCCTCGGTGAGCATCGATACGATCGCGTGACCGGCCTCGTGGTAGGCAGTGACCCGCTTCTCTTCGTCACTCATGATCAGGCTGCGGCGCTCGGCGCCCATCAGCACCTTGTCCTTGGCATCCTCGAAATCGACCATGGAGACACGGTTGGCATCGCGGCGGGCGGCCAGCAACGCCGCTTCATTCACCAGATTCTGGAGATCGGCGCCGACGAAACCGGGCGTTCCACGAGCCAGGACCTCGAGGTCGACGTCGTCGGAAAGGGGAACCCGCCGGGTGTGGACCTTCAGGATCGCCAGCCGGCCACGCAGATCGGGCCTCGGCACCACCACCCGGCGATCGAAGCGGCCGGGTCGGAGCAGCGCCGGATCGAGCACGTCGGGCCGGTTCGTGGCCGCGATCATGATCACGCCCTCGTTGCTTTCGAAGCCGTCCATCTCGACCAACAGCTGGTTCAGCGTCTGCTCGCGCTCGTCATGCCCACCGCCGAGGCCCGCGCCCCGGTGCCGGCCCACAGCGTCGATCTCGTCGATGAAGATGATGCAGGGCGCGTTCTTCTTGCCTTGCTGGAAGAGATCGCGCACACGGGAGGCACCGACGCCGACGAACATCTCGACGAAATCGGAGCCGGAAATCGAGTAGAACGGTACGCCTGCCTCACCTGCAACGGCTCGAGCCAGCAGGGTCTTGCCGGTGCCCGGCGGACCGACCAGCAGAACGCCCTTCGGAATACGCCCGCCGAGACGCGTGAACTTCTTCGGATCGCGCAGGAACGCGATGATCTCTTCGAGCTCGGCCTTCGATTCCTCGACACCCGCCACATCATCAAATGTGGCTCGGGTCTGATTCTCCGTGAGCAGCCTGGCTCGGCTCTTGCCGAAACTCATCGCCTTGCCCCCGCCGGATTGCATCTGGCGGACGAAGAAGATCCACAAACCGATGATGATCAGGAACGGAACCCACCAGATCAGCATCTGCTGCCAGACCGAGGATTCGCTCTTCGGCTGGCTCTTGATCGCAAGTTCAGGGTGCGTCGCGAGGTGCTCACCGAGATCGTCGTAGTGGATCTCGTGGACGTAGCTGGCGAATTCGAGTCCATTCTGGAGCGTGCCGGTCAGGTGGCCCTCTTCGAGGGTCAGGCTCTCGACCTGGCCTGACTCGAGCTTGGCCAGGAAATCCGTGTAGGTCAGATCTTCCGGCGCTTCCTGCCCCTGCCGAAGCACGGTGACGAGCAGGATCATCATCAGAAGCAGGATCACCCAGAGGGCCATGTTCTTGTAGAACTGTTGGTTCACGTTCGCTCCTGACCCGGTTTTGCTCGGGCCTCCAAGCATTGCTCGCATCCGCAGTGGCGCTGGCGCACGCGCACACCAATCAGAGGAGCCGTGTGGAAATGGCCCCTTTCGCGAGATTGCCTTTGGTTCCCGCAGCTTAGCATTCGTCCCCTGTCATGCCCGATGCGCTCTCTGGCTTGTCGGCACGCGCAGCGCTGTGCCTGAGATCCGCGCAAAGGCCCTGGACCCTCGGTGCGCTGTGCCTGTCATGGCTCGGTTGGACCCCCGTCGGAGCCATTGCGTTCGGCACGAGCGAGGCTGAAACCCGCCGGATCACAGCGGAGGATCAGCGGGCCCGGCAGCTCCAGACGAGTTCCGGGCGAAGCCTCGACGAGGAAGCGAAGCACGCGCTCGAGGTGCCGTCGGCTGACATCCCTGCCACCCCCGATCCGGTGCCAGGCTCGGCGGATCAACCGCCGGGCCAACGCCGGGGGAAGTGTCTCCCAGCCCTCTCTGGCGAACTGCACCCGATCGCCCTCGCCTCCCAGCCACTTCGGAGCCGCCTCGCGCGTGAGGACATCCAGCCAAGCGTTCTCATCGCGCTGGGCATCGGCCAGATCGGCCAGCGCTCGCTGCCAACCCGGGTTCAAGCTCTCCGCCAGCGCCCGAAGCTGCTGGCGAAGCCGCGCCCGGGCAAACCGCGGGTTCTGGTTCGACGCGTCCTCCCTCCAGCGGAGCGCCTCACTACCCGCCCAGGCCTCGATCGCCTCCCGATCGATCCGGAGCATCGGCCGCACGATCCGGCCATCTGCGCTGAGCGGCGCGATGCCCGCCAGACCATCGGGTCCGGTGCCTCGAAACAGACGCAGCAGCAGCGTCTCGGCCTGGTCATCGCGCTGGTGCGCCGTCGCGATGCATTGGCAGCCAAGCTCGTTCGCAATCGCATCGAGCGCGTCGTAGCGAACTCGGCGTGCCGCCTCCTGCAGGCTCGGCCGCGAACGGCTCGGCCCCTCGGCGCGCAGACCCTCCGGATCCACTCGCGCGAGCCGGAACACGAGCCCGTAGTCTGCCGCGGCCTGCTCGACCAGCCGCGCATCCGCATCCGCCTCCGCACCGCGCAGGCCATGATGGACGTGGGCCACGGCCAGTTCCAGCCCGAGCTCCACCCGGAGGCCCGCCAGCGCGTGCAGCAGGACCATCGAATCGACACCGCCCGAAACGGCGACCAACACAGAGCGCCCGGCCAGCCCCAGGGCCAGCGCCGCGCGTGAAACCTCGGCCGGAACCGGCGCGAGAGGCCCGCCCATCGCCGCTAGCGAAGCGCGCTCGCGTCGCCGATCAAGACGCGCGAACCATCATCCTTTTCGACCCAGACGTCGCAGACCACCCGGGTACGCGTGCCTTCCGGTCGCTCCTCGCGGACGCGACCGTAGGCGGTCACCCGCTCGTCGACCCATACCACGTTGGTGAGTTTCAGGGACATGTTGCCGCCCTGCAGGAAGCCCATGCCGAACTCGTCGAGCATCACCTGAGCCGCAAAGCAGGTGGTCATCATCCCCTGAACCACGATGTTCGGGAACCCGATCTTCTTGGCCTCGTCCGCATCCGTATGGTAGTTGCGGCCGGGGCCCGAGAACATCCAGCAACGGCGCGCATCGATGAACTTGGCTGAGGGCGTGAGCTCCTTGCCCGTGGCGGTGGGGAACGGCGGGCGCTCCAGCTTGCTGGCCGCCGTGGACTTGTCGACCACGTAGCCTGCGTCGTCCTCGTGATCCTTCGGCGGCAGGAAGGATTGGTGGGTATGACCGCGCACGAGGAGCTGACCGCTCTCGGCGTCGATGACATCGGTCTCGTTCACCACGTAGTCGCGTCCGCGCTTCACGTAGCGCTCGATGATGGTGGAGCGGGTGCGCACCCGGCTGCCAACCCGGATCGGTGCGAAGAGTTCCCAATCTTGACGGCCGTGGAGGTTTCCGAACAGGTTTTTCAGATACCACTCGCCCACGAACTTGTAGCACTCCGAGTGGTACAGAAGCGGCGGCGCCACCTCTTCGTAGAGCGCGTGGTGATCGTCGAGCGCATCGGCGTAGAAGTCGACGACCTCCCGGTCCACGTCGTACTCATGGCTTCCACAATGGCGGCCCACGAAGGCCGGGTTTCCGAGCAGATTCACGGCGGCTCCTCCCCCAGCAATCATTGCACACTTCCGGTATCACACCTCCCGTGCAGAGCCCTCTCCACAACGTCAGCCGCTGGATCCAGGAGCGCGCTCGGCTCGCGCCCGAGCGGACGGCGGTGGTGGACGACGAACGAAGCCTTGATTTTGGCGCGCTGGAGGAGCGGGTGGCCAGGGCGGCAGGCTGGTTGGCTGCGGAAGGGGTCGTGCGGGGCGACCGGGTAGCGCTGCTGCTCGGCAACCGCTCCGCCTACCTGGAGCTGGTCTTTGCAGCGGCGCGCCTCGGCGCCATCGCGATGCCCATCAATATCCGGCTCGCGCCGCCGGAGGTGGCCCAGCTGGTGGAGGATGCCCGCCCACGCCTTTTGATCCACGAGGCCGCCCTGGACCCACTGGTCGCGGCGAGCCTCGCCCAGACCCACGGCGCATTGCCGCAGGCCCACGCAGTGGGCGGCAGCGACGACCCCTACGAGACGGCCCTCGCAGCGCACCGGCCACACGTCCAGATGGAAGCGGTCTCTCCCGAAGACCCGATGATCCTGATGTACACGTCCGGCACCACCGGAACGCCCAAGGGCGCCCTCCTGCCCCACCGCAAGACCCTCTACAACAGCCTCAACGCCCAGCTCTTCTTCGGCTGCACCCAGGATGATCGGGTGCTCACCGTGGTGCCGCTCTTCCATTCGTTCGGTCTGCTGATCCTGGCGCTGCCCGCGCTCTACTGCGGTGCGACCGTCGTGTTGCAGGCGCACTTCGACCCGTCTGCGCTGTGGAAGGCCGTCGAGCGGCATCGCATCAGCTACTTCGGCGGGGTTCCGACGATGTTCCGCCCCCTGCAGCATGCCCTCGATGCCGACCAGCCAGACGTCTCCTCGCTGCGCTTCCTGTTCACTGCCGGCGCGGCCATCCCGGTGGAGCGAATCCACGCGTTCGAAGAACGCGGGCTCCGCTTGAAACAGGGCTTCGGCCAGACCGAGACCTCGATCCTGTGCTGCCTGGATGCCGCAGACGCCATCCGGAAAGCGGGCAGCGTCGGGCGACCCGTGCTGCACGCCGAAATCCGCATCGTCCGGGAGGCGTCCTTGCTGCTTCCGCCCGCACAGTGGCAGGACTGCGCGTGTGGTGAATCCGGCGAGATCGTCGTGCGTGGCCCCATCAACATGCTGGGCTACTGGGAGCGGCCCGAGGCCAATGCCGAGACACTTCGTGACGACTGGCTCCGCACCGGAGACCTTGGATGCTTCGACGAGGAGGGCTTCGTCACGCTGACCGGGCGGGCCCGCGAGATGTTCATCTCGGGCGGCGAGAACGTCTACCCACGACAGGTGGAGGCTGTCTACGAAACCCACCCCGACATCCACGAGCTGGCCGTCATCGGCGTCCCTCACGAGCGTTGGGGCGAAACCGGCCATGCCTTCGTCGTGCCCGAACCGGGGGCCAGACTGGAACCGGAGGCCCTGCGCACCTGGGGCAGGGAGCGGCTGGCCTCGTTCAAGGTGCCTACCACCTTCGAAGCCGTGGATGAGCTGCCGAAGACGGTGACGGGCAAGGTGCAGAAGTTCCGGCTCGGGGGCGAGAACGGGAGCCAGTGAGCCCGTGTGGTGGCGATGGCTGGACTTGAACCAGCGACCCCCGGCTTATGAAACCAGTGCTCTAACCGACTGAGCTACATCGCCACGCGCCCGCACGGGCAAGCGCAAGCTAGCGAATCCGGGGTGATCCGGCGGGACCCATCGAAGCCCGCTCAGTGAGCCACCGTGCTCGAGGCCTGGTCGCTTCCGGCCGCTTCGGTACCGCTCATGTGATCCTCGAGTGCCTTGACCCGGCTTCGGAGTGCGTCGATCTCGTCGAGCGCGGAAGCCAGGCTCGCATCGGCAGCTTCGCTTTCACTGGCCGAGACCGAGGGCAAGCCGCTTCGACCGGAGGTCACGTGGTGGGCGATCCGCTTCGCCAGGTTGTCGAGCCGCGGGATGATCTCGCCTAGCGTTCCCGCCTGGATGAAGACCGAGCGCGGATCCTGGATGTCTTCGCCCTCAACCTGGACACCGCGAAGGTCGAGGCTCGCACCCTCGCCGAAGCGGGTGAAGGAGCCGTAGACCACCCATTCGGCTCCCGCAGCCTTGGCCGCAGCCGAGGCGGCCACCACGTCGGTCGTGGCCAACTCGGGGTCGTCCAGCTTGATGACGGCGACGCCCTTCTCCCGGCCGAGCCGAGACGCCAGCATGTCGGACAGGCCCGAGCGCAGGAAATCCCGATCCGTGGTGGAATGCACGACGATCGGAAGGATCGCTATCCGTGCCCTGGAATCGGCGGCGCCCGCCGGTGCGGCCACCAGCGCACAGAGAGCGAGGCTGAACAACACGCTGCACCGCAGGAGTCGAGCGTTCTCGGGCTGCAGGTTCAGTTCCGGAGTGAGCGCGGGCATCGGTCCCCCTGATTCCGCTGATTCGATTCTGATTCAGCATCGATTCGGATTCGATTCGAATTCGACTCCGCCAGGATAAGCGGACCGCTCGAACGATGCCCACGATCTCTGGAGCGAGGGGTTCCCCCCGCGCAGACCGGGACGGTGTCGTTCTATCAGGTAGCGCGAACGGGGTCAACCAGTCTGGATCAGGCCGTTCGGTTCGGCAGGCGCACGCGGAAACAGGCGCCCTCTCCGGGGCGGCTGGTCACCTCGATCACACCGTCGTGCTCGGCCACGATGCGGTGGCAGATCATCAGGCCCAGGCCGGTGCCCTTATCGGGCCCCTTGGTCGTGAAGAACGGGTCGAAGATGCGCTCGAGGTCTTCGTCGGCGATCCCGTCCCCCAGGTCGACCACCTCGAGCATCACTCCGTCACGGTGCCCGCCCGGCCCACCAGGCGCGACCCGGAGCTTCACCACCGCACCGTTCGGACTGGCATGAACCGCATTCAATGTGAGGTTGAGGATCAGCTGGTGGATCTGCTCGCGCACCGCCATGAGCTTCGGTGTGTCGGGAGCTTCGCTCACCACGACGTCCACGTTCCGCCGGTCGGCTTCCGGGGCGACCAGGACCACGACTTCACGCGCGATGCTCGCAAGATCGCATGCAGAGCGGGGAACGACGCGGCCATCCTCGCGACCCAGCCGGGCCATGGTGGCCACGAGACCGCGGATCCGCTCGAGCTCCGAACAAGACAGGCGATGATAGTCGCCCCAGAATTCCGAATCGGGCTCGTCCCGCTTGCTCGGGGCCAGACTCAAGAAGGTGTGGATCGCCGTCAGCGGGTTGTTGATCTCATGGGCCAGCCCTGCCGAGAGCGTGCCGAGGGTCCCAAGACGATCTGCACGCAGCACCTGCTGGCGCGTGGACCGCAATTCTTCGACCAGCCGGGCATTCTGGACCGCAATCGAAGCCTGGCGCGCAACGCCCTCCAGAAGCGTGCGATCGCGGTCGTCGAAGGGAGCACCACCGCTGCGATTGTCCACCGCCAGCGCGCCGAGCAGCTCGTCCTTGCCCACCAGCGGCACGACCAACAGATCCCCGGCCACTTCCGTGACCCAATCGCGAAGCTCAGAAGACAGATCGAGGCACTCATCCAGACTGAAGCGGCAAGCCTCCCCGTGCGCCAGGGAGCCGACGAAGCGAGGCGACTTCTCCCGCGTGAGCTCGTGGGATTCCAGGAAATCCGCGCAATGCGCACCGACTGGACCCGAGCGCTCGAACCTCAACTGATTCTTCACCGGATCGAAGCTCAACAGGGACGCGCCGTCGTAGCCCAACGTCTCCGTCAGCGACGTGATCAGTAGATCCGAGAGCCGATCGAGTGACAGCTCGCGGTTGATCGTGGCTCCAACCTCACCCACCGTGTGCAGCTCGCGCACCAGGGCTTCGCGATCCCGCCCGAGGGCGTAGTGCTCGATGCCGCGCCTTACCGCGATCCGCATCTCATCCGGCTGCCACGGCTTCGCGATATAGCGATAGATCGACCCGTCGTTGATCGCGTGCGCCAACGTATCCGCGGAGCCGTAGGCGGTGACGAGCATGCGCACGGTTTCCGGTGCGATCTCGTTCACACGGCCGAGAAAATCGACCCCACTCATGCCGGGCATCTTGTGATCGGACAACACGACGGCAAAGCGCCCGGTCATCAGCCGCTCGAGCCCTTCCTCGCCGCTCGTTGCAGTGACGACCTCGAACTCACGCCGAAACGTCAGCTCGAAGACGCGCAGATTCTCCGGCTCATCATCGACGTAGAGGAGCGGGTAGGCACGGTAGTCGATCCGTGCTTCATCCCGATCCGGCATCGACTCCGCCTCTCGTCTCCACGGGCAGGGTCACGCGTACCAGCGTGCCTTCACCCGGCTCGGACGTGAATTCGATCTGGCCGCCATGGTCGCGCACGATCCGCTGACACATGGCCAGCCCGAGGCCACTGCCCTGGCCCGCACCCTTGGTGGTGAAGAACGGCTCGAACAGACGCGCTTGAATATCCGGATCGATCCCGGGCCCCGAATCCTGCACGCATACCTCCAGCTGTTCTTCCGCCATTCGCGCACGGACAGAAACCGTCCCATCTCTCCCTTCGAACGCCTCGATGGCATTCTTGAGCAGGTTCAGGAACACCTGATTCAGGCCCCCGGCATCGCCAGGAACGAGCACCAGGCCGGCCTCGACCTCCAATTGGGCCTCCACACCGGCCTCCCGCAGCCGATGGCCCAGCAGCCGCAACGTTGAGCGTAGGCCTGCCCCCACATCCACGAGGGCCTGCTCGCCCTGGCCCGGCGCGGCAACAGCCTTGAGATCGGAAACCAGGCTCGCCGTGCGATCGAGGCCCTCGGTCACGATCCCGATCAGCTCGGCAAGCTCTCCGGTCATGTCATCCAGGCCAAGCTCCTGCTTCTTCCGCTGCAGCTGGGCCAGCTGCACGCGGAGCGTATCCGGATCGTTGACGTCCATCTCACAGAGCCAGCTGGCGAGCCCCTGGAGATCGTCGACGTACGTGCGGAGCGCGGCCAACGAGTTCCGAGCGAAGTTCAGCGGGTTGTTCACCTCATGGGCGACACCCGCCGAGAGCTCTCCCACCGCCGCGAGGCGCTCTGCCTGCACCAGGTGCACCTCGGCCTCCTTCAGCTCCTCGAGCGTCTCGGCCAGCTCCTGGTTCGTGCCGAACAGCACCTCGTTGCGCTCCGCAAGCTCTTGCTGAAGGGTCCGGATGCGAACGAGTGAACGCGTGCGGGCCAGAAGCTCGCGGGGATGGAATGGCTTCGTCACGTAATCGTCCGCGCCGAGCTCCAGGCCTTCGATCTTCATCTCACGCTCTGCCTTCGACGTCACGAGCATGACAGGCACCCCACGCAGCGCATCGTCTTCCTTGATCGCGCGGCATAGTTCGGTGCCGGACATCTCGGGCATCATCACGTCAGTCAACACGAGCTGCGGCGCCCGCTCGCGAACCGCCTCGAGCGCCTCCCGGCCATTGCGCGTGGGCCGAACCCGGAACTCACGGCCCACCAGAAAGGCCAGCAGCCGACGCATCTCGGCGTTGTCTTCGGCGATCACGATCTCGGGCGTACCCTCGGGATGCTCGGGAAGCTCAGCCAACCACTCGTCGCCGTGGCGTGTCGCCTCCCAACGACTGACCGTGTGCTCCACGGCCGCAAAGCGTCCCTCGCCACTCCCTTCGAGATCCATCGAGACTTCACTGGCAAGCGCCTTGAACGAATTCGCAGCAGAGAGAGCCCGCTCTCCACTCGCCTCCAGCAACACCTCTTCCTCGGGGTCGTCATCCGCCTCGCCGAGCGGCAGCAGCACGTGCATCTGCGCACCCTGCCCCTCTCCCTCGCTTGCGGCCCAGACCTGCCCGCCGTGCAGAGAAACCAGCTCCTGCACCAGGCTGAGCCCGATACCCGTGCCCTCGTGCTTGCGCGTCGTCGAGCCATCGACCTGCGCAAACCGATCGAACACCCTGGCAAGTTGGGCAACTGGCAGCCCTGCACCCGTGTCCTCGACCACCAAGTGGACACCCTCGGAACCGAGCGAGTGCCCTTCCGTATCAACCCTCTCACCCGCAGCCACCGCGCTGCCCCGAACCGTGATACCGCCAGCATCCGTAAACTTCAGCGAGTTCCCGATCAGGTTCACCAACACCTTCTCGAGCGCATCCGGATCCGCATTCAACGTGGGCACCGCCTCGAACCCTTCCGCCCGAAGCTCCAACCCCTTCCGCTCCGCCATCGGAAGCGCCCCATCCACGATGTCCTCCACGAGGCGCCCAAGCTCCACCGGCACTCGCCGTACCGAGAGCTGATCGCTCTCGATCTTCGCGAGATCCAGGAGGTTGTTGATAAGCTTCAGCAGACGCAGGCCATTCGATTGCATGGTTCGAAACGTGCGATCGAGGCTGGCAGGAAACTCCCCCATATCGCCGGAGCGCATGGCTTCGATGGGAGCGAGCATCAGCGTGAGCGGGGTTCGGAGCTCGTGGTGGATGTTGGCGGTGAAGCGGGATTTTGCGACATCGAGGTCGCGGAGCTTGTCGCGACTGCGCTCCACCTCACGACGTCGCAGGTAGTCTCGAACTCGAATTCGATGAAGGAAGGCCGACGCG
>JAAELW010000162.1 GCA_024226235.1 bacterium
GACACCAAGGAGATCGCGGAAGCCTCGGCGGCGATCTTCTCGGGCAAGATCACGGGCCGGCGGATCGCGCGCGACCTTGGTATCGACCTGCCCATTCCCACGAACTGGGAGAGCTTCGGCGAGCTGCTCAAGCACCACGGCGGCGAGCCCGCCGAGCTGGAGCCGCCCCAGGCGACATCGCCGGTCTATCCCGTGATCCGCTGCGTGCAGGAGATTCCCTGCAATCCCTGCAGCGAGGCCTGTCCCCACGACCTGATCGGCATGCCCGACTCGATCCTGAGTCGCCCCGAATTCGCGGGCCTCTGCGAAGGTTGCGCCGGCTGCGTGCTGGCCTGCCCGGGCCTGGCCATCAACCTGGTGCTCGAAGACTACGATCCCGCGCGCGAGAAGGCCCTGCTCATGCTGCCCTTCGAGTTCGACGACTCGCTCGTGCCCTGGGGCGAGGAGGTCGTGACCACGGGCATGGTGGGCGAGGTGATCGGCCACGGACGGGTGATCGCCAGCCGCAAGCGCGAGGATCAGGACCGTCGGAAGCTGCTGCTGGTGGAGGTGCCCTGGGACGAAAGGCACGCGGTGGCCGGTTTCCGCATGCGCGAGCCGGAGGCCGGGGAAGCGATCGCTACCGCGCCCGAGGATGAAGCGGAGATGATCGTCTGCCGCTGCGAGCGCGTATCGAAGAGTGAGATCGTGGCGGCCATCCGTGCGGGCGTGTGCGACATGAACCAGCTGAAGGCGGTGGCGCGTGCGGGTATGGGCGGTTGCGGCGGCAAGACCTGCACGGAGCTGATCCTGCGCATCTATCGCGAGGAGGGAGTGC
>JAAELW010000163.1 GCA_024226235.1 bacterium
CGAGCCGCCCCTTCCCTCCCTCGACGCCGCCCGAGAAGCGATCGCCAGCTACCCGGACTGGGACACCGTCGGCTATGGGCGATGGGCGTCGGTGCTCAAGGAAACCCGGGCGGTCATCGGGTTCTGCGGGCTGAAGTACCTCCCCGAGCTCGATGCGGTCGACGTCGGGTACCGGTTCCTGCCGAAGTACTGGGGCCGGGGCCTGGCCACCGAAGCCTGCCGGGCGAGCCTGGACTTCGGTTTCACCACGCTCGAGCTCGAACAGATCATCGGCCTGGTGCTGCCGGAGAACGTAGCGTCCATCCGCGTGCTCGAAAAGGTCGGGATGCAGCCGGACGGCGAGGTGGTCTACGACGGCGAGCACGCCTTGCGTTATTCCACGAATCGAAGGGGCTGGAACGATGAGAGAGCTGACGACTGACATCCTCGCCATGGAGCCCCGGCCGCGGCGGGTGTGGCTGCAGCTCGGCATCCGCCACCGGTCGGTGGCCGAGGAGCTCATCGCCGCCGGCATCGAGGTGGTCCAGGACCGGTGCATGCTCGCCGACCACCGGCGGCTGATGACGTCGCCGTAGCCCATCGCGCGACTCGGATTCACGGTCAATCGGGCTCTGGGAAAAACGCAGGGCCCTCCGATTCACGGTTATTCGGGCTCTCGGAAGGTGCAGAGCGCCAGGATTTCACGGTCCATCGGGCTCTGGGAAAACGCAGGGCCCGGGGATTCACGGTCAAGCGGGCTCTGGGAAAACGCACAGCCCGAGGATTCACGGTCAAGAGGGCTGTGGAGAAACCCAGAGCCCGAGGATTCACGGTGAATCGGACTCTCCGGCAAATCGGCGAAGCCGTTCTTAACTGTGAATCGCTCCTACTACAGTTAGCCGAAGCTGCAATTCCCGGTGAATCGCGGGCCACCTTCCGTAGCCAATAGAGCACACCACGGTGAATCGCGCATTCTGAGGGTTACTGAGAGGGCACACAACGCTGAAAAGTCCTCTTTCAGCATCACCAAGAGGGCACGCAATGGTGAATCGTGCTCTCTGAGCGTTACCGGAAGGGCACGCCACGGTGAAAACCCCTGGTTTCCAGGCGAACGCTCGCAGAAGGCCTTCGACGCCGAGGTGGTGCGCCGGGTGGTCGGCGAGGTAGAGGAGCGAGGCTTCGCCTTCGACATCGAGCTCCTGACGCGGATCGAGCTCCGCCGCCCGGGGGCGATCGCCGTCGTACCCACCGTCTGGATCGACAGCGAGGCGGAGTCCACCACCACCGCC
>JAAELW010000164.1 GCA_024226235.1 bacterium
CGTACTTGACGAAATCTGAATGGTCGAGGTCGCTGCTGCTTTCGTGGACATGGTGTCCCTCCGTCGTGTTGTTAGAGTCACGTGGAGGTTAACAGCAGCGGCCTTCTGCGTTCTGGAGCCCATTTCGCATAGGCTCTAACGGATCGGCGTTAACCGGCTGGCAACAGCGCTGACCGGCCCCGACCCTGCCGAGATAGTATGCCGCCAGATGGCACTCAAGGTCAATTGAACCGAGCTGTTGACAGTCCGGTTCAACGCCTTGTTATCCGGCGGATCCACCCTGTTCGTCGGGGCGTTTCAGGAAGGTGACAGGAGAAGCCACAGTCTCGGCATGTCTCTGGCGTCGAGAGGGAGAACGGGTGCTCGCCGTATCGAATTGGCGAACCACCACAGCTGGGGCATTGAATCCGATTCGTGGCCATTGGAACAGCCACGAAGACACCAACGAAGAGGACCAAGAACCAACGCGAGACAAGGAACGAAAGGATCGCGATCGGGAAAAACGCCACGTATGGAATGGCAAGGACTCGATTGAACTGATCATGCACGCTCGGCATCGTGGTGTTGCTCACGCTACGCCCGCCGGATAACTAGTATTCGACGGCCGGGCCCAATGCCCGACCAAGCCGACTATACACGAATGTGACCCCAGGGGACTTGGAAAAGCGGCGGCGATTCGGCTACTTGGCAGTTTCGACGTCTTATCCGGCTGCATGATATTCGGCCGCTGGATATCATGCGGCCGGATAAGATGCGGTTTCGATGTGATGCATCAGAGCCTGTCGATTGGGCTCTTGACGGCGAGAGGGCCGCGGTCGAGGACGTGGGTGTAGATCATCGTCGTGCGAACGTCCTTGTGGCCGAGGAGGGTCTGGACGGTCCGGATGTCGGAGCCATCCTCGAGCAGATGGGTTGCGAAGGAGTGCCGAAAGGTGTGCGGGGAGATGCGCTTGTTCAGGTGCGCCTTGGCGGCTGCTCGGCGAACGGCGCGTTGGGGGCCCGACTCTGTGATGTGATGCCGGCGGACGATCCGTGAACGTGGATCCCGGGAGAGCTGTGCGGCCGGGAAGATCCAATGCCAGCTCCACTCAGCCCCGGCGTTCGGGTACTTGCGTTCGAGCGCGTGGGGAAGGGCGACTCCGGGCACCTCGTTTTCGCGGTCACGCTCGAACAGTTCTCGCACTCGTGCCAGGTGCTGTTCGAGGGGGTCTTCGAGCGAGATTGGCAGCAGGGTTGCGCGATCCCGATTCCCCTTTCCCTCTCTCACGGTGAGCTGGCGGCGCCCGGTGTCGACATCCTTGATCCGCAGCCTCAGGCATTCGAGTAGCCGCAGGCCGGAACCGTAGAGGAGGCCGCCGATCAGGGCGTGCTCACCGCTCAGCTGCGAAAGGACGGCGCGCACTTCTTCTCGGGTCATGACCACCGGTAGTCGCCTCGGTGCTCGTGCTCGGACGGCATTGCCGAGGCCCTCCAGCTCCCGTCCGAGGACTTCCCGGTACAGGAAGAGCAAGGCCGCGAGTGCCTGGTTCTGCGTCGATGCGGCGACATGACGATCGACGGCGAGATGCGAGAGGAACTCCACCACCTCTGCGGCACCCATCTCATCGGGGTGTCGAATATGGTGGTAGAGGATGTAGCGCCGAATCCAGCCGATGTAGGCCTGCTCGGTCCGCAGCGCATAGTGGCGTACACGAAGCGCAACCCGAACTCGGTCGAGCAGTCTGGGGGGCGTTCCGGATCGGGTCTGGCCCACAATGTCTCCCCGGGACCCGGGGGTACTGGGAGCGTAGCTCTCTCGGCGAAGCCCGCGCCGGGTGGAGAGGAACGGCGGCATTTTCTCGAGCGCGGCCCGGATATCCGCTCGGTGCTGGAGCTGCTCGGGCACCGCAGTGTGAACACGACGGTGATCTACACCCACGTGCTGAATCGTGGAGGCCCGGGAGTGCGCAACCCTCTGGATCTACATACACCGCCGATGGGGCCTCAGGGATCGGGAAGAAGTCGGGGTTCGGGGGGAGACCCGGGCTCGCGGTGAACCGGGCAAACCGGATGGAAGGATCCGGGGCACGCCCGGCGGCGCTGTCGTATCCTCGGGGGTTCGTCACGTTCACCTCTGATCTAGACGGGGCTCACCCGCCACAGACCCTTGACTTCGGATCTCCTCACAACTCTCTTCGGCCTGGCCCTGCTTCTGGGTGGCGGCGACCTGATGGTCCGCGGCGCCTCGGCACTGGCCCACCGGCTCGGGGTCTCGCCGTTGGCGATCGGGCTCACGGTCGTGGCCTTCGGCACGAGCGCGCCGGAGTTGGCGGTCAACATCACGGCGGCGGTGCGCGGCAGTGGCGGGATGTCCTTTGGCAACATCATGGGCTCGAACATGGCGAATATCGGATTGATCGTGGCGGCCACGGCTCTCTACAAGCCGCTCCACGTACAGTCGCCGGTGATCGTCCGCGAGCTTCCGATGATGCTTCTGGCGACCGCGTTTGCGGCAGTTCTGGGCCTGGATGCTTGGATGCGCGGCGGTGAGAGCATCTATGACCGCTCGGATGGTCTGATCCTGCTGCTCCTGTTCACGGTCTTCATCTACTACACGGTCAATGACGTGATCGCCCAGCGGCGGGCCCGGGCACCCGAGGCCTCGGAGCCGGAGATCACACCGCGGATGGGCATGGGCACCGCACTCGCTCTCACGCTGATCGGGCTGGCGGGCCTGATCTACGGCGCCGATGTCACCGTGGATGGCGCGGTGGGCCTGGCCCGGGGCCTCGGAGTATCGGAAGCCGTGATTGGCCTGACGTTGGTCGCGATCGGGACGAGCCTTCCCGAGCTCTCGACCTCGCTGCTCGCCACGGCCAAGGGCTTTCCGGATCTGGCGATCGGCAACGTGGTGGGCTCGAACATCTTCAACCTGCTGCTCGTGCTCGGTGCCAGCTCCACCCTGCGGGCGGTGCCGGTCCCCGTGGGCGGCGCGTTCGATCTGGCAGTCGTGGGCTTCCTCTCGCTCCTGCTGTTGGTCACGTCCTACACCCGGGGCCAACACATCATCCGCGCCGAAGCCGTGTTGTTAGGTATCTGCTATCTGGGATACATGGCGTACCGCGTGCATTCCTAGGCCCAGCGTATTGCTAGTTGCGGCGCGCTTCCTCTGAAATCCGACGCCTCGTCGCTGCCCAGCCACAGATCGCGCAACCCGCCAGGTCGTGGCCGCGCGCCGGGCAATGCTCACGGCCGAAGAAGATCATCTGGAGATGCAGCCTGTTCCACGCCTCGCGTGGGAAGACG
Source organism: bacterium (assembly GCA_024226235.1). Taxonomy (GTDB): domain Bacteria; phylum Myxococcota_A; class UBA9160; order UBA9160; family UBA6930. The sequence goes on from JAAELW010000164.1 coordinate 3,286, forward strand.
CGCTTCAGATCGCGTTCGGTCTGCTGGACGTTGTGCCCGTTCGAAAGCCCCCAACGCGCGGCCAGCCGATGGATGTGGGTATCCACCGCAAATGCAGGCACGCCGAACACCTGCGCCATGACCACACTCGCAGTCTTGTGCCCGACGCCGGGCAGCGCCTCGAGGGCCTCGAAGCTCTTCGGAACCTCGCCGGCGTGCTCGCTGAGCAGCAGCTTCGAAAGTGCCTTGATGTTCTTCGCCTTCTGCGGGGCCAGCCCGCAAGAGCGGATCTTTGCGCGGATCCGCACAACCGGGAGCCGCGCCATCGTCAGCGGATCGGGGCCGATCGCGAACAAGCCGGGCGTCACCTGGTTCACCCGCTCGTCCGTACACTGGGCGGAGAGCAGTACCGCCACCAGGAGCGAGAAGGGATCCGTGTGGTGAAGAGGTACCGGGGGCTCCGGATAGAGCCTGTCGAGCAACTTGTGGATGCGCCGGACTTTCTCGGCCCGCTTCACTCTTCCTGCACCTTCTCGCGCATCGTGACGAACTCCTCGGCCGCGGTCGGGTGGATGCCGATCGTCGCGTCGAACTGCGCCTTGGTCGCTCCCAGCTTCACCGCGATCCCGATCCCTTGCAGGATTTCCGGTGCATCTGCACCGATCATATGGGCGCCGACCACGCGATCGCTCTTCGGATCGACGAGCAGCTTCATCGCCGTCATCTCGTCGCGGCCGGTCAGCGTGTGCTTGATCGGCCGGAAGCTCGAACGGTAGACGTCGATCTCACCGAGCTGTGCTCGTGCCTCGGTCTCGGTCAACCCGACAGTCCCGATCGGCGGCTGACTGAATACGGCGGTCGCCACGTTGGTGTGGTCGGGCCGGGTGGGCTCGCCGCCGAACACGGTGCGCACGAAGGCCACAGCCTCGGCAAGCGCCACCGGTGTGAGGTTCATGCGATCGGTCACGTCTCCCAGCGCCCAGATGCTCGGCACGTTGGTCTGCGAGTAGGGGTCGACGAGGATTTCGCCGATCTTTCCCAGCGCGACGCCTGCCCTTTCGAGGCCCAGATCCTTCGTCTTCGGGATGCGGCCCGTGGCATACAGGACCTCGTCCACGACCAGATGGCTTCCATCGTTGAGAGCGAGGTGCAGGCCGTCGTCCTCCCGGCGGATCTCCGTGACGTCGGTCTCGAAGCGAAGGCTGACTCCCTTCTTCGGCATCTCCTCGGCGAGGGTCTTGCGCAGGTCGTCATCGAAGCCGCGCAGGAAGAGCGGGCCGCGATAGATCTGGTGGGTCTCGACACCCAGCCCGTTGAAGATGCCGGCGAACTCCACACCGATGTAGCCACCCCCGACGATCGCCGCGCGCTTCGGCAGTTGCTCGAGTGCGAAGGCCTCGTTCGACGAGATGGTGTGCTCGATCCCCGGAATGGCCGGAAGGTGCGGCCAGGAGCCCACCGCAACGAGCAGATGCTCCGCCGTGTAGTGACGTTCGCCCACTTCCACCGTGTGGGCATCCACGATCCTGGCCCGACCGGAAATGCGCGTGACGCCAGCACCGTCGAGCAGCCGCTGATAGACACCGTTCAGCCGCGCGATTTCCTCGTCCTTGTGGGCGATCAGCGTCGGCCAGTCGAAGCTACTCGGCCCGACGCTCCAGCCATAGCCCGACGCGTCCTCGAAATCCTCCGAATAGTGCGACGCCAGCACGAAGAGCTTCTTCGGAATGCAGCCCAGATTGACGCAGGTGCCGCCGAGGCGGTCGTCCTCGGCCACCGCAACCCGCACACCCTGGCCAGCTGCCAGCCGACTCGCGCGCACCCCGCCCGAACCCGCACCCAGCACGAAGAGATCGAAATCGCGTCCCATTCAGACAAGATAGCGGGGACCGTCCGCCCGCTTCTACGACAAGATACCGGGGACCGTCTGCCCGCTTCTAGCCTCCGAAGGCGGTGGGCAGTTCGCCGGTGGCGCGGCGCAGAGCGTGGTAGCCGCTCATCACCGTGCGCACGTAGGGGCCGTGGGGGCGCCAGCCGCGCTTCAAGCGGGCGCGCACGCGGGTGGGACCGATGTGGTAGGCGGCCAGGGCCAGCTCCAGGTCGTCGAACTCGTGGTACAGCTCCGCCAGGTAGCGGATCCCTATGGCCACGTTGAGTTCCGGCTGGAGGAGATCTGGCGTGCGGTGGAATGGCAGATGGTAGCGGTGGGCTACATCCGCACCGACGAAGGGACGGATCTGCATCAGACCGAGGGCACCCCGGGGGCTCTTGGCGGACGGATTGAAGCGGCTCTCGTGGTCGATCAGCGCGAGAAGCAGAAGGGCTGGAAGGTCGTGCTCGCGCTCGGCCTGCACGATCTCGGCCGTCGTGGCCGCGAGTTCGGCGCTGGAGAGGCCCGGGGCGCGTTCGGTCAATACGGCCTCCACCGTCGCGAAGAGCGGATCCACAGGTTCGAGGGCTATGGGATCCGGGGGGGTGGGAACGGCGGGAGAAAGAGCCGCTTCGGGCACCTGGGACGGGTTCGGGGACGAAACCTGCGGCCGCTCGACGATGCTGGGAGGCTCTGCCGGAGGCGGGCTCGCACACGCGGCTGCGAAGAATGCGCACATCAGCAGTATGGGTAGGGAGCGGAACACAGCGGACTCGCATGCTAGCCTGCTTCGCTGCTCGTGGCCCTTTCCAACCCCCGCTCTCCCGCACCTCTCAGCGGTGCCCAGCGCAGATGGCTGCGTGGTCAGGCTCATGCTCTGCGCCCGGTCATCCAGGTGGGTGGGGGCGGGCTCAGCCAGGCCGTGCTCGGTGCGGTCGACCAGGCGCTTCTCGCCCATGAGTTGATCAAGGTTCGGCTGATCCAGCCGGAAGACAAGAAGGCCGCCGCCCGGGAGCTGGCGGAGCGCTCCGGAGCCGAGCTTTGTGGTCTGGTCGGACATACGGTCATCCTCTACCGGCCCCATCCTGAGGAACCGAAGCTCGAGCTGCCTCGTTAGCAGTATCATCGTCTGTCCCATTCAAGGAGTTCTGTGATGTCTGGCCCTCTAAGCGGAATCAAGGTGATCGAAATCGCGGGAATCGGCCCGGGGCCGTTCTGCGCGATGATGCTCGCCGACATGGGCGCGGATGTGCTGCGCATCGATCGTGCTGCAGCGGTCAGGGAAGATCGGCCAGAGCGGCCCCCCGCTGATTTGCTGAATCGCGGACGCCGCAGCGTGGGCGTCGATCTCAAACATCCCGAAGGCATCACCACCATCCTGCAACTCGTCGGCCAGGCGGACGTACTAATGGAGGGTTTTCGACCTGGCGTGATGGAGCGGCTGGGGCTTGGACCGGATGTCTGCTTGGAGCGAAACCCTGGCCTCGTCTACGGTCGAATGACCGGCTTCGGCCAAGAAGGCCCAATGTCGCAGGCGGCCGGCCACGACATCAATTACATCGCGCTCGCCGGCGCGCTCGGCCACATCGGGCGCAGAGGCGAGAAGCCGCTTCCCCCGCTCAACCTGGTGGGCGATTTCGGAGGTGGTGGAATGTTCCTTGCGTTTGGGATCGCCGCCGCGTTGGTGGAGCGTGCGAGCTCGGGCAAGGGCCAGGTCGTGGATGCTGCGATGGTCGATGGCGCCGCGGTGCTGATGACGATGATGCATGGCTTCCGCGAAGGGGGTTTCTGGAGCGACGAACGCGGTTCGAACCTGCTCGATACCGGGGCCCACTTCTACGACACCTACGAGACAAAGGATCGTGAGTACGTGTCGATCGGCTCGATCGAGCCGCAATTCTACGCCGAGCTGCTGCGCCTCACCGGCCTCGAAGGAGAGGAACTCCCCTCGCAGATGGACAGGACGCAGTGGGAGCCCATGAAGGAGCGCCTCACCGCGATCTTCAAGCAGAAGACCCGCGATGAGTGGAACGCCATCATGGAGGGCACGGATGTCTGCTACGCCCCCGTTCTCAACATCGGCGAGGCCTACGAACACCCGCACAACGAGCAACGCGGAACCTTCACCAAATCACACGGCATCAACCAACCCGCACCGGCGCCCCGCTTCAGCCGCACCCCAGGCAGCATCGACCGCCCCGTGCCCCACGTAGGCCAACACACAGACGAAGCCCTCACCTCCTGGGGCCTCACCACCGAAGCCCTCCAAAAACTCCGAAGCAGCGGAGCCATCAAATGAATCGCCCCAACCAAGAAACTACCAAACCGGGTTGTTAAGTTAGGGGCCGGTTCCGTTTGTTAAGTTACGCGGGGCCCTTGAGTTCGGCGTCTTCGAGGTGGCGGGCGCAGTTCAGCAGATGCACCTTGAAGGGCGGCTCCTGGTCGAGGATCGTCACCGAGGTGTTGAACCAGCCATAGCCCGAGGTGGGTGCCTGGCCCGCTTCTGCGAGGCGCAGGACGACCGATCGGCAGACGAGGCCGTGGGTGACGACGGCCAGGTTTCCGTCCGTCCGGGCAGCCAGCCCGACCACTTGCTCCCAGGCGCGATCCACTCGCTCGTGGAAGGCTTCCCAGGTTTCACCGTTCGGCGGCGCATAGCCTTCGGCGAACGGATCGAAATCGAGCTCCGCATACGCACGCCCGCGAAGGTCCCCGAGGTTCCGCTCGCGCAGCAGCGGCTCGGAGTCGAGCGCCACTCCGGTGGCGCGCTGCACTGCGTCGGCAGTCATCGCCGCGCGCGCGTAGTCGCTGGCCAGGATGTGCGCGATGTCTTCGGCCAGCAGCCGCGCGCCCAGACGCTCGGCCTGGGCCAGGCCGTTTTCCGACAGCGGTGTCTCGGGCGACTGCATCACCCCGCTCGCGTTCAGCGCCGTCTCACCGTGACGGATCAGATAGATCGCCATAAGGGCCGCAGCGTAGCGAAGGGATGGACGTTCCCGCGCTATCTCTCGAGCACCGGGTCGTCGAGAACCCCGGCCAGTGCGAGGTGCTCGGGGACGGGCTGGGGTACCTCATCAGATGCGATCGCACCGCGACGGCCGTTGAAGCAGAGTGGGCAGAGGCCGGATTCGTAGCGGACGAACATCGTGTCGCCGCAGTTCTCGCACTCGTAGCGAGGGCCATGGTGAGCCAGCGCCTTGATCAAGTAGGAGCTGGGAAGCAGACTGCGGGGACCCCTGCGGAGGACTCGGGTTTTCTTGGCCATGCCTAGGAGTGGCCCGATCTCGGTCCCGGGTGTCAGGATACGTGTGCAGGAACAGGCAGGCCCCGCCCCAACCCATTGATTCCGGGTATGAAAGTCAGATCACGACGCGGACGACCAATGCCTCGCCATCGGCTGCCAGAACGAACAGCTTTGGAGAGGCGTCGTCCGCCCGGAACTGCATCAGGCAGCCGCCGCCTTCCTGGGGGGCCACCTTCGTGAGAGGGCTCCCGAGCACGGCCCACCAGGGCTCGTCTTCGTCGGCATTGGCCAGCACGGCTTCTGCCTCGGCTGTGCTCGTAGACACACCCCCCGCTTCGGCACGGAGCTGGATCGCACCCGTATCGAAGCTGAGCCGCAGATGCAGCGAGCGCTGCTCTCCACCCGGGCCAGGCACTGGCTCCCGCTCCACACGCAGCAGCTTTCCGCCGGCTGTCGCGATGTGCCCCAGCGCGTCCCGGGTCCGCGCGTCGATTTCGTTCTCCAACCCGTTGCCCATAGCCTGCCATCCTTACATATTTCCGAGGTGACGCACCCGACGGAAGACCTTGCCCACGTGCTGGAGGCACTCGACCTCGAGGCCACCCTGGCCGAAGGCCCCGAGCCCGAGCAAACCCTACAGCGCGCCCGCGACGTGCTGGAAGCGACGGTCGCTGCCGATCCCGAGGCACTGACCCGAACCGTGGCAACGCACCCAGAAACCCTGCGCCGGGTTCTCGCCGCATGCTGTGGCACGGCTCCGTTCCTGGCGACGCGCCTCCGCGCTCGCCCCCAGCTACTGCTGGCCCTGGCCGACGACGATCTCCCCCGCGCTCGAACCGCCGCCGAGCTTTCCGAGCGGCTCGCGGCCAGGCTTGCTGCTGCCTCCGCAGACGAGGTGCCCGCTGAAATCCGTCGCTTCAAGTACGACGAACTGCTGCGCATCAGCACCCGCGAAGCCGATCACGAGCTCGTCCCGCTCGAACGCGTCGGTGAGGCACTTGGCGAGCTCTCCGACCTGGCCGAAATCGTGCTCGCCGCGGCACTGGCCCACGTCGCCGCCGAGCTCGAAGCCAGCACTGGGCCACCCGTCTGGTGTGGGGCCAACGACGAAGCGGTTCGGCTGCGCTTCACCGTCCTCGGCCTCGGCAAGCTGGGCGGCAAAGAACTCAACTACTCGAGCGACGTCGACCTCATCTACGTGCACGATAGTCCGCCGCCCGAAAGCGAGCCCCTGCGAGATGGCCCCGGCGATCTCTCTCCCGCCGAGTACTTCTCGCGCCTGGCCGTGGGCTTCGGCAAGCTCGTCGAGGCCAACACGGAAGACGGTTTCCTCGAACGCGTCGATCTCGATTTGCGCCCGGAAGGCAGCCAGGGCGCCATCGTCTCCTCCTCTCGCGCGCTGGCCGACTACTACGACGGTTGGGCCGCGACCTGGGAGAAGGCGGCGTTCATGAAGGCGCGGCCGGTGGCCGGTGATCTGGCCTTCGGCTGGGAAGTCGCCCGGACGATCGACCCGATGATCTACCAATCGTCGGTCGACCTGGCGACGGTCGACGCGATCCGTGAGATGAAGAACAAGATCGAAGCGGCCCACACGGGCGACCCGGAGCGCTTCAACGTAAAGCTCGGCGCGGGTGGGATCCGGGATGTGGAGTTCGTGGCACAAGCGTTTCAGCTCCTGCACGGAGGCCGCATTCCGCAGGTACGCGGCCGCTCGGCCCCGGGCGCACTCGATGCGCTGGCCGAGGTCGGCGCGCTGCCGCCCAAGGCTCGTGACGAGCTACTCGCCGCCTACCGCTTCCTGCGACGGGTCGAGAACCGTCTGCAGATGGAGGCCGAGCGGCAGACCCATACCCTCCCGCCCCCCGGGCCCGCACGCGAACGGCTCGCCCGCACGATCTTCCCCGGCACGAGTGCCAGCGCCCAGCTCGATGAGAAAATTCAGCTGCATACCGGCAAGGTGCGCAAACACTTCGAGGCGTTGTTCCGTGAGAGTGGTTCCGGTCGCGTACTGGATCTGTTTGCGCGCGCCGCACCGCGGATCACCGCCGTCGCGGAGAACCGCCAGCTGATCGAGGCGCTGGCGCAGCGCTTTGCCAACGAAATCGAGCATTCAGTCGACCCGGAGCGTGCGATGAGCAACCTGGAGCGCTTCGTCGAAGGGGTCGGCCCGCGCACGTTCTACTACGGTCTGCTGGCGGATCGTCAGGAGCTGATTCCACGCCTCGTCGCTCTCTTTGCGGCCTCGCGAACGCTCTCGGGAATCGTCGCCAGCCTGCCCCAACTGATGGAGCCGCTGTTCGAGGATCCTACCCGGCTGCTGTTAGGCCAGTACGAGCTGCGGGAAGAACTCGCGCTGCTTCGCGCAGAAGAGGCCAAACGACAAGGCCAGGCCGATACCGAGACCGATCTCGCCGCGCTGCGGCTCTTCCAGCAACGGGAGCTCGTGAATATCGGCCTGCTCGATCTCTCCGATGTGGTCGATGCCAGGCAAGTCGAGAATGCGCTCAGTGACCTCGCGGAAGTCTGCCTGGAAGAAGCCCTGCGCATCGCTCGCGACCAGCTCGCCCGAACGCCCAAGGCAGCGGCCTGGGTGGACAAGGGCGAATTCCTGGTCGTCGGGATGGGCAAGCTCGGCAGCCGTGAGCTCGGCTACGGCAGCGACCTGGACGTGATCTTCCTCTACGACCTGCCGGGCGCAGACCCGGTACACCTGATGGAGGCCCAGGAGGCTTACGTGCGGCTGGCCCAGAAGCTCGGCTGGGCCTTGCAGACCCGCACCGCCCAGGGTGTCTGCTACGAGGTGGATGCGCGGCTCCGGCCCTCCGGCAACCAAGGCATGCTCGTCACTTCGCTGCCAGCCTTCGAGCGCTACCACCGGGGCGAGACAGGCAGCGACGTCGCGGCCATCTGGGAGCGGCAGGCCCTGTTGCGCGCGCGACCGATCGTCGGCAGCGAGAGCCTGGCCGGGCGCTTCGAGGCGCTGCGGCAAACCATCTTGAGTGCGCCGCTTCCCGAAGAAGCCGGTACCGAGATCCACCGCATTCGCAGCCGAATGCAGGAAGAACTGGCCAGGGAGACCGATGGGCGCCGCAACCTGAAGACTGGCCGCGGCGGGCTGCTCGATGTCGAGAGCATCTGCCAGTGGCTACAGCTCCGCCACGGGGCCCAGCACCCGGAGCTGCTGGTGCCGCGCCGTGTCGAAGCCACGCTGGCCAAACTCACCGGGCTCGGGCTGCTGCCGGGCGAGCATGCTGCCATCCTTTCCGAGGGCTGGGCATTCCTGCAACGCCTCTCCAGCAGGCTGCGCGTGGTCGAAAACCGCTCGATTGCCGATCTGGAACACGACCGCACGGATCTCGACTCGGTCGCACGTTCCCTCGGCTACGCCGTCTCCGAGCGCAGCGGCACCGCCCGCCTACCGTTGCTGGACGACTACACCCGCCACACAGAGGCCATCCGGGCCGTCTACGACCGCGTCGTCCGCCCGGAAAACGGCTAGAATTCGCGCCAGCAATGAGTGACCGCATCTTCAACTTTTCCGCCGGCCCCGCCACACTTCCCGAAGAGGTGCTGCGCGACGCGCAGGAAGCGCTCTGGAATCTCCACGGCACCGGCATCGGCGTGATGGAGCACAGCCACCGGGGCGGCCCGTTCAAGGCCGTCGCGGAGCAAACCGAGGCAGCTTGCCGGGAGCTCGCGGGAATCCCGGACGACTACGCGCTGCTCTTCCTTCAGGGCGGCGCCTCCACCCAGTTCTTCCAGCTGCCGGCCCACTGGCTCGCCGACGATGCGACGGCCGACTACCTGATCACCGGCAGTTGGTCGGTGAAGGCGGCAAAGGAAGCCCGCCTCTACGGCACCGTCCATGAGGCGGCATCCAGCAAGGATCGGGATTTCTCGGTCATTCCGCGGACGGACGAAATCCACTACTCGGACGCGCCGACCTACGTCCACTTCACTTCGAACAACACGATCTTCGGCACTCAGTGGCAAGAAGAGCCGAATACACCGGGTGAGGCCTGGTTGGCCTGCGATGCGTCGAGCGACATCTTCTCGCGACCCGTGGATATCACACGTTATGGCGTGCTCTACGCCGGGGCCCAGAAGAACATTGGCCCCTCGGGCGTCACGCTGGTCATCGTCCGGCGCGATCTGCTGGAGACGCGGGTTCGCGATCTCCCGACCATGCTGCGCTACGCCACCCACGCGGAACAGGGCTCGCTCTACAACACGCCACCTACGTTCGGCATCTACATGATGGGTCGGGTGTTTGCTTGGATCGCCGGGCGTGGAGGGCTCGCCGGAATGGAGCGGCTCAACCGGGAGAAGGGGCAGATTCTCTACAACGCATTGGAAACCCAGGGTTTCTACACGTGTACGGCGGGCGAGGGCAGCCGCTCGCTGATGAACGTCACCTTCCGCACGCCGAGTCCCGAGCTCGATGCTGCGTTCGTGAAGCAGGCCGAGGCCGCCGGGCTCTCGGGCCTGAAGGGCCACCGCTCGGTGGGCGGCATGCGCGCAAGCATCTACAACGCGTTCCCGAAGCAGGGCTGCGAGGCGCTCGCGAGCTTCTTGCGGGATTTCGCTGCGAAGCAGGGGTGAGCGACGAACCCGTCGACCCCGCTGAACTGCCGCGGCTGATCGACCGCGTCCCGCTCGGTGACGCAGCGCTGCTGGATTCGGGATCCGTCCTCGACACCTTTCTCGGTTGGGTGCGCGATACGGGTATCGAGCCCTACAACCACCAAGAAGAAGCCTTGCTCGAAGTCGCAGCGGGTCGCCACGTGGTGCTCTCGACACCCACCGGCTCCGGGAAATCGCTGATCGCCCAGGGCCTGCACTTCAAGGCGATGTGCGAGGGGAAACGCTCCTTCTACACGGCGCCGATCAAGGCCCTCGTCTCCGAAAAGTTCTTCGATCTCTGCAATGTGTTCGGCGCCGAGAACGTCGGCATGTTGACTGGCGATGCGAGCATCAACTGGGCTGCACCAATCCTCTGCTGCACCCAGGAAATCCTTACGAACATGGCTCTGCGTCAGGGCGAAGCGACCGACGCTCCCTATGTGGTGATGGACGAGTTCCACTACTACGCGGATCGCGATCGGGGTCATGCGTGGCAGGTTCCGCTGCTGACGCTTCCACACACGACATTCCTTCTGATGTCCGCGACGCTCGGCAACGTCGCGGCCATCGCCGAACGGCTCTCTGCCGACACCGGGCGCGAGGTGGCGGAGGTCTATTCCGAGGTGCGGCCCGTGCCGCTCTCCTTCGAGTATCGCGAGATGCCGCTGCAGGAGACCGTCGAGAAGCTACTCGAAACGGATCGGGCACCGATCTACGTCGTGAGCTTCACGCAGCGCGAGGCTGCCGAGGTGGCGGGTGCGCTGACCAGCGCCCGGGTCACGAGCAAGGAGGGGCGCAAGGCAATTTCGCTGGCCGTTCAGGATTTCCGTTTCGATACGCCCTACGGGCGGGACATGAAGCGGATCATCTCCCACGGAATTGGAGTGCACCATGCGGGGCTGCTTCCAAAGTATCGGCTGCTGGTCGAGCAGCTGGCACAGCAGGGCCTGCTTCGGGTGATCTCGGGTACGGATACGTTGGGTGTGGGCGTGAACATTCCGATCCGTACCGTGCTCTTCACCAAGCTCAGCAAGTTCGACGGCGAGCGGGTGCGCATTCTCTCGGTCCGGGATTTCAAACAGATCTCGGGTCGGGCCGGGCGCAAGGGCTTCGACGATGCGGGCTGGGTCGAGTGTCAAGCCCCGGAGCATGTGATCGAAAACAAACAGGCCGCGGCAAAGGGCAAGGGGCGTTCGCGAAAGCCCGCGCGAAAGAAGTCGCCGCCGCGGGGCTTCATCGCGTGGAATCGGGAGACGTTTCGACAGCTGGTAGACAAACCGCCGGAGACACTCGAATCCCGTTTCCGTGTTTCTCACGGAATGCTGGTGAATCTACTGCAGCGGACGCCGGAGCAGGCCGGACCGAGGGGCGGCTACGGGGCATTGGCAAAGCTGGTGACGCGCTCCCACGAGCGGCCACGCCGGAAGCACAGGTTGATGCGTGAGGCCGCAGGGCTGTTCCGCTCGCTTCGCAAGGCGGGGATCCTGCGGGTGGAGGATCACCGGGTCATCGTCGACGAGGAGCTTCAGCGCGGTTTCTCCCTCCACCAGACACTCTCGATCTACCTGGTGGAGGCGCTCGACGCGCTCGATCCGGAGCAGCCGGGCTACGCACTGGACGTGGTCTCGGTGGTCGAGGCCGTGCTCGAAGATCCTGTGCCGATCTTGCGCGCCCAGGCGCGCAAGGCACGGGACGAGTTGTACGCGCGTTTGAAGTCGCAACGCGTGCCCTACGAAGAACGTCAGGCCAAGCTCGAACGTGTGACCTATCCGCGGCCGCTCGAGGAATTCCTGGAAGAGACATTTGGGATCTTCGCCGAGCACCACCCCTGGGCGAGTCACGAATCGATCAAGCCGAAGTCCGTGGCCCGGGAGATGATCGAGCATTACGCCGCATTCGATGACACGGTGAAACGCTATGGCCTGCAGCGGGTGGAGGGTCTGTTGCTGCGTCATCTGGGCCAGGTTCTCTCGACCCTGAACCAGACCGTGCCAGATGCGGCCAAGACAGAAGACGTGCACGATGTGCTCGCCTACCTGCGGGCACTGATTCGTGGGGTGGATTCGAGCCTGCTCCAGGAGTGGGAGCGGATGGTTCGGCCCGGCGCCGTGGCGGATCCGAACGTGCCTGTTGCGGACACCCCGCACCCACAGAACTTGACGCCCAAGGCATTCCGGGCCCGGGTTCGGGCGGAGCTCCATGCGCTGCTTCGAGCGCTGTCGCTAGGCAACCTGGAGGAGGCCGTGCGCTGGCTGGCCCCGGAGCCGGACGATCCCTGGAGCCCGGAACGGCTGGCAGAGCTGCTGGCGCCCTTCCTCCAGGAGCACCGGAGCGTCCGCTTCGACGAGGAAGCCCGGCGGGCCTATCACACGACCCTTCACGATGCGGGGCCCCGGCGTTGGACGGTCCATCAGACCCTGCTCGACCCGGAGGGCGAAGGAGATTGGGCCCTGGTGGGGGAGATCGAACTCCCTGCGGGGAACCCGGACGAACGCCCGCTGTTCAGGTTGCGAGCGCTCCAGGAGGCCTAAAGGGATCAACCCAGGCGCATCGCGGGCCGATGAGCGTCTCAGGATGGCAGTTCGCGGGCAGGCACTGGTGATCGGCTTCGGCCATGAAGAAGAGAAGGTCGCATTATGCGACCGCCTCTGGTCGGTCGGTTTTCGGGCGCTACCGGCCCGGGACACGGTGCACGCCGGGCTCCTGCTCTCGCGTGAAGAGCACCTGCAAGTGGCACTGGTCAGCAGCGATGCACCCGACCCGGCCAGCCTGGTCGGGACCCTGCGCGAGACCCGAGGAGAGGCCACCCTGCGCATCGTCCTGACTGGGATGCGCCCCGATGTCACGATCATCGACGCAGCCCGCGCAGCCGGTGCCAACTTCGGCGTCTGGGAGCCGTACCACGACAGCGAGCTGCGCTTCGTGATCAATCGGGCGGCCTTCGACAAGACCCGTGGCGACGTGCGCGACGAGCTACGCGTCCCGACCCAACTGGCTGCCCTCATCTACTCCGGCGCCGGCCGCAAACCGACCGGTGTGTACAACCTCTCACTCCGCGGAGCCTACCTGGAGACTCCACGCCCCACCGGCAGCGGTGCCTGCATCCAGGCCGAGTTCCTGCTTGAAGACGGCCCCGTCGTCGTGGAGGCCGAGGTCGTCAGTACCAACGTTCCGGGCAACCTGCGCAAATCCAACCGCCCCATCGGAATGGGCGTCCGCTTCACCCGAGTGGACGCCGTCCAGGAAGAAGCGCTGGAAAAGTACATCGCCACCCGCTCCGGCATCTACGATCTCTGAACACAACAGAGGGAGCGCTCCTCTGCGGCGTTCAGATCCGTTGCTTCAGCGCGTCCAGGATCTCGTGATCTTCGGGATATCGACCTGACTCGTGCTTGGAGAAGATCCGCTCGCCGTCGGCGGTCACGTCGTAGATCCCGCCGGCTCCCTCGTGGAGCTCCGCTTCGATTCCAAGGTCGTCGCGTAGTACGGCCGCCAAACTGGTGGCCCGGGGCAAGTAGTTTCAAGCTCCGCAGTAGGTGATTTCGACCTTCATTGCGTCCTCCAGTTGACGTTCATCCGTTGGCCAGCGCAGAAACCCTGGCCGAGTGCTCGATCAGCGCGACACGGGTTTCCATCACGTCGGCGACCTCGGGCCCCACGGCCTGCCGCAGCCCGGAGAGATAGGACCAGACCGCGAGGTCTGCGCGACCGGGGAGATCTGCATAGAAGAAGGGCCGCGCGCCGAGGAAATTCACCAGGTCGTCCAGCCGCTGGGCGAACTCGCCGGCCAAGCCCGGATGTGACGGCGGCCCGCCCTCATCCGCATTCACCAACCCGCGCAGATAGTGGATCCAGTAGAACGTGAACGCAGCCTCGGCCCACTGCTCGAGGCGCCGCTGGCTCTGAGCCACCTTCGGATCCGATGCCACCAGAGGCGGGTCGGGGAAACGGGCGTCCAGAAGATCCAGGATGTGGGCCGAATCGTGCACTCGGTCGCCATCGACATCGATCAACGGCAGTAGCCCGGTCTCCGGATTCCATCTCCGGTAGTCCTCGGGACTCTGGGGCTCGATGAACTCATACGGAAGTTTCTTGAGCGCAAGTGCGCCCTGCACCTTCCGGGTAAATGGCGCCGCGATGGGCCCGTAGAGGACGATCTTGCTCATGCCCGCTGAAGATTAGCAGGTAAGAAGTGGGCCCCTCTGCTGAGGTGGGCCCTATGGACGTTTCGAGGGTTCCATTTCATCTGAGAGGCTGTCTGGCGCTCGTTCGCCCCTCTCCCACGCGTTACCATCCGCTGGATCTTCCAGATGGGGCCCCCGATGCGACCGATGACCGTTCTTCTGTTCGTCACACTCGCAATAGCTGGGCCCACCGGCGCAAGCGCCGAGATGGTCGACGGCATCGCGGCCCAGGTGGGCGCCGAGATCGTACTGGTCTCAGATGTGCTCCAGGCCGCCGGCGCGGCCGAGAGCCGCCTACGGGAGGAGGGCGGCGGAGACAAGGAAGTTGCGATGCTTCGCGTGGAGATCCTCGAGCACATGATCGAGCGCGCGCTGGTCCGCCAGGTGATCAAGCGGGCGGAGCTTTCTGCCAACGATGCCGAGGTAGACGCATCGATCGGCGACATCGCCCGGGAGAACCAGCTCACGATCGAAGAGTTGCGAGCCAGCGTCGATGCCCAGGGCATGCCGTTCGAGGTCTACCGGGAAAGGATCCGCAGCGAGATCGAGCACCAGAAGGTGATGAGCGGAATGGTCGCCTCCAAGGTGCGGCTCGGCGAGGACGAAGTCCGCGAAGTCTATGACCGGGAGTTCACCAACCAGCCAACGGGCGGCGAGGAGTTCTACCTGCGTCAGCTCATGGTGGCCTTCCCGAACGATCAGAAGAATGGACGAACCACGGCCTGCATGCGGGTCGGGGCCGCCCGCGCACGCATCCGCAGCGGCGAGAGCTTCCGGGATGTCGCCAGTGAGGTTTCCGAAGTCAACCCGGAGGTCGGCGGGACGATCGGCTGGCTGCACGAAAACGAAGTTGCGGAGTGGATGCGGGAGGCGATCGGAAGCCTGGAGCCCGGTGATATCAGCGACGTCGTCGAGGGGCCCTTCGGTTGCAACCTGATCGAGATTGTCGAGCGAAGAACCTACGAGCGGATCACCTGGGAAAAGGCCAAAAGACCTCTCGAGAGCCAGCTCTTCGAACAGCGCATGGCCGAGGAGTACCGGAAGTTCATCGATCGCATCCGCGAGCAGACCTACATCGAGCGCAGAGGCATGTTCGCGGATGCCGCAGATCTCGAATTCGACCCGAATGACGGATCGTTTTGAACCGCTCCCGCAGTGCCATCCGCGGACCGTCTTGACAGGATTGTCTTGACATCACCCCTGATCGCCGTCCGCGGCGCGCGGGAACACAACCTCCGGGACGTGGATGTCGACATCCCCCGGGATCGTCTGGTCGTGATCACGGGGCTTTCGGGTTCGGGCAAGTCTTCTCTGGCCTTCGACACCTTGTACGCGGAAGGCCAGCGTCGCTATGTCGAGAGCCTGTCTGCCTACGCTCGCCAGTTCCTCGACCAGATGGCGAAGCCAGACGTCGATTCCATCGATGGGCTGTCGCCGGCCATCTCGATCGAGCAGCGCGGCATCACCCGCAGCCCACGCTCCACAGTCGGTACGATCACCGAACTCTCGGACCACCTGCGGTTGCTCTACGCACGGGTGGGGCGCCCGCATTGCTGGAGCTGCGACAAGCCGATCGCCCAGCAGACCGTGCAGCAGATGGCCGAGCGCGTGCTCGAAAAGGGAGAGGGCGCGAAGGTCTCTCTGCTGGCGCCAGTCATCCGTGGGCGAAAGGGCTCCTACAAGAAGGAGCTGGCACGCTTTGCCGAGCAGGGTTTCGTGCGCGCACGGATCGACGGCGAAATGCGCGACCTCTCAGAACCCATCCAGCTCGCACGACAACAGAGCCACGACATCGATCTCGTGATCGACCGGGTGGTCGTCAAGGAATTGGCGCGAGCGCGTATTGCGGATTCGCTCGAAACCGCTTTGCGGATGGCCGACGGGCTGGCCAAGATCGAGAGCGGTGATACCTGTGAGCTGCTGAGCCAGGCCAATGCCTGTGTGGATTGCAGCGTTTCCTACCCGGAACTTGCACCGCGGCTCTTTTCGTTCAACAGCCCTGCCGGCGCCTGTCCGCGCTGCGGGGGGCTCGGTACGCGTGACGAGCTCGACCCGCAGAAGCTCGTGCCCGACCCGAGCAGGAGCCTGGCCGATGGCGCTATCGCGCCATGGGGCGGCCGACGCATGGGTCGGTACTACAAGCGCCTGATCGAGAGCGTGGCCACTCACTTGAAGATCGATCTGAAGACCGCTTGGGAGGATCTCCCGAAGCGAGCCCAGCGTGCGATCTTGCACGGAACGGGCAAGGCGGAAATCCAGTTCCGTGTTGGGCGCCGTCAGACGGTCCGGCGCCGTTTCGACGGTGTGATCGGTGAGCTCGAGCGACGCAAGCAAGACGGCGACACCAGCCATGACGATCTCGCGAAGTACACACGTCCGGGCCCGTGCCCCGAGTGTGAGGGTGCGCGGGTCGGTCAAGCTGCAAGACATGTGAGGCTCGGCGAGCCGGGCCTCGCCATCCACGAACTCCAGGCGCGCACGATCGGCGAAGTCGCCAGCTTTCTGGAAGAGCTCGAACTCGCCGCCACGCAGCGCGCAATCGCGGATCTAGTGCTCCGGGAAATCCGCGAGCGCCTGACCTTCCTGATCGATGTCGGCGTCTCGTACCTCACCCTCGACCGGGCCAGCACCACGCTCTCGGGCGGAGAGAGCCAACGCATCCGGCTCGCGACCCAGGTGGGTTCACACTTGTTGGGTGTACTCTACATCTTGGACGAACCCTCGATCGGGCTGCATTCCCGGGACAACGAACGCCTGCTCGCGAGCCTCATGAAGTTGCGCGATACCGGAAACACGGTGCTGGTCGTCGAGCACGACGAAGCGACGATCCGGCTCGCGGATTGGGTCATCGACATGGGGCCCGGAGCCGGCCTGCACGGGGGCGAGCTGATTGCGGAGGGCACGCCCGATGCGATCGAGGCCGATCCGGCGTCACTCACCGGGGCCTACCTCTCGGGCCGGCGGTGCATTCCCACGCGGGAGCCACGCAACCTCGAAGGAGCGCCCCGTCTGCGCGTACTCGGCTGCCGACAGCATAACCTCCGGAATCTCGATCTCGAGCTTCCGCTCGGTCACTTCACGGTCGTCTCCGGCGTGTCGGGCTCGGGGAAATCCACGCTGGTGAGCGACACATTGCACCGGGCGCTGGCGCGCACGCTGCATCGCGCGGAAGCCACGCCGGGCACCTTCGATCGTATCGAAGGCGTGGACGCACTCGACAAGGTGATCCAGATCGACCAGAGCCCGATCGGCAGAACGCCACGCAGCAACCCTGTCACCTACACCGGGGCCTTCGATGGAATCCGAAAGCTCTTCAGCCAGGTGCCGGAGGCGAGGGTTCGCGGATACGGGCCGGGGCGGTTCTCTTTCAACGTAAAGGGCGGTCGATGTGAATCATGCCAGGGAGACGGCCTGATCCGGGTCGAGATGCACTTCCTTCCAGATCTGTTCACCGAGTGTGAGGTCTGCCGTGGCCGGCGCTACAACCGTGAGACGCTGGAGATCACGTACAAGGGCAAGAGCATTGCCGATGTGCTCGAAATGAGTGTCGAAGAGGCCCTGTCGTTCATGGAGAACGTGCCGCGCGTGCTTCGGCCATTGCGCACGATGGCTGACGTCGGGCTCGGCTACGTCCACCTGGGCCAACCAGCCACCACACTTTCCGGCGGTGAGGCCCAACGCATCAAGCTATCTCGAGAGTTGGCCAAGCGGAGTACCGGGCGAACCCTGTATCTGCTCGACGAGCCCACTACCGGCCTCCACTTTGCCGACGTAGAGCGGCTACTCGCAGTCCTTCACGAGTTGGCCTCGCGCGGAAACACCGTGATCGTGGTCGAGCATCACCTCGACGTGATCAAGACGGCCGACTACGTGATCGATCTGGGGCCCGAAGGTGGAGAGGCGGGCGGCCAGATCGTCGCCCAGGGTACTCCGGCGGAAGTCGCCGCCGTCGCGGAAAGCCATACCGGTCAAGCGTTGCGACGCGTGCTTCGGTGAAACCTTCCGAGGATCTCTACGCCTTCCCGAGCCCAGGGATCGCGACCGCACTGACATTGGGCGCCTATGTGGTGATGATCTTCGTAGCGGCGCCTCTCGCCGCCGCCGGCCACGGGGTCGCCGGGCTTGCTGCTGGGATGGTGTTGGGCTTCGGAGGCGTGGGCAGCCTGGCCGCCCGGCGTGTTCCAGCCCCCGCAGAGCTGCGCCTTGGCTTGTGCGGCTTTCAGCCGAGGCTGCTGCTCCTCGTCCTGATGTTGGTGCCCCTCACATTCTGGCTCTCCGAACTGGAGAACATCGTGGCCATCTGGCTCGAACGCCCCGAGCCAGCATCCGCGGTCGATTCCAGCAGTGGGGGCGGGAGCGGGCTGCGAACCCTCGAGATCATGCTCTTCGCCGTCCTGCTGCGGCCCGTCATCGAAGAGTTCTTCTTCCGCGGTGTGATTCAGCAGGGTGCGGTGGCGCATCTGGGTGCACGCGGTGGCCTGGTATGGAGCACGGTCCTGTTCGCGCTCGCGCGTTCGCTCACCGGGCCGACCCACGAGTACGCAGCCATCGTCATCATTGCCCAGTCGCTGTTCGAAGGCGCCGCCCTCGGCGGCCTACGCCTGGCTACGGGTTCCCTGCTCCCCGGCATCCTGCTCCAGGGGCTGATGAACGGTGTGGGGCTGGTGGCGCTGTCTGTTGCCGACGACTTCCCGATCCAGGGCTTCACCACTTTCGATGGTCATACCAACCCAGCACTGCTCGCCGGATCCCTGCTCCTGATCGGCTGGGCCGCACTGAAGATGCGACGCCTGCATGCCGGCGCCCCGCCCCTTCCGCCTGCCCCCGAACCGTAAGAAGCGGCCCCGTTTCTTAACTCCTTTTGCGCAGCGTCTGGGAAACGATCTGTTGCAGGTCGGTGGCTATGGCGGCTTCTTGGCCGCTTGCATCGACTCGCACCAGAAAGGGGAGGGCGAGGGTGCGGTAGATCGCTGCGACCGCCTGAAGACGTTTGGGCTGCTCGAATGCCGGCTCGGCTGGAGCCCCACGGACGGCCACGCGGGCCAGGCCGGCCTCCGGAGAGAGATCGAGCAGCAAGACCAGATCTGGCGCAGGAAAATTCGCCTCGCTTTCGGCCAGGATGCGCTCGGGATCCAAGCCTCGGGCTCCCTGGTAGGCAACCGAAGAGAGGTAGTACCGGTCGCAGACCACGATCTTTCCGGCCGCCAACGCGGGCTCGATCACATCGCGCACGTGCTCGCGGCGCTGCTCCTGGAACCAGGCCAGCTCCTGCTCGGCACTCACGCTCTCGCCACTTCGGGCCATCTCGCGGATGCGACGCCCGGCCGCGCATTCGTGCGGCTCGCGAGTCGATACCACTGTGTGCCCGCCAGCTTCCAGCCACTGGACGAGCCTGGCCACCTGGGTCGACTTCCCGCTGCCGTCGACGCCTTCGAAGACGATGAACACGCCGCGCGCACCCGTGTTCACGTCAGGTCTCCGCACGGGGGTTCACGGCGCTCGCCGCCCACAAAATCCATGGCCCTACAACTCCGCGTGGGTATTCGCGTTTCGAACCGGTCGGGCATCGGCAGAGAGTGGCACGTGGCTTGCGTTTGCGAAATGGCATGACGCTTCACGGCGTCAGCCCGCAAGCATCCCTCGACGGGACCGGGGATCACGCGGGCAGAAGCCTCCGGGCGGAAGCTCGGTTGCGGCTCGGGGAATCAACACGGGGTGAGACCCGCGTCGCTGCTTCTACCCGGAGGCTTCACTTCACTCTCGTCAGAGACAACCTCGGAGTCCCCCGCCCCTGGAGACGACGAAAGGCCCGGCAGCGCGAAGCCACCGGGCCATTCATCAGGCGATTGGCCCCGGTGCTATTGGATCTTGCCCTGAAGCAGGAAACCGATCACGAGGCCATAGATCGCGATCGACTCGATCAGCACCATGCCGAGGATGAAGTTGGTGAACATCGCCCCCGCGGCGCCCGGGTTGCGGGCGATTCCAGCGGTGGTGTTACCCGCGGTCAGGCCTTGACCGATGCCGCAGCCGAGACCGGCAAAGCCGATCGCGATGCCGGCGCCGAGCGCGTAGCCCCAGCTGGCGTCGCTTCCGCCACCGTCCTGGGCAAAAGCCGCGACGGGCACGAGGAAGACGACGAGCGTCCAGAAGAGAAGGTTGGCGAACTTACGCATGGGAAAGGATCTCCTTGGTGAGAGCTAGTGGGCCTCTTCGAGGGCCAAGCCGATGTAGATCATCGAAAGCATCGCGAAGACATAAGCCTGGAGGAACGCGACGAGCACGCCCAAGCCCATGAATATGGCCGGTACGACGACCGGAACGAGACCGAGCCAGACCGCCACCACGGTGTGGTCTGCAAACATGTTCGCAAGCAGCCGAACGGCCAGCGTGAAGACCCGGGAGAGGTGCGACAGCAACTCGATGGGCGCGTAAAGCGGCGCCATCAGTCGCAGATGGTAGGTCTTCTCGCCGAGCTTCAGATCGTAGAGGCTGGGTCCGAGGAAGTGGTTCACGTAGGACCAGCCGTGCTCTTTGATCCCCACGTACTGGTGGATCACGAACGAGATGATCGCCCATGCCCAGGTCGTGCCCGCACTGCTGGTGGCGCCATCGAGGGTCGGGATCAAGCCGAGCAGATTCGAGAACAGGATGAACAGGAAGAGCGTCCCGATGAAGGGGAAGTACTTCCGCCAGTTCGGCCCCATGTTGTCTTCGGCGAGGCCGGCGAGCATCTCGACCAGCAACTCGATGACGTTGCGAAGGGTGAAGCCCTCGTCGGGGATGATTCCGCCGTTGGCCGCGGCGAGCTTCGAGCGGATCATCACACCACTCAGCAGCAGCAGGCCTCCGGCGAACAGCGAGGACCAGATCACCCACGGAATATGGGTGGCGTGCTCGAGGCCGTGGAAGACGTTCACGAGATGTCGTCCTCTTCATCATCGGTCGGCGCATTCTCATGGGCCAGCCAGGGGTTCCAGGTATCCCAGTCCGGATCGTCGTCCGGCTGTACAGGCGCGTTCGGATCGATCGCCGGTCGGGCGCGCCAGGCAGCGACGACGACCGCCGGCATGATCAGCGAGAGGCCCACCACCAGGCCAACGGGGTGCAAGCCCTCGCGAATGGCAAAGAACAGCACTGCGGCCAGCAGCACGAAACGCAAGCCGAACGCACCCACTGCCGGCCCGGTACCGGAAACACCCTCGGCGCCCAACCCGAAGATGCGATGGCAGGAGCGGTAGAGCGAGCGGAAGTTCACGACCTCGAGCGCAGCGCCCAACGCCAGCGCGAATGCGAAGCGCGGCGATACCCATGCAAACGACGCGGCCGTGGCCCCCGCGGAGAACGCGAGGTTCCAGCCGAGCACGGAGCCCTGATGCATCGTTTCTGTCGGGTCAGTCGTCATCGTTGCCTAGAGTCATCCACGTCGGTTCGTCGTCGTCATCGTCCGGCGCCATCCAAGCCGCTTGATCGTCTTCTTGCCGGGGTGCTGCGAGGGCCACTTCCTCGACCAGCTTTCGGAGCCGGAACAGGTTCCGGACGAATACTGTGAATCCCAAACCCAGACCGATCATCGCCAGCCAGGGATCCGTCCCGAACCAACGATCTGCCGCCCAGCCGATGAGCCCACCGATCGGGATGGCAAAGACGGCCTCGCTGGCGCGGGCCATCGCGCGGTTTCCCCCACCCGGGAGGCTCCCGTCGGACCCGTCGTCCCGACCGCCCTGGCCATGCTGGCCGAACTGATCCTGCTTCACGATCTGTACCTTCTACCGGAGAACTGGCCGAGCCCACCCCGGTAGCGAAGCGGCGCGGATCCTAGCCCATGGCCCGGGGGCCCTCAACGCACCCGTGCGGCCTTTTCGAACGCGATTTCAGCGGCTTGGAGGGTCTGCTGGAGCTCGGCCGGCCGATGGGCCAGTGAGACGAAAGCCGCCTCGAAAGGCGAAGGGGCCAGATAGACGCCTTGCTCCAGCAGGCTCTTGAAGAAGGCCTGGAAGCGGGCCTCGTGGGCCTTCTTGGAGTCCTCGAAGTTCCGCACCGGCCCCGGGTGGAAAAAGAACCCGAACATCCCCCCGACCGCTGTGGTGGTGAACTCCAGACCTGCTGCCTCGGCGCGCTTGGCCAGGCCCTCAGTCAGCAGCGCGGTCTTCTCGGCCAGCGCGTCGTAGACCCCTGGCTCAGCCAGCCGTCTGAGGGTTTCGAGCCCAGCAGCCATGGCCAGCGGGTTCCCGGACAGGGTCCCGGCCTGGTAGACCGGCCCGGCAGGAGCGATCTGCTGCATCAGCTCCTTCTTTCCCCCATAGGCCGCAGCGGGCAAGCCCCCACCGATCACCTTGCCAAAGGTCGTGAGATCCGGCTTCACCTTGTAGAGGCGTTGGGCACCGCCCCAGGCGACTCGGAAACCCGTCATCACCTCGTCGAATACCAGCAGTGCGCCATGACGATCGCAGAGGTCCCGCAGGCCCTGAAGGAAGCCGGGCAACGGCGGTACGCAGCCCATGTTGCCGGCCACGGGCTCGACCAACACGCAGGCCAGCTCCTTGCCGTGGTGCTTGAACGCGGATGCCACAGACGACAGATCGTTGTACGCCGCCTGGATGGTGAGTTTCACGAATTCCTCGGGTACGCCAGGAGAGCCCGGAATACCGAGGGTGGCGACACCGGAGCCTGCGCCGACCAGCAGTGCATCGGAATGGCCGTGGTAACAGCCCGCAAACTTCAGGATCTTCTTCCGACCCGTCGCGGCCCGCGCCAGCCGAATCGCGCTCATCGTCGCTTCGGTACCCGACGAGACGAATCGAACCTGCGCGACACTGGGCACGGCCTGGCAGACCTGCTCTGCGATTTCGATCTCGGCTTCGGTCGGCGCTCCGAAGCTGGTGCCCGCGGAGGCCGCCCGCTTGACCGCCCGAACCACGCGCGGGTCAGCGTGGCCAAGGATCAGCGGACCCCAGGAGCCGACGTAGTCGATGTAGCTGTTGCCATCTTCGTCAGTGACGTGGGGTCCCTTGCCAGACGCGATGAAGGGCGGGGTCCCTCCAACCGACCCGTAGGCGCGAACAGGGCTGTTCACGCCGCCGGGGATGAAGCGCTTGGCGCGGCGGAAGAGAGCTTTCGAGCGAGAGAGGTCCAGGCCATTGGGGGACATGGGCGGGTTTTTAGCCGGCGTCGGGCAGGGATCAAGTCTTGGCCTCCCCCCGGGGGATTTGCTCGTGGTGCGGGGAGATCCCAGAGTCTGCCTATCAGCTGTCCTGCTCTGGAGTCATTTCCGGCTCGGCAACCCCTGACTCGACGATCCGTGCGGTCCGCAAGCTACGCAGATCTTCCAGCACCAGATACAGGCTGGGGACGAGAACGAGGGTGACGGCGGCGGCGAAGAGCACGCCGTAGGCCAGTGAGATGGCCATCGGAACCAGCGGTCGGGCTTGGACGCTGGCTTCGAACATCAACGGGACGAGGCCGAGGAAGGTCGTGGCGGATGTCAGGAAGATCGGACGGAAGCGCTCGGTACCGGCTTTCAACACGGCCTCACGAATGCCCAAGCCTTGCGCCCGCGCCCGGTTGACGAAGTGGACGAGCACCAGGCTGGCGTTCACTACCACTCCAGAGAGCGCAACGATGCCGAGGACCGAGAAGAAGACGACGTCCCAGCCCATGATGTAGTGGCCGAGCAGTGCACCCACGGTCCCGAATGGGATCACACTCATGATGATCAACGGTTGGGAATAGGAGCTGAGCGGAATGGCGAGCAGCCCGTAGATCAAGAGCAACGCGAGCACGACGCCTTTCAGCAGCCCTCCAGCCGCCTTGGCTTGCTCGCGCTGCTCGCCCTCCAGCCGGTAACTCATGCCGGGGAAGGGTTCGAGGAGGCGCGGCAGTTGTTCTTGCACCCGGCCCAACACGGCTTCCGGGGTCGTGACAGTGCGGTCGATCTCGCCTGTCACGTTCACCACGCGCATGCGATCCGAGCGGCGGATCGACGCGAAACCGCGACCCAACTCGACTTCGGCCACCGCAGCGAAAGGCACTTCGATTCCGTCACGGGTTCGGATGCGCATCGTTTCCAATGCGGCCAGGCTCTTCCGTTCGTCCTCCGGGTAGCGCAGCATCACGCGCACATCGTCGCGCCCGCGCTGCACACGCTGCACTTCTTCACCATAGAAGGCCTGACGAACCTGACGCCCCAGATCGTCGATCGCGATTCCGAGCGGCCGGGAACCCGGCTTGACGGAGAGCTTGACCTCTTGTTTTCCGGCTCGGTAGGAATCGGCGACGTCGAACACGCCGGCGTAGGTCG
Source organism: bacterium (assembly GCA_024226235.1). Lineage (GTDB taxonomy): Bacteria > Myxococcota_A > UBA9160 > UBA9160 > UBA6930. The sequence continues at coordinate 27,489 of JAAELW010000164.1, forward strand.
CCAGCTCCCGTTTCAAGCTACCCGCCGCTGCGATCAGCTCCTCGACGCTGCCACCTCGCAGCTGGATCTCGAGCGCCTCTCCCGCAGAAAACTGATTGGCGTTCAGCGCCAACTCGACGGCATCTGGAATCGCACCGATCTCCTCCCTCCAGAGGTCGCGGATCTCGAAGGCCCCGATGTCGCGCTCCGCATCGGGGATCAGCTCGAGCGACATTTCCGCCAGATGGGAGCCCCCCACTGCAATGCGCATGTCGGGCGGTCCGTCACGGGCCTGTTGCTGTCCGATCGTCGTGAGCACCTGCCGGATCACACTCGGTCCGTCGCGGTTGGCGTCGATCCTGGCTCGCAACCGCTCCGTAGCGGCTTCCATCTGCCGCACTCCGGCTTCGGTCACTTCGAGCGGAATGCCGCTCGGCATCGTGAGAGTGGCATAGACGATGTCGCCTTCGACGGCCGGAAAGAACTGGTAGCGGAGCCTTCCGCTGGCCAACAGCGACAGCGTGAGGATCAACACACCGACAGCGGTCGCGAGTGTCAGGTAGCGCCATTCGAGCGTGATGCGCAGGAACTGGCCATACGTATGTTGGGCGAAGCGTTCCAGGCCTGAGCTGAGTGTGCTCTGGAATGTCAACCAGGTCCCAACCAGGATGTTCGGCTCGCCCTTCTTGCTCTCCGTGCGTCGGTGGCCGAGGTGTGCCGGCAGGATCCACTGCGATTCGAGCAAGGAGAAGAACAGACACAGGATGGCAGTGGAGCCGATGTAGCCGAAGAACTCGCCCATGCGCCCTTCGAGCAGGACCAACGGCAGAAAAGCCGCGACCGTCGTCATCACGCCGAACAGAACCGGGATGTAGACATCCTGGGTGCCACGCACGGCGGCTTCGAGCTGCGGTATGCCGGTCTGCTCGTGGGCATACACGCTCTCCCCGATCACGATGGCATCGTCCACGACGATCCCGAGCACCAGGATGAAGGCCATGATCGAGAGCGTGCTGATCGTCAGATCGAAGGCCGGAAAGAACAGGAACGATCCGAGGAACGCGATCGGCACACCGGCCGAAACCCAGAGAGCGAGGCGGAAGCGCAGGAAGAGACCGAGCGTGAGGACGACCAGTACGAGACCACTTCGCGCATTGCCGAGCAACGAGTCGAGACGAATCATCAGACTGTTGGATTCATCGTTGAATGGGACCAGCTGCACACCGGCCGGGAGCCCGTCACGCTTCTCGTCCAGGTAGGCATAGACCGTTTCCGCGATTTCGAGAATGTCCTCTTCGCCCATGCGGAGCACGCTGACGATCACGGCGGGCCGACCATCGAGACGCGCCTTCAGGTCTCCTTCCTGGAAACCATCGCGGATGTCTGCGATCTCGCCGAGAGTGAGAGTGGTACCGTCGTTGCGGGTAAGCACGACGATGTCCTCGAAATCGCGCCCGGTATAGGCCTGGCCTTTGGTGCGCAGCAGGATCTCCCCGCCGGCGGATTTCACCGAACCTCCGGGCATGTCGAGGGACCAACGCCGCACGGCCGTCGCAACCTGGTCGAAGCTGAGCTCGTGCCGGCGCAGCGTCGCTTCGGAGACCTCGATCGAGATTTCGTAGGGACGAACGAAGTCGAGATCGACCTGTGAGACACCTTCCAACGCGGCGATCTCGTCCCGAACCGTGTGGCCGAGCTTTGCCAGCGAGTATTCCTCCAGATCTCCGGTGATCGCGATACTCACTACCTGGCTGCGGACTATCAGCTTCGAAACGACCGGCTTCTCGGTTTCCTCGGGAAGGGTGTCGATCGCGTTGATGCGGCTCTCGACTTCATCGAGGTTGACGTCGGTATCGCTTCCCGGAAACAACTCGACGGTCACCACACAGGCACCCTCGACCGCAAGGCTCGACATCCGATCCATGTCCTGAAGGCCTTCGATCTCTTCCTCGATCCGGATGCAGACGCCTTCTTCCGTTTCGGTCGGCGCCGCCCCAGGGTACTCGACCGTGACCCGGATCATGTCCGTGTTGATCGCCGGAAACTCTTCCTGCCGGATGCTCAGCAACGTCATCGCGCCGCCGGTGACGAGCAGCAGCATGAGTAGATTGGCGGCGACCGGATTCCGCGCCATCCAGGCGATGGCGTGATTCACCGGTGGGTTTCTTCCCCGGGCCCGTGCTCGTCCTGCGGCGGCGTCACTGGTTGCGGATCGACCTTCATGCCCGGAACGAACATCGCGACCTGCGAGACGCACACCCGACCACCCGGCGGGAGCGTGGCACGAACGAGTGCGTCGTCCCGCTCGAGCCGGAGCAGCTCCACTTCCAGCTTCTGCAATCGGTCATCGGCGCCCACGACGAGCAGGTAGTTGCGATCTCGCAGCGCACCGCGGGGCACCCGAAGCACGTTCTCTGCGATCGGCCCCTCGATCTCGGCCTCGACAAAAAGCCCCACGGCAAGCGGCGCTCCGCCATCCGACACACCGGCAAGCGGCGCTCCGCCTTCCGACGTAGCGTATGGGTCTTCGACTCGGGCCACGGCATGTACCATGCGGCTCTTTGGATCGATCTCGCCCTCGGTGCGAACGATGCGCCCGCGCCAGGTGTGCGAGGATCCTGCGAAGTGCGCGCGAAGAGTGACCGTTGGACCCTCTGCCAGCGTGGCGCCTGCGAATAGCGGAAGATCCAGGTAGGCGAGTTCCGAATCCGGAATCGGCAGGCGGATTTCGACGTAGTCGGTGGCGTAGAGCGTCGCGACGGATTGGCCGCGTGAGAGGAACTGGCCCACGTCGACGTGCTCGATCCGCACACGACCATCGAATGGAGCGCGTATTTCGGTGCGATCGAGATCGCGACGGGCCTGACGCAGTGCAAGCTCGGCCTCGTCGAGCGCGGCTGCTGAAACCCGCCCTTGGCGACGGGCATCATCGAGCTGTGAAGAGCTCGCGACGCCCTGACGCGCCAACTCCTCCCGCCGTTCGAGAGTCGCCTTCGCGTGCTCCCATTCCCCTTTGGCTCGCTCGAGGCTTGCACGGGCGCGCGCCAGGGCCGTTTCGTAGTCATCCCTGTCGAGCCGAAGAAGCGATTCACCCTCCCGGAAGAAACCGCCAGACACCAGCGCCGGCGAACTCCAGACGATCCGGCCGGAAACCTCGGGTACGAGCTCGGATTCTGTACGTGGTGCCACCGTCCCCTGGGAATGAACGATCAGCGGAAGCGCCTGCGCCTCGACCTCGACCACCCGCACTGCGCGGACGAAGGCGGGGCGCTCGATCTGGTCCACCTCGGGCGCGGTCACCAACAATGCAACACCACCCAACGCGGCGACCCCGATCGCGATGATGGGCAGGATCAGCTTCCAACGGATCAACGGATGCTCCTCGGCTAGGCGGATCCGGCGTCGTCGTCCGCCAGCCGGGCCATCGAAACCAACCCCTCGCCGCTGGCCAGATCCATCATCCGCACACCCTGAGTCGCACGGCCCATCGTCGAGATGGTCTCCACCTTGCAGCGCAGGACCTTGCCGCCGTTGGTAATGAGCATGACCTCATCGTCGTCCACGACCTGCGCGATACCCACCACCTGACCGTTCCGGCTGCTGGTACGAATCGTGATGATGCCCTGACCGCCGCGGTTCTGGATCCGGTAGTCGTCCAGGGGCGTGCGTTTGCCGTAGCCATGCTCCGTCACCGTGAGCACCGTGGCGCCTGGGGAGAGGATCTCCATGCCGACGAGCTCATCGTTGCCAGCCAGGTTCATGCCGCGCACGCCAGCCGCGGTGCGGCCCATTGCGCGTATCTGGTCTTCGGGGAAGCGGATCGCCTTGCCCACCTTCGAGGCCAGAATCACCTCGTTGCTACCGCTCGTGCGGCGAGCACCGATCAACTCGTCGTCATCCGACAGGTTGATGGCGATGATTCCACCGCGGCGCGGGTTCGAGTAGGCATCGACCTTGGTTTTCTTCACGACGCCCCGACGCGTGCATAGCAGCACGAAATCATCGGTGGCCTCTGCGAAGTCACGCACCGAAAGGGTCGCCTGGACCCGTTCACCGTCTTGGAGTGCCAGCAGGTTCACGAGTGCCTTTCCCCGGGCCGCTCGACCCAGTTGCGGCAGCTCCCAGACCTTCTTCCAATGCACGCGCCCACGATTCGTGAAGAACAGGATCGTCGAGTGGGTCGAGGCGATGAACAGGTTCGAGACGAAATCCTCTTCCTTCGTCTGCATGCCCTTCAGACCCTTACCGCCGCGGCGCTGCGCGCGGTATTGGGTGATCGGGTTGCGCTTCACATAGCCGCGATGGGACACGGTGACCACCATGTCTTCCTCGACGATCAGATCCTCCGTGGAAATGCCTTCGACGGCACCGGTGATCTCGGTTCGGCGCGGATCGGCATACTTCTCACGGATCTCGTCGAGTTCCTCGAGAATCACCTCGAGAATCATCTCATCACTGGCGAGCAGTGACTTCAGCTCGGCGATCCGTGCGCGCAGCTCCTCGAGCTCCTCGAGCACGCGCTGGCGCTCCATCGCCGTGAGTGAGCGCAGGCGCATATCGAGGATCGCCTGGGCCTGGCGTTCAGAGAGCTCGAAGCGCTCCATCAGCTGCGTGCGAGCAGTCGGTGTATCCGCTGCGGCGCGGATGATCGCGATCACCTCGTCGAGGTGATCGAGTGCAATCGCGAAGCCTTCCAAGATATGGGCGCGGGCTTCGGCCTGCGCCAGATCATAGGCGGCCCGTCGGGCCACGACCTCGCGACGGAAATCCAGGAAGTGTTGGAGGCATTCGCGAAGCGAGAGCAGCTGGGGCCGACCACCAACCAACGCGAGCATGTTCACGCCGAAGGTCGTCTGAAGCGGTGTGAGCTTGTAGATCTGGTTGAGGATCACTTCCTCAGGCGCACCCCTGCGCAGCTCGATCACCACCCGGATGCCTCGGCGATCGCTCTCGTCCCGCAGGTCGGAGACGCCGTCGACCTTTCCTTCGCGCACCAGGTCTGCGATGCGCTCGACCATCGAGGCCTTGTTCACCATGTACGGGATTTCAGTGACGACGATCCGGGTGCCGCGCTTGCTCTCCTCGAATGCGGCCCGACCGCGCACTGTGATCTGGCCACGACCCGTCAGATAGGCCGATCGGATGCCCTCGGTACCGCAGATCAATGCGCCGGTCGGGAAGTCGGGTCCCGGGAGCTTCTCCAGCAGATCGTCCACGGAGCAATCCGGATTGCCCGCCAGTACCTGGATGGCGTCGATCAACTCCCCCAGGTTGTGGGGCGGAATGTTCGTGGCCATGCCGACCGCGATGCCCTGGGAACCATTCGCCAACAGGTTTGGAACGCGGGTTGGCAGCACGACCGGCTCGACCTGGTTGCCATCGAAATTCGGAGAGAAGTCGACCGTTTCCCGATCGATGTCGCGCAGCAGCTCAGTGGCGATCGGCCGCAGGCGGGCCTCGGTGTAGCGATAGGCGGCCGGCGGATCTCCATCGATCGAACCAAAGTTGCCCTGGCCATGGACCAGCGGGTATCGCAGTGACCAGTCCTGGGCCATGCGTGCCATGGCTTCGTAGATCGAGGAATCGCCGTGGGGGTGGTAGTGCTTGATCACCTCACCCACGACTCCAGCGCTCTTCTGGAAGGGCCGGTTCGGCTGCAAGCCTTCGTCGTGCATCGCGTAGAGGATCCGCCGATGCACGGGCTTGAGGCCGTCTTCGACCTTGGGCAGTGCGCGGCTCACGATCACCGACATCGAGTAGTCGAGGAACGATCCACGCACCTCGTCCTCGATGTTCACAGGCAGTGCGTCGTTGGCACCCCCGTCTCCACCACCGCCGGTCGGTGCGCCTCCATCGTTGTCGTTGCCGTCTCCATCGTTTCCGGTGGCTTGGGCGGCCGCCTGGGGATCAGGAGTGTCGGTCTGCGACACCGGGGCCTCGGGCGCTTCCGTCGTCTCTTCGGCCATCTCTAGATGTCCAGGTTCTGCACCTTGAGTGCATTCTCTTCGATGAACTCACGACGCGGCTCGACATCGTCACCCATCAACGTGGTGAAGACGAGATCGGCCTCGACCGCATCTTGGACGCGAACCTGTAGCAAGGTCCGCTTGTCCGGATTCATCGTGGTTTCGGCCAGCTGATCCGGGTTCATTTCACCCAGGCCCTTGTAGCGTTGGATCGATAGACCCTTTTCGGCTCGTTTCAGGACGTCGGTGCGGAGCTCCTGGGCACTTGCAAACTCTTCGGGTTGCTCATCCGGCTCACCCGTCACCACCCGGTACGGTTCGGCCCCCGCTTCGCGAATGCGTTCAGCCAGTGCCATCAACCGCGAGAGATCCGCAGTGCGGACGAATTCGTGGTCGAAGGTGGTGCGCAGCGGAGCGCCGGAGCGCCGGCTCATCGCAACCAGTTTGACACCGCCGTGTTCTGCATCGGCTTCGATGTTCCAGAGTGCACCCGTGCATTCCGGATGCAGGGCTTCGAGCTTGGCTGTGAAGTCGGCCAGCCGGGTCTGCAGCCACTCCTCGTCCTGGAGATCGTCCTCGCCGATCCCTCCGCATTGGACCACCGCATCGACGATTCGCTCATCGATCCGCCGCAGGGCGAGATGCTCGATCGATGCCGCATAATCTCCGGCCAATTCGACGATGCTGCGCGACGCCTCGGCACTCAGTGACTGATGGTCCGGACCGCTTTCGACCTGGAGATTCTGGAACGCGAGATCCAGCAGATAGACATCGAGCGCGGGCTGATCCTTCACGTAGCGCTCGCTGCGACCCTTCTTGACCTTGAACAGAGGCGGTTGCGCAATGTAGACATAGCCCCGGTCGATCAGATCGCGCATCTGGCGAAAGAAGAACGTCAGCAACAGGGTGCGGATGTGGCTACCGTCCACGTCAGCATCGGTCATGATGATGACCTTGTGGTAGCGGGCCTTCTCGGCGTTGAATTCCTCGCCGATCCCACAGCCAAGCGCTGCGATGATCGCTTGCACCTCGGCGTTCGACAGCATGCGATCGAGCCGCGCGCGTTCGACGTTCAGGATCTTGCCGCGCAGTGGAAGAATGGCCTGGAACTCACGGCTGCGACCCTGCTTTGCAGTCCCACCGGCCGAGTTGCCCTCGACCACGAAGAGTTCGCTCTTCGCGGGATCGCGCTCCTGACAATCGGCGAGTTTGCCCGGCAAGCTGTGATCCGAGAGAGCCCCTTTGCGTCTGGCCAGGTCACGGGCCTTGCGCGCCGCAGCGCGCGCCCGGGCTGCATCGACCACTTTCGAGGTGATCGCCCTGGCGATGGCCGGATTCTCTTCCAGTTGCTCGAGCAGCTTCTCATAGAGCAGGCCTTCGACCAGCCCTCGCACCTCGCTGGTTCCCAACTTCGTCTTCGTCTGACCCTCGAATTCGGGCTGCGGGAGTTTCACCGAGATGACAGCGGTGAGACCCTCGCGCACATCGTCGCCGGATAGCCCTTCGTCCTTCTTGGGCCCCTTGCCGTTCTTCTGTCGGGCCAACACGTAACGGTTCAGCGTGCGCGTGAGCGCCGTGCGGAAGCCAATCAGATGGGTTCCGCCTTCCACGGTGTTGATGTTGTTTGCGAAGCTGAAGACGCTCTCGTTGTACGAATCGTTGTACTGAAGAGCAATTTCGATCGCGACCGGTATGTCCCTGCTCGCTGTGGGAATCACCCGCTCGCCGACGATGTGAATCGGCGGGGTGTGCAGCGGCTGACGCGTCCGACTCAGATGCTCGACGAAGGACACGATGCCACCCTCGAAACAGAAATCGTGCTCCTTGCCGGTGCGCTCGTCCTTGATCAGGATTCGGATTCCGGCATTCAGGAACGCCAGCTCGCGGAGGCGCTGGGAGAGCACATCGAACGAGAAATCGACGGTCTGGAAGATCTGCGAATCGGGAAGGAAGGTGACCTTGGTACCCGTCGCATCGCTCGAACCCGTCTCGGTGAAAGGCGTGACGGGGTCGCCACGCTCATAGCGCTGGACCCAGACCTTGCCTTCGCGCTTGATCTCGAGTTCGAGAGATTCCGAAAGCGCGTTGACGACGGACACACCTACACCGTGCAAGCCGCCAGATACCTTGTAGGACGACTCGTTGAACTTCCCGCCCGCGTGAAGGGTCGTGAGAACTACTTCTGCTGCCGGGCGCTTCTCCGTCGGATGTTCACCGACCGGAATCCCGCGGCCATCGTCCACCACGGTGACTGAATTGTCATCGTGGATCGTGACCAGGATTTCCTTGCAGAAGCCCGCAAGCGCCTCATCGATCGAGTTGTCGACGACCTCGTAGACGAGATGATGAAGACCGTCGGGCCCCGTGGTCCCGATATACATTGCGGGACGCTTCCTGACCGGATCGAGACCCTCCAGAACCTCGATGGAACTCGCGTCGTAGCTCACCCGTCGACCTGCCTTGCTGCGCGCCGGCGGTGTCGCGGCAAAACCGTTGAAGCCTGCAACGTTGAAGCCTGCAACCCGTCCCGCGCATGTCGGTGCGAGCATCCCGCTACCGGCGCTTCCGAATTTGGATGCCCCCCCGGGTACAGCGAACTGCCGTGTGGGAGCCCGGAGCGCATGGGAAGGGTATCCAACCGTCAGAGCCCCGTAAACCCCCAAGAAGGGAGAAAACGCGAATGGAATTAGCGGGTTACGACGTCTTTTCGAAGATTCTGAATGGCCCCGGATTGGGCTCTGTTAGATGCGCATCGGCATCACGATCGCAACGCTATCCGCATCATCGGTAGGCCGGATCTCGACCGCTGTATTGCCGTCCTGAAGACCCAGTTGCACCTCTTTCGTGCCCAGAGCCCCCAACGCGTCGAGCAGGTAACGGGCGTTGAAGCCGACCGAAACCGCTTCACCGGCGTAGTCGAAATCGAGCTCCTCGGAGGCCTCGCCCAGATCCGGACTGTTCGAGGAAATCAACAAAGTGCCGTCACTCAAATCGAGCTTGACGGCACGACTGCGTTCGACCGAAAGCAACGCAACGCGACGTAGTGCACGTGTAAAGGGTTCGGCGGAGAGCGTGAACGGGCGCTTGATGTTGTTCGGGATCACGTCCCGATAGTTCGGGAATTCCCCTTCGATGAGTCGCATGACCAACGTCACACTGCCCTTGCGTACGAGACCGCTATTGCCTTCGAAACCGAGCTCGATCTCGTCGGCATCTTCCTCGTCAACCAGCCGCTTCAATTCGGCCAGGCCTTTGCGCGGAATGATCACGCCGCTTTCAAGCCCAGCTGCATCGCTGCCAATACCGCGATCGACGAGCGCGAGCCGATGGCCATCCGTCGCAACCATGCGGATCTTCTCTTCATCCGGAAGAACCTCGAAATACACGCCATTCAGGTTGTATCGGGTTTCATCCACCGATGCGGCGTACATCGTACGCTCGATCATCTGGCTGAGAACAGCAGCCTGGAGCTTTGCAAGCTGTTCCGGCGCGAATTCGGGAAGGTTCGGATACTCCTCTGCGTCGGTACCCGCGAGTGAGAAGCGCGATCGCTGACAACGGATTTCGAGGTAGTTGTTGTCGGTCGCGTGAAGCTGGACCTTCTCGTCGGGAAGCTCGCGGACGATGTCGTAGAATCTACGAGCGGAAACCGTCACTGCACCGGGTGTAGAAACGTCCGCGATCTGGGATCCGCGAATGCCGACTTCGAGATCGGTTGCCGCAAGCTCGAGTTGGCCGTCTGCGCCATCTCCAGATGCAGTGAGCAGCACGTTGGCCAGGATCGGCATCGAGTTGCGCTTTTCGACGATAGCCTGGAGGCGACCGAGGCCTCGTTGCAGATCACCCTTTTCGATCAAGAGCTTCATTGCATCCCGCCTCTTCTCTGGTTCTTCTTCATTCAAGAAATAAAATAATGATGGAGATAAGGGCCGACATTACGACAAAGCCGGTGTAACGAGGCGTGGCGATAGACAATTCGCTTTGTCAGCCAGCCAGTCAGCCCCGGCATACGTGTCGACTCACCCCCATGGTTGATCGGCGGGGGAATCATACCACTCTGTAGAGGCTCTCGACCGATGGAAACCGGCGACAGACGAATCCTCGGTTCCATTTGCGCTTCGATGGTCCGAGGGGTAGGATTCCGCGCTCTCTGGGCCCCGCAGGGCCTGGCCAGGAATTGCCCAGACTATGAAGCGAACCTATCAGCCGAGCCGAATTCGCCGTCTTCGTACCCATGGCTTTCGTGCTCGGATGAAGACCAAGAGTGGTCGGGCGGTGATCAAGCGACGCCGGACCAAGGGCCGAAAACGGCTAGCCGTCGGCGTTTCGTCCAAGTAGGCACGACCCACGGCCACGGTCTTTCCTCTCCGTGGACAGCGATGCCCGAACACCTCTCCATTCAAAGAGAGGGCTCCCAGCGCCTTCGGCGGGATTCCCGCCTGCGCAACCCGAAGGATTTTCGGCGTGTCCAGCGAACTGGTAGACGCCGGGTGGGACGTCATTTCGTATTGGTTCGGGGCAAGAGTCTCGAGCCTTTCGAAACACGTCTCGGGCTGGCGGTGAGCCGGAAGGTGGGTAACGCGGTGGCTCGAAATCACATCAAGAGACGGGTGCGGGATTGGTTTCGGCGAAATCGGTCTGCGCTCCCCGAGGGTGACCTGGTGGTGATTGCTCGGTTTGGATCTGCAGAGCGGAGCGCGGAAGAGATCGCCAGTGAGCTGACGGAGTTGGCTCGATGAGTAGGCTGATCTCACAGCTGCTGGTGGTCGCGGTGCGTGTCTATCAGGTTGTTCTTTCTCCGCATTTCGGCGGAGCGTGCCGCTTTTCGCCCAGTTGCTCCGAGTATGCAATCGAGGCGCTTCGCCAGCACGGGCCGTGGCGCGGCGTCGTTCTGGCGGTGAGCCGGATAGGGCGCTGCCACCCTTTCCATCCCGGCGGCATCGATCCGGTTCCCGCGGCTGGAGGGAAACGCGATGGATCGTAATTTCCTGCTCGCAATGACCCTCTCCCTCGTCGTGGTCGTGAGTTGGACGATGTACACCGGCGAGAAGCAGCAGCGATATCTCGAGGAGAACCCGAGCGAGGCTAAAACCACCCAATCAAGTGATGAGCCCGGGTTTCCGGCAGATCAGGGCTTCGAGCCGTCTTCTCCGGCAGAGGCTGACGTCGTCACCCCTTCCAAAGCGCCAGCAGCGGTACCGAAGCCGGCAGAGGTTGCGGAGGAGCGGACGACGATCAAGACCGCGTTGTACGAAGCGGAGCTCTCGACCCGTGGGGGCGCGCTACTTCGGTGGGACCTCGAGAAATACGATGATCCATCGCAGGATGGAGCCCCGAAGGTCGAGCTGACGACTCTTGTCGATGATGAGCGTGCATTGACGACGCCTCTCGAAGGGCTCGGTTATGGCGATCTCAGTACTGCGTCGTATCGGATGGAAGAGTCCGATGCATTGACGCGGAGTTTCGTGCTCGAGCACGAAGGCGTCTCGGTTCGCAAGACATACACCTTCTCCGAAGACGACTATGCGGTGCGCTTGCGGATCGCAGTCGAGAATGGTTCGGATCGGCATCTGCGCCCTGAGTTCGCGATTCGCTGGCCGATGCGCGCACGTGACAGTGCCGATTTCGCGGACTACTCGGTTGCCGTTCGGAGTGAAACCGATGTCGAATTGCTTCCGATCACGACGACTCGATCGTTCCTGGGAATGGGTGGAGGCGGGATCGAGGGCCGGCATAACTACACCAATGTGGATTGGATCGCGGCCGACACCACCTACTTCCTGGCTGCGGTGGCAACCGAAGTACCGGAGCGAGCTTCCGCATCGGTAGTCCCGATCTCGGAAGGCACCGTGCATACGGAGTTGTCGATCGAACAGATGGACCTTCCGCCGGGCCAGCACTTCGACACCGAGTATCACATCTATCTTGGGCCGAAAGAGACAGCGCGGCTCGATGCATTTGGTGCCCATCTCGATGAAGCCATCCAGAAGGGCTGGTTTCCGTCGCTGACTCGGTTCTTTGGCTGGCTACTCGACGCAGCGTATTCGGTGATTCCGAACTACGGGGTGTCCATCATCCTGATCACGATCATGGTGCGGTTGTTGATGGCGCCGCTGATGGCCCGACAGATGAAATCGATGAAGCGCATGAGCGACATCGCGCCGATGATGAAAGAGATCCAGGAGAAGTACAAAGAAGATCGAGAGCGTCAGAGCCAGGAGATGATGGCGCTTTACAAGCGCGAGGGTGTCAGCCCCTTCTCGATGCTTTCGGGTTGCTTTCCGATGCTACTGCAGTTTCCGGTGTTCATCGGTTTCTACTTTGCGCTTCAGAGTGCGATTGCGCTGCGCCAACAGCCTTTCGTTGGCTGGATTACTGATCTTTCGCAACCGGAAGCGCTGTTCGTTCTGCCCGGTGTCGACATACCCGTGCGTGTGATTCCGATCCTGATGGGCGGCGCAATGTTCCTGCAGCAGAAGCTCACACCGTCGGGCTCGATGGATCCGGCGCAGCAACGAATGATGATGACCATCATGCCCGTGATGTTCACGGTGCTGTTCTATCAGTTTGCTTCGGGCCTGGTGTTGTACTGGTTCGTCAGCACATTGATCGGCATTGGTCAGCAAGTGGTGACGAATCGCGACAAGAAGCCTGTCGCTGAGAAATGAATCGACCTCGAAGGAGATATGAAATATGTACGACCCGAAATCCGAAGCCCACGAGTTCCTTGCAAACGATTCCGACGAAGCCATCGCAAAAGCTGCGACCTACTTCGGAATGGACCGTGCGGATCTGACGATCGCCGAGTTCGGTGAGAGTGTTTCCGGACTCGCGGGCCGTGTGCTCGTCGTCGCCCAGCCAAGCTCGTCAGTAGGCACGATTGATGGCGGTGGATCACGCGATCGGGGCCCGCGAGAGTCTCGCGGGCGGAGTGATCGGAACGATCGGAACGACCGGGGCGATCGAGGCCGCGGGGGACGTGATCGGGATCGAGGGGATCGAGGAGGTCGAGGCCGCGGCGGCCGCGACCGGGATCGGGACCGTGGTCGAGACCGGGATGGCGATAGCGATCGTGAACGGGTTGCAGCGGAGCCCGAAGCACCGGCGGAGGATCTGGGCCCGTCCACGGGTGAGGCTCAGGGTGATATCGGCCCGATTGGTGAGTTCGTGCTCGGAGTGATCGAGCGGATGGGACTTGGCCCGTTCCAGATCGCCAAGGAAACCGAGGAAGAGAAGTTCATCGTCTATCAAGTGACAGGCACTGCGGCGAATGGGCTGACGGCTGGTGATGGGAGGACCCCGGATGCCATCCAGCTGCTCGCAAACCAGGCGGCTAGCCGAAACGACGAAGATCCGAAGCGCATCATCATCGATGTCGAAGGCAACCGTGGGCGCCGCGACGACTTCGTCGAGCGTGTCGCCGAGCGAGCAGCTCGTCGAGCCCAGGATACGGGTCGAACCGTGGCGCTCGAGCCGATGAGCCCGCGCGATCGGCGGATCATCCACGTGGCACTACGAGAGAGCGATGGTGTGGCCACGATGAGCCGAGGCGAAGGTCGGTATCGTCAGGTTCTCGTCGTGCCGGAAGGTGCCGCGGAGTACGAAGAGGCTGAGAAGGCGTCTCAGGCCTCTGGCGACGACGAGTAAGACTGCAGGCTGCATGTTCCACGGGGAACACATGCGCCGGACGTGTCCGGCAGCGTGTGTTCCACCGGGAGCGCCCCGCCCGTGACAATCGACGTGCACAGCGCACTGGGCGCGCTGGCATCGGGTGTCGCACTGACTGCCCCCCAGCTCGAATCGCTCGGCCGCTATTCCACGAGCCTCCACAGTTGGAATCAGCGGATTCGCCTGACTGGCGCCAGCTCCGTGGAGGCCATCCTGGGCGAGCACGTGGCCGACGCGCTGCCACTGCTCCGTCATCTTCCCGATGGCCCATTTCGGCTGCTCGACGTCGGCAGCGGCGCCGGTTTCCCGGCGATCGTGCTCGCCCTGCTCCGGCCGGATGCGCAGGTGACAATGGTCGAGCCGATTGGAAAGAAGCACGCGTTCCTGCGTGCGATGATCCGCGAGCTTCCGCTGCCGAATGCCGAGGCACTTCAAGCCCGAATCGAGCAATTGTCGGCCGATGACGACTTCGACGTGGCAGTTTCCCGCGCCACCTGGCCCATTGCTGACTGGTTGATCCGAGCCCGCCCAGGCCTCGTCCCCGGCCGCCGGATCCTCGGCCAGATTGGTGCAGACGTGAGCACCCTCCCGGGAGATGCAGAGGTCTACACCTACGAGCTCGCCGGGAGCTGCCGCCACGTGGTCAGGCTCGAGACTGCTCCGAACTAGAAGCGAGTCTCGAAGTTTGAAAGCTGTGTTCCACGGGGAACATTCCCGCCCTTCCCCCGAACCCCGGCCTACCGCAGAGCTCCGGAACCATCACCGCAGCTGAGGCCCTGAAGCTCCAAGCATCCAGCCACGCCGACACTCGAGCAGGAGTAGCCACCAGGCTCCTAGACCCTCGAACGTTCCCCGTGGAACACTGGACTCCCCAAAGGACCGGTGATAGAACCCCTAGGCGGGCACCCTTGCCCAGACCGAGAGGCCGCCCCCATTCAGCCCCCTCCCGTCCAGACCAGCGCTCGAGTCATCGCAGTCGTCAACCAGAAGGGGGGCGTCGGCAAGACCACGACCGCGGTCAACCTGGCTGCCTCGATAGCCGCGGCCGAGCGGCCGGTCCTGCTCGTCGACCTGGACCCCCAGGCCAACGCCAGCAGTGCCTACGGCATCGCATCCCCTGAGCACCAGCTCTACGACGTGCTATCGGGCAAGAGCACACTTCCCGAGGTCGCGGTCCCGACC
>JAAELW010000165.1 GCA_024226235.1 bacterium
ACCTGCATCGCAACGTGATCTTCCGGGCCACCGATGCCTTGCCCGAATTGCCCTTTTCGCGGCTCAACTCTCGGAATCCCGAGGGCCTGTGGGACTGGATGGATACGCTGCGCGCGCAGGGCATCGAGTCGCTCGCCATTCCCCACAACTCGAATGGATCGAACGGGGCGATGTTCCAGCGCATCGATTGGGCTGGTGATCCGGTTGACGATGACTACGGGGCCCAGCGCATGCGCAATGAGCCGTTGGTCGAGGTTACGCAGATCAAGGGCACATCGGAGACTCACCCTTTGCTTTCGGATACGGACGAATGGGCGGGTTTCGAGATCATGCCCTTCCGCATCGCATCGAAGCTCCCCAGCAAGCCAGAGGGCAGCTACGTCCGTGAGGCCTATCGCAATGGGCTCGAGATTGCGGCTGGCGGCGCCCTCAACCCGTACAAGTTTGGTCTGATCGGTTCCACCGATACCCACCTTGGCGGTGGGGCCGACCGCGAAGAAGACTACTACTCGAAGGCCGGTCTGCTGGACGGTACACCTGAGCGACGGGGGTCGGTTCCCGCTGGTGCGCTCCTCGGAGTGGCGGCCCGCATCCTGGCCCCCGACCTCGTGAAGGACGTCGACGACACGACCTATCTGGCATTGAATGTATTCGAGTACTGGGGTGCTTCGGGGCTCGCGGCGGTCTGGGCCGAGGAGAACACGCGCGAGGCGATCTACGAGGCCTTCCGCCGCAAGGAGACATTCGCCACCTCGGGGCCGCGCATTCGATTGCGTTTCTTCGCTGGCTACGATTTCGACGAGTCGTTACTCGACGCATCCGACGGCGTGACTCGTGCCTACGCCGAAGGTGTAGCGATGGGCGCCGATCTCCCGGCCGACGGCAGTCGCGTCCCCCGGTTCTGGGTGCTGGCTCTGGCCGATCCCTCGGGCGCACCTCTTCAGCGGTTGCAAGTGGTCAAAGGCTGGGAAGAGGGCGGAAAGACACACGAAAAAGTGTTCGACGTCGCCTGTTCGGACGGTCTGGCGGTGGACCCGGCGACACATCGCTGCCCGGACAACGAAGCGCGCGTAGACCTGGCCGACTGTTCCGTGAGCGAGGGGGTCGGTGCGATGCAACTCGACGCTCTTTGGCGGGATCCGGAGTTCCAGGCAGGTCAGGAGTCGTTCTACTACCTGCGCGTGCTCGAGAACCCGACCTGCCGATGGTCCACCTGGGAGGCGCTTCGCGCCGATGCCAAGCCTCGCAGCGATCTGCCCCCGACGATCCAGGAGCGCGCCTGGTCGTCGCCCATCTGGTACGGCGCAGGCGGGTAGCAGGCCGAGACGCCGACTGATTCCCCGCTCGAGGTTGGCGTACCGTGAGCGGGCACCATGTTTGATACAACTTCACTTCTGATGGCAGGGCATGAGCTGAGCCATTGACCGAAGGGACCGAGACGATGCCCAAGGAGAACCCCGCCGCGGCACCTGCCGGCGGACGCGCCAGCCGCCGGCGTGAGCGGACCCGCGCCAAGTTGCTGGCAGCAGCGCGCACCGTCATGGCCCGCAAGGGCACGGGTGCCACCACGATCCAGGAGATCACCGAGCAGGCCGACGTGGGCTTCGGCTCCTTCTACAACCACTTCGAGTCGAAAGAGGCCATCGTCGAGGCGATGATCGGTGAGGTAGAAGAGACCTTTGCCCGCGCCCTCGACCAGATTGCTGACGTGGTGGATGATCCGGCCGAGGTGGTGGCCGCCTCTGTTCGCAACATGATGGAGCGAGTCATCGCCGAGCCGGACTGGGGCCGATTCATGGCCAACTCCAGGCTGTCGGCTCCCCACTTGCAGACGGGGTTCGGCGCGCGTTTCGCGCGGGACGTCCGCCTCGGCATCGAGGCCGGCCGCTTCAGTGTCGAGGATCTGGAGGCCACGCTCGTCGCGGTGGGGGGGGCGGTGTTCGCGCTCGCGGCCGCGTGCCTGGACGATGTCATTGACTTCGAAGCGCCCGAGCGTACCGCCATCCTGGTACTGAACCTGCTCGGCATCCCGAGTCCCGAGGCGGTCGAGGTCGCCCACCGCCCACTGCCCGAACTCGAGTCTTCCTAGACGTATGGAATCATTCGCGGCTACTTCCCGGTGAACTTCGCTTCGCGCTTCTCCGCAAAGGCCATCACTGCTTCTCTGAAGTCGTCCGTGGTCATGCTCCACTCCTCGAGCTTGAGCGAGAGAGGGAGTACCACGTTCGACACCATCTTGATGTACTGGTTGACCGCTACCTTGGAGGCCGAGATGGCACAGCTCGGTCCGGCTGCGAGACGGTCGGCGAGTTCGAGCGCCCGCTCCATCAGCGCGTCGTCCTCGACCAGGAAGTTGACGAGCCCCATCTTCTCCGCTTCTTCGCCAGAGATCCGATCTCCGGTCATCAGGAAGTACTTGGCCCGGTTGACTCCCATGAGGAGCGGCCAGATCACCTGGCCACCGTCGCCAGCGGCAATCCCCATGCGCACGTGGGTGTCGGCAAAGACGGCGCTCCGTGCAGCGAAGACCACGTCTGCGAGTAACGCGAGCGTAGAGCCCAGCCCCATCGCGTAGCCGTTGACGGCCGAGATCACCGGCTTGCGGCAGTCGAGCAGGCCGTTGACGACTCGCTCCGCCTCCAGCCACATCGTCTGCGACGGGTGAAGACCCCCCGAGAAATCCCCTCCAGCGCAGAATGCCCTGCCCGCGCCGGTGATCAGCAGGACCTTTGCCTCGGGGTCCAGGTCGAAATCGCGGGGAAGCTCGCCGAGTTCGTGGTGCAAGAGGTCGTCGACCGCATTGCGTTTCTCGGGCCGGTTCAGGGTGGCGACCACCACCCCGTTGCTCCGCTTATCGATGAGAATCGCTTGGTAGGACTTGGGGTTGAGCACCGGTGCCTCCTTTCGGGCCTGCCCCTCGGGGCGGACTTTGTGAGAAATGTGAGGATCAAATCGCTACTGATGACTTGATCACTTACGATTAGTATGTCATGTATTGGCTGTCCGCAAGCCCGGTCCTTACTGGATTCCGGGACAACAGTCCAAGGAGGATCATCATGGCTACTCGGAGTTCTCAGCCCCAGGCCCCGGAGACCCAGCACCCGGAGCTCTTCCAGCCCATCAA
>JAAELW010000166.1 GCA_024226235.1 bacterium
GGCAGCGAAGAAGATCTGGAGAATCGAAGGCAGCGAGCGGACGATCCGCTCCGATCTGCCGGTCCTCTGCGGCCACACCGATCCATCCATCCGACTGACAGAGTCGGACTGGTGGTCCGCTGTGGGGCACGAGCTCCGCTGGGTTCCCGGCCGCATTCCGTTTACCGTAGAGCTTTCTCTAGGTGGGAGATGGTTCGCCGCCGAGCCAAGCAAGCAGAGGTGTCAGACCACATCTGTTGTCACACGTTTCGAGGGACAGCTCCGCCGCGCAGGTGGCGACATCAAGGTTGCGCAGAAGCGAGCCAACCACGCTGACGGTGCGCGGCAGCGGCGGCTCCGCGAACACGATCCTGCGCGGGAATCCGCTGGCGAGCCCGCCGACCAGCGTGGTGACCATCGCTAGCGGCGAGGGTCCCGGTAGCGTGCTCGACGGCTTCACGATCCGGGACGGCAACGGGACGACGGGTGGCGGGATCTACGTCGCCGACTCCGACCCCACGCTCCTGAACTGCGTCGTGCGGGACAACCAGGCCGACTACGGAGGCGGAGCCGCGTTCGTGCGCTCAGCGCCGACTGGCTGGGACTGCACTTTCTCGAACAACGTCGCTACGCAGGACGGCGGCGGGCTCTATCTGTACCGGGGCAACCTCTCCCTCAGCTGGATGGAGCGCACGTCGATCCTCGACAACGTCGCGGGCGGCGATGGCGGAGGCAGCCACGCCGACTGACGCACCGGCTCACCCCGCGCTGACCAAGCTAGCGCAGGAAAGCACACCACAAGCGACCCGTCACCGCCTCGATTAACCGAATTGAGCCGTTCCCAATCGCTCTCCCGATGCACCGGTCCAGGTGCAAGCATCCGCGCAACTGGAGCACCGTGGTGGCGCTCCAGGTCCCGGCAACGCCTACCGCCGCCGCGACCCGGAGGCCACGACTCTGTACCGGGTGATGCAAGAACACCTGGCCACTTTCCTGGCCCGCGCCAGCGACCGGGGATCCATCGATGCGTGCCGTGGTGGCCTGCCGAGGTAC
>JAAELW010000167.1 GCA_024226235.1 bacterium
CGGCGATCTCATGGTATGCGGCTGGCTGCTGAACGAACTCGATGCAGACGCGCGGAAGCAACTGCTCGAGCGCCTCGAACGGGGCATCGATCGGGGCGCTGCATGCCTGATCCTGGAGCCCTTGGCGGGGAGCGCCTCGCCCTGGTGGGACGGGGCCTGTGCCCGTCTCTCCACGAAGGGAATGCGAGACGGAATTTTCAAGACCGAGGTGGAGTTGCCGGAGCCCCTTCGCGTACTGGACCGAGCGGCCGGGCTCGACCACCGGATGATCGGCGCCCGCTGGATGGCGACCCAGGGTGGCAGTTGAGCACGGATCCCCTGGTTTCCGTGCTGCTTCCCTTCCGTGACGCGGCCAAGACCGTGAAGACCGCCGTGTGCAGTGTGCTGCGCCAGACCGAATCCCATATCGAGTGCATTGCCGTGGACGACGGATCCGTGGATGACGGCCCACGACAAGTGGCGGCATTGGCAGCAGCTGATCCCAGGCTCCGCCTGCTGCGTGAAGAACGGCGCGGGCTCGTTCCAACACTTGCCCGCGGCTTGGCCGCCTGCCGGGGGCGCTTCATCGCACGCATGGACAGCGACGACTGGATGCGACGGTCGCGAATTGCACGCCAGCTCGAGGCCCTTGATGCAGAGCCGGGCCTGGGGGCCGTGGGCTGTCACGTCCGGATCTTTCCCCGCAAGACGCTCAGTGACGGCATGCGCAGATACGAGAGCTGGCTGAACGGCGTCGAAACAGAAGCAGACGTGCACCGGAACGCGTTCATCGAGTGCCCACTCGCCCATCCCACATGGCTCGTTCGGCGCGACCTGATCTGCCGCTACGGGTACCGCGACAACGAGTGGCCCGAGGACTACGACCTGCTGCTGCGCTGGCGCGAGGCCGGGTTCAGGATCGGAGTCGTCCCCGAGCGGCTGCATGGCTGGCGCGACGGACCCGAGCGGCTGTCGCGCCGAAGCCCGCGGTATGACCCTGGCCGCTTCGTCGCCTGCAAAGCACATTTCCTCTCCCGGAGCTTCCTCGCGGGACAGGACGGCTACATCCTTTGGGGGTTCGGAGATACGGGCCGCACCCTCAGCAAGGCACTCCGAAGTCACGGGAAGCACCCCATCGCGATCATCGAGCTCCACCCCGGCCGCCTGGGCCAACAGATCCACGGCGCACCCGTCGTGGCCCCGGAGGTGCTGCCTTCACTTCCGAGGTTGCCGCTTCTCGTCTCGGTCGCGGGAACCGGGCC
>JAAELW010000168.1 GCA_024226235.1 bacterium
GCCGAGAAGCAGCAGGAACTCCTCGCCGCCGAACCGGCCACCCTCGTCTGTCACGCGCAGCCGCTGTGTCAGGACATCACTGACCGCACGAATGACTGCATCTCCGGATGCGTGACCATGCTCATCGTTGACGGCCTTGAAGTGGTCGATGTCGATCATCACTGCGGAGAGCGGATTGCCGGTTCTCTTCGCCCTGCGGAATTCGCGATCGAGGACGCCGTTGAGATATCGGCGGTTCGGAAGCCCGGACAGAGGATCTGTCGTGGAGATCTGTTCGAGCAGCTTGTTCTTGTCCATCAGCTCTTCCTGCAGCCGCATCAACTCGAGGTGGAGTTCGATCCGCGCGATCATGTCGAGTGGATGGAAGGGCTTGGTGATCACGTCGCGTGCGCCCTGTCGAAACAGCCTGGCTCGCCGTTTTGCATCTTCGACAGCTGTCAACATCAGGAACGGAATGGCCCGTGCGCTGGCTTTGGTGGACATGCTGATCAGCTTGTCCCCTTCGAGGCCGGGCATTTCGAGATCGCAGACCACAAGATCGATCGGCTCCGAAACCAACAGCTTCAGCCCCTGAATTCCGTCCTCGGCCTCCAGGATCTGATCGAAGAGGCTGGCCTCCACCAACGCGTCGCGCAGGGTTGCGCGCTGGTGAGCGGAGTCATCGATGATGAGCAGAGTGGACACGCGGTGCTCATCGGGCGACCTCGCACTCCACTCAAGCGCGAACCGGTGAAACAGGGATCGATTTCAACAATAAAGCCCCAGATCAGTCCAGAGGGTCGACGAGCAGCCTCCGCACCACAGCCTCGATGTGATCCGGGCCCGCCTCGAAGGCTGCTCTGGAGATGCTCTCATCGGGCTGATGGGCCTCGCCCAGGTCGCCGGGGCCACAAAGGATGCACTCCATGCCGGCTCGGGCGAAGTGACCCGCATCCGTGCAATAGGGCGCGCCCCCTGCCTCGCAGGCCCCGAGTTCGGCAAATAGAGCCTCCTCCAGTGGCGTACCCCGCTCGGAAAGAACCCCGGGTGCAATGAACGGCTCGGACACGACGATCTCCGCCTGTCGCGACGGAGAGCCCCAGTCTCGGGGATCCAGATCCGCCAGGACCTCCTTGGCACGCTGGTGGAGGGCGACCGGATCCTGGTCGGGCAATGCCCGATAGCTGACCGTGAACCGACACACCTCGGCAATCATGTTCGCGGCCGTTCCACCTTCGATGGTTCCGAAGTTGAACGTCGCGTGGGGTGCATCGGGAAACAGGCGCCGCATCTCCGCAGAACCTCCCTCCTGGACGAGCACCTGCTGCAGCTCGCCGATCCGGGCTACAGCCTTCGCTGCCACCGCAATCGCGTTCACACCCTCCTGCGGACGGCTGCTGTGGCCCCCCTCGCCACGCACTTCGACCACGAAGCCAGCCACACCCTTGTGCGCGTGGAAGACCTTCCACGAAGTGGGCTCGCCGATCCAGGCCAGCCCCGGCGTCGGGCACAGACCGAGAAGCTCCGGCAGTGCTTCGGCCAGGCGTGCGCCGCCCTGACAACCAACCTCTTCGTCGGAGGTGAACAACAACACGAGCGGACGCTCGAGCGCCGTGAGATCGAGACGCTTGGCCGCAGCCAGGCATTGGGCGAGGAAACCCTTCATGTCCGTCGTTCCGCGCCCGTAGAGCCGATCGCCTTCTCTGCTGAGGGCCAGTGGCTCGCGGCTCCAGCCGGGCTGGCCATCGAACGGAACGACATCCACGTGGCCCGACAACACGAGGCCCCCCTCGCGCGGAGGCCCTGCGACCGCGACCAGGTTCGCCTTGCGGCCGTCTTCCCAACGCTGGAGGTGGACCGAGAACCCCATCCCGTCCAAATGGTCAGCCAACATCTCCAGGGTCGGCGCACTCGCCCGGTGGCTGACCGTATCAGCCTCGATCAGATGCTCTGCGACCTCGTACAGATACCTGTTTGACATGGAATTCCCCCAGGGGCAAATATGTCATTCAATAAGAGTCGTGTTTTGACCTTGATTTCCTGCGGGGCTGTCAACTTTGCCCTGGATTCTTCCGTTGACTCGCCTACGATCGCTTTTCACCTGCTGTTTGATTCCGCCCGAAATCAGGAGCTCGCCATGTCCCTTCAACCGCCCGAGACGCACTGCGGCGCAGAGGTCTTGATCCGCTGCCTCGAGAGCCAGGGCGTCGAGTACATCTTCGGCCTCTCAGGCGGAGCCGCCATCCCCATTTTCGACGCGTTGGTCGAATCCTCGATCCAGCTGGTCCTGGTGCGCCATGAACAAGGCGCCACGCATATGGCGGACGGTTACGCTCGCGCCACCGGAAAGCCAGGCGTCGTGTTGGTGACCTCGGGCCCGGGCGCGACGAACACGGTGACGGGACTGTTCACCGCGCAGATGGATTCGGCGCCGATCGTCGTGATCTGTGGCCAGACGCTCACCTCCAGCCTCGGCAAGGATGCATTCCAGGAGGCCGACGTCACCGGCATCACGTACCCGGTCGTGAAGTACAGCACGCTGGTCCGCAACGCGGACGACATTCCTCGTGTGGTGCGGGAGTCCTTTCACATCGCCAACACCGGCCGTCCGGGCCCGGTGTTGATCGACATGCCCAAGAACGTCAGCGAAGCGCCATGCGAAGCCTCACTCAACCCGCCGATCGACCTGCCGGGCTACTCGGTACCGGGCCGTGCGGATGCGACCACGGTCGAGGCCGCGGCGCAGCTGCTCTCCCAATCCCGCCGGCCGCTTCTGTATGTGGGTCAGGGCGCCGTGATCTCCGGTGCCGGAAAAGCCGTGACGGAGCTCGCGGAGAAGCTTGGAGCGCCGATCGTGAACACGCTCCTCGGCAAGGGTGCCGCCGACGAAACCCACCCACTTCACCTGGGCATGCTCGGGATGCACGGCACGGCCTACGCGAACAAGGCCGTCGTGGGTTGCGACCTGATCTTTGCGATCGGCGCCCGCTGGGACG
Source organism: bacterium (assembly GCA_024226235.1). Taxonomy (GTDB): domain Bacteria; phylum Myxococcota_A; class UBA9160; order UBA9160; family UBA6930. The sequence continues at coordinate 2,976 of JAAELW010000168.1, forward strand.
ATCGCATCACGGGCAACCTGGATGACTTCTGTGTCGATGCCGCCAAGATCCACCTGGACGTGGATGAAGCGGAGTTCAACAAGGTCCTGCGCCCGGATGTCTGCCTGCACGGAGATGCCCGGCTCGTGCTCGAGGACTTGTTGCCCAAGGTCGGACCCCTCGACACCACGGAGTGGCTCGCCACCTGTAACGGCTGGCGGGAACGCTTCCCGCTGAAGTACCCGAAGAAGGGCGGCCTGCGCCCCCAACACGTTCTCGACCGGCTCGATGCGCTCACCGAAGGCCGCGCGATCATCACCTCCGATGTGGGTCAGCATCAAATGTGGGCCGCGCAGTTCTGCCGAACCCGAAACGGCCGCAACTGGATCACCAGCGGTGGTGCGGGAACGATGGGCTTCGGCTTTCCCGCGGCCATCGGAGCCCAGTTCGGACATCGGGAGAAAGAGGTCTGGGCGGTCGTCGGTGACGGCGGTTTCCAGATGACACTCTGCGAGCTGGCCACCGCCGCGATTCACAAGCTGCCGGTCAAGATCCTGGTCATCAACAACAACTTCCTGGGCCTGGTCCGCCAGTGGCAGGAGATGTTCTGGGAGAACCGGCTTTCCGGCGTCGACCTGGAGGGCAACCCGGACTTCGTGAAGCTGGCCGAGGCCTACGGGGTCAAGGGCTTGCGAATCCGCCGCCCCGGCGATGTCGACCGCAGGATCCAGGAAGCTCGGGATCACGAGGGTCCGGTGCTGTTGGTGGCGGAGGTCGTGAAGGAAGACAACGTGTTCCCGATGATCCCTGCGGGCGCGCCGGTCTCGAGCATGATCATCGAACCGCCCCGAGAGCGGATGGAGAAACCCAGTGGCAGCACCTGATCTCACCCTGCACCGCGATGAAGCGCTTCCGGTGCACACGATCTCCCTCTACGTCACGAACAAGCCGGGCGTGCTCGTGCGCGTGGCACTCGTCTTCGCACGCCGTGGCTACAACATCGAGAGCCTGGTGGTGAGCCCAGCCGCGAAGGGCGACTTCTCGCGCATGACCATCACCTGCTCAGGCGAGAGCACCACCCTCGAGCAGATGATCAAGCAGCTCTCCAAGCTGGTCGACGTGGTCCATGCCACGGACCACACGGACAGCGAGGCCTACGAGACCGAAATCGCCCTCGTGAAGGTGGCCGCCCCGCTCGAGGCCCGCACCGGGATCCTCGAGATCGCCGAGCACTTCAACGCCAAGGTCGTCGACTACGGCACGGAATCGCTGATCCTGCGGGTATTCGGCGCCAGCGAGAAGCTGAATGCGTTCATCGCATTGCTGCGCTCCCAGGGGCTACTCGAATTGGTGCGCTCCGGAAAGATCCTGATGGCGAGGGGTCTCGACGAGACCTGAGGGACTGCGGTGCCTGGTCTATGGATGCCGCTCGCGGTAGCCCGCGAGTTCCCGCTTCACGACCGGCGCGAGCAGGTAGAGCCCAAGGACATTCGGCACGCAGAGCACGAAGACCATCGCATCCGAGAAGTCGAGGATCGCCTGGAGCTTCATCATGCACCCGAGTGCGACGAACGCGCAGAAGACCGCATTGAAGGCCTGGGCGCGCCGACGCCCCTCCCCCACCAGATAGGTCCAACCCTTCAATCCATAGTACGACCACGAGAGCATGGTCGAGAAGGCGAAGAGCAGCGCGGCCACGGCCACCACCGCCGGGGACCAGGAGACGTTGCGCGCGAAGGCAGCGGAGGTCATTTCGACACCGCCCAGGCCAGAGGCAAAGAGATCCGGCTCGTAGTAGAGCGTCGTCACGATCACCAGCGCGGTGGCGCTGCAGATCACGACCGTGTCGATGAAGGGCTCGAGCAGCGCCACCAGTCCTTCTGTCATCGGCTCGTTCGTGCGCACCGCAGCGTGAGCGATGGTCGCCGAGCCGAGACCCGCCTCGTTCGAGAAGACGGCGCGCTTGAAGCCGATGATCAACACGCCGAGGGCACCCCCGGATAGCGCATCCGGGTCGAAGGCCTGGTGCACGATTTCCCGGAGGGCGAAGGGAATGGCTTCGGCATTCATGCTCAACATGACTGCACAGCCCAGCAGGTAGAGCGCCGCCATGAAGGGCACGATCTTCTCGGTCACTCGGGCGATGCTGCGGATACCGCCCACGATCACGATGCCGACCAGGAAAGCCAGCACCAGACCCACCAGCCACCCCTTGTCCGCGAACCAGCTCGCTTCGGGCCCCCCGGTCACGGTCACGAGTTGGACGAAGGCCTGGTTCGACTGGAACATGTTGCCGATGCCCATGCAACCGATCACGATGCCAGCGGCGTAGAACGCACCCATCGCGCGGCCAAGCCTTGGCAGGCCGCGCTCGGCCAGGCCCCTCGAGAGGTAGTACATCGCACCGCCCGAGACCGTGCCGTCCGGGTTCTCCCTCCGGTACATCACGCCGAGCGTGCACTCGACGAACTTGGACGACATCCCGAGAAGCCCTGCGACGACCAGCCAGAACGCTGCACCGGGCCCACCCAGCGAGATGGCCACCGCGACACCACCAATATTCCCGATCCCGACGGTGCCCGAGATCGCTGTGGCCAGCGCCTGGAAATGAGTCACCTCGCCGGTGCCCGGCACATGCGTCACAGGCGTCCGACCACTGACGATGCGGATTGCACGCCCGAACTCGCGCAGGTTCACGAAGCGAAAGAAGAGAGTGAACCAGACCGCGCCGACCACGAGCCAGAGGACGACCAGAGGCAGTTGCGCGCCGAAGAGCGGAACCTCGAAGAAGATGATGCGCGAGAGCATCTCGGCCACCGGAGCCACCGCATCATTCACCCAGGCGTCGAGACCACTCATGAAAGAGAACCCGGCCTTCCCACGACTACTCGTCGGTCACGCAGCCCTCGGACGCGCACGACTACTCGTCGGTCACGCATCCCTCGGACGCAGACTTCACGTTCTTGATGTACTTGTAGAGTGTCCCGCGGGTCGCCTTGAAGGGCGGCGCAGACCAGGCGGCGCGACGCGCGGCCAGAGTGCTCTCTGGTACGTCGACCTCGATCAGGTTCGCCTTCGCGTCGATCCGAATCGGATCACCGTCCTCGACCAACGCGATCGGGCCGCCCTCCTGAGCCTCGGGAGTGACATGCCCGACGATGAAGCCATGGGAGCCACCCGAGAACCGTCCATCGGTCAGCAGCGCGACCTTGTCACCCAGGCCTGCACCCATCAGGATCGACGTGGGCGAGAGCATTTCCGGCATGCCCGGTCCGCCCTTCGGACCCTCGTAGCGGATCACGATCACCGAACCCTCGCGGATCCCGCCCTGCTCGGCGGCTTCGACCATGTCCTCTTCGCAATCGAAGACCTGCGCGGGGCCCGAGAAGGTAAACCCCTCTTTGCCGGTGATCTTCGCGACGGCCCCGTCGGGTGCGAGACTGCCCTTCAGGATGCGAATGTGGCCCGTCTCCTTGATCGGATCATCGATCGGATGCACGATCTTCTGGCCTTCCGAAAGACCGGGCAGGTCCGCCAGGTTTTCTCCGAGGGTCCGGCCGGTGACCGTCATGCAGTCGCCGTTCAGCATCCCGTGCTCGAGGAGGAGCTTCATCACGGCGGGCGTGCCGCCCACGTTGTGGAGATCCTCCATCACGTACTCGCCGCTGGGCTTGAAGTCCGCCAGCAGAGGCGTGCGATCGCTCACGGCCTGGAAATCCTCGATCTCGAGCTGCACCCCGGCGGCCCGTGCCATCGCCAGCAGGTGGAGCACGAGGTTGGTGGAGCCACCGATCGCCGTGCCCACCACCATCGCGTTCTCGAATGCCTCGCGGGTCATGATTTCTCGGGGCGTCAGGTTGCGCTCGAGAAGCGTGCGGATCACCGCGCCGATGCGGTGACACTCGTCCATCTTCTTCGGGTCTTCCGCGGGTGTCGACGCGCTGTACGGCAGGGACATGCCCATCGCTTCGATCGCGCTGGCCATGGTGTTCGCGGTGTACATCCCACCGCAGGCCCCCGCGCCCGGGCACGCACGCTTGACGATCCCCTGGCGCTGATCGTCGGTGATCGTCCCCGCGAGATACTCCCCATAGCTCTGGAAGGCGGAGACCACATCGATCGGGCGGCCGTCGGCGTCGACGCCGGGGCGGATCGTTCCGCCGTACACCATGATCGAAGGGCGGTTCAGCCGCGCCATCGCCATCACACAACCGGGCATGTTCTTGTCGCAGCCCGGCAACGACACGTTGGCGTCATAGAACTGCGCACCCATCACGGTCTCGATCGAATCCGCGATCAGATCCCGGCTCTGGAGCGAGTAGCTCATCCCCTCGGTGCCCATCGAGATGCCATCCGACACGCCAATCGTGTGGAACCGCAACCCGACCAACCCGGCTTCGACGACGCCAGCCTTCACCGCGTCGCCCAGTAGACCCAGGTGCATGTTGCAGGGGTTTCCGTCGTAGGCCATGTCGACGATCCCGACCTGGGCTTTGTCCAGATCGGCCTCGGAAAGGCCAGTAGCGTGGAGCATGGCCTGGGATGCGCCCTGGGCCTTCTCCTGGGTAAGACGACGGGAAATGCGGTTGAGGCCGCTCATACGAAGCACCTGAAAAAAATGGGAATGAAGAGCCGCCCACCGTATCACTTGAACGCCGGCGAATCGAATTGAACCCGGACGAGCGCGGCAGGGTATGCTCCGCGATCCGATCCGTCGCGAGCCCCGCGACCGGATCGATCGGAGATTCCGTGCTCGAAAACGTGCCCGTCTGGCATCGACCCACTCCTTTCGGCGAGGACGAATGACCCGTCCCTTGCCGCGCTTCCTGCTGCTCGGAATAGCGCTCTTCCTTGCCGATTCGTTCCTCGGAGGCGATGCCGGCGCAGGCCGTACACCGGCCCCGCCGGGCACGCAGCTCAGCGACGACGAGCTGCTGTTCCGCGAGGCCCTGCTGCGCGGCTACCACGAGAGCGACGGCGTCGTGCGCATGCGCCTCGCTCGCAACATGCGTTTCGCCGGTGCCGACGAAGAGCGCAGCGAGGCCGATCTGGTCGACGAAGCCCTGGACCTGGGCATGCACGAGAGCGATCTGGTGGTGCGGCGTCGGTTGATCCAGAAGCTGAACCTGCTCGGTCGGGAGCGGGGCCGTCACCCGGCCCCGACGGAAGAGGAGCTCCAGACCTACCTGGACGCCCACCCCGAGCGCTGGCGACGGCCGGAACGCGTCACCCTCAGCCAGCTCTTCTTCCGCAGCGAGGAAGCAGCCAATGCGACGGAGGGACAATTGCCCGAATCCGTCGATCCGGAGGATCCGGCACTGCGCGCGCTTCCCCATCCGCTCCCGATCCCGCATCACCTTCCCCAGCATGCCGAGCGCGACCTGACCAGGCTGCTCGGTCCGGATTTCGCACGCACCGCGTTCGGCGCCACCGATCGCACCTGGAGTGGCCCGATCCGCTCTGCCTACGGACACCATTGGGTGTACATCCACGAGCGAACGCCGGGAGGACCGATCGCGCTCGATGCCGTCCGAACCGAAGTGCGTGAATCGCTGCTCGCCGAGCGCGGCGCCCAGGCACTCGAAACGTGGATCGCTGAGCTGCGCGCCCGGTACCAGCTTCCCCCTCCTGACCGAGATCCCGCAGGAGGAGAGTCATGAGAGCACTCTTCCTTGCTTGGCTCGCGGTGCTGAGCCTGGCATCCCCCGGCAGCGCCCATCGCCTGGCCCCGTCTTTTCTGTCCCTCGACATCACCGCCAAAGGCGAGGTCGACGTGCTCTGGAAGACTCCCCGGGTGGTGCCCCGCGGAGTGCGGATCGAACCCGTGCTTCCGGACGCCTGCCAGCCTCTGGGCGAAGCCGACCTGCAAGCCGAGGGCACCGCCTGGGTGACGCGCATCCGGCTCGATTGTGGCTCCGCAGGGTTGATCGGAAGACGCATCTCCGTCCAGGGCCTCGAAGAGAGCGGTACCGACGCACTGGTTCGCATCGCCTTTGCCGACGGTCGCGAGGTGCGAACCATCCTCACCAGGACGTCTCCGACCATGGACGTGCCCGGTAAGGAGAGCCTCAGCCGGGTCTTCACAGACTATCTCCGGCTTGGAATCGGACATCTGCTAGGCGGCCCCGATCACCTGCTCTTCGTGCTCGGCCTGATGTTGTTGATGCCGACCACCCGCAAGTTGTTGGCCGCAGTCACCGCCTTCACCGTGGGACACAGCCTGACGCTGGCGCTCGCGGCATTGGGCATCCTCGGGCTGCCCCAGGGCCTGGTCGAGTTGACGATCGCCGCCACCCTGGTGGTGTTGGCGCGCGAGACCCTGCTTCCCCGACCCGAAGCCTCCGCACTGGTTCGACGGCCCTGGATTGCGCCGACGGCCTTCGGCCTGGTGCACGGCCTGGGTTTTGCCGGGGCCCTGGCCGAACTGGGGCTGCCGGGCCACGCCATTCCTCTTGCGCTATTCGCATTCAACGTGGGAATCGAGATCGGCCAGATCGGCGTCGTGGTCGCGGGCTGGTGGGCGGTCCGCGCCCTGGCCCGGAAGCGTCCCTCACTTCCCAGGTGGATCGTGGAAGCGCCCGCTACCGCGATCGGGACGCTCGGCGTCTTCTGGTGCCTTCAGCGGGCCACCCAGTGGCTGCTCTCCTGAGGTGGCATCGGACCCGTTTCCACACCACCTGCGGCAGAAGAGAGTGGCCCGCTCTCGGCCCGCCAGCTATCAACCCGCAGTGACCAAGCTCCAAGTGGACTTCGAGCACGCCTCCCGTCTCTGGTGGGATGCCGGCGGCCAGGAGTTCTGGGAGGGAATCTGCGACGACGGGAACTCCGTCATCCTGGACGATGCGATCGCACAGTCGTGGCTGGCCGAAGCGGGGAAGCTGCCCGGCTGGAACGAAGGCCACGAGTACGCCCCCCACCCCATCGCCTCGAGCCCCCTCAGTGATGAAGAGGCCGAACTCGAATGAAGGAAACACACCATGGCCGGCACTGAGCCGCTGATCGCCGTCTTCTGCGACTTCGAGAACCTCGCGATCGGTGCGCGCCGTTCGAAGCTCGGACCGATCAAGATCGATCTCGTTCTGAAACGTCTGCTCGAGAAGGGACGCATCGTCTACAAGCGCGCATACTGCGATTGGAGCGGCTACCAGAAGGAAGGCAAGGAGCTCCATCGCCATGGCGTGGAGATGGTCGAGATCCCCCAGACGAAGATGAGCGGCAAGAACAGCGCTGACATCCACATGGTCGTAGACGCCCTCGACCTCTGTTATGCGAAACAGCACATCGACATCTTCGCGCTGCTCTCCGGCGACAGCGACTTCTCGCCGCTTGTCGCGAAGCTGAAGGAGAACGACAAGCGCGTGATCAGCTGCGGCGTGAAGAGCTCCACCTCGGACCTGCTGGTCAATGCCTCCGACGAATTCCTCTACTACGACGATCTCGTGCGTGCAGAGCGGGGCCGTGCCGAACGGGCCACTCCGAAGGCGAAGACCGCGAAGAGCAAGGCCGGAGCTTCCAAGGCGCCGCAGCTCGAAGACGGTGTGAACCAGGTCTTCGAGATCGTCCAATCCCTTGCGGGCGACTACGATCAGGTCTGGGGCTCGATGGTCAAGCAGACAGTCAAGCGCGTGTATCCCGGCTTCACCGAGTCCGCCTCTGGTCACTCTTCCTTCCACGACCTCCTCGAGGCGCTCGAGGACAAGGGCCTGATCGAGCTCGAGTGGGACGAGAAGCGCGGGAACTACCTGGTCAAGCTCCACCGGGCCAAGCGCAGCTAGCAGCCAGCCCTGCCCATCGGCCGCCGAATATTGCGGCGGCAACGCACCGGCAGGTTCCGGCCGAAGCCCCTGGCCTCGATTGATTCAGAGGCTCCTCAGGGAATTCCCTCAAGATTGTAGGGGATTCCCCCGATGTGTTTTGGTGACAGGGCTCACATCCCGGACTCGTGAGCACCAGAACCCAGGAGATCCCCCATGCTTCGCCCCCTATGCCTCTGCGTCGCACTGGCCGGCCTGCTCGCCGTTGCCACCAGCGCCTCCGCGGTGCCGATCCTCGATGGAAGCTTCGCCGGCTTCAGCGGCAGCGAGACCGTGATCGATTTCGACGAGGTCGCTCTCGCGCCCTTTCAATCCGTGACGAACGAGTTCGCAGGCCTGGGAATTACGTTCTCGCCGAACGTCTGGTTCGAGAACATCCGCAACTTCCCGAACTTCGACGGCGCCAGCATGGCGAACTTCCGCTCCACCTCGGCTCCGGGTGGCTCACTTCCGCCGGTCGCATTCGAAGTAGCCTTCACTTCCGGGATGACGGACTTCGCGGCCTTCTTCGCTTCGAACAGCGGCAACACCATCACCCTCACCGCCTTCCTGGGTGTTGCCATGGTGGAGACGCTCACCTTCACCGATACGACCTGCTGCAACGGTCACGTGCTCGGCTTCAGCGGAATCAGCTTCGACCGGATTGCCATCAGTGGCAGCGACCTGATCATCTTCGACGAGTTCCATTTCGAGAACGTGGCCGAGCCCGCCACCGCTTTGATGCTGATCCTCGGCCTCACCGGCTTGGCATTGGCGGGCCGCCCTGCAAAAACCTGAGCTGACCAGTGCGGAAGCTTCCGCTCAGCGGGGGTGACCTCCGGTTCCGGAGGATGCGCGATAGCGCCATACTCCACGGGCCATCGGAGGCGTGCCGCCGGGAAGCTCTGCCACCAGCTCGAAACGGGTCGGGTCGTCCAGCAACGCGAACACCTCCGGGCGATGCAGTCGGTTGTGGAAGAGGCGTCCCGAGTTGATGTACAACGCGTTGCCCGTCGACTCGGCTTCGTCCATCAACAGCTCCAGCTCCTCCAGCGTATAGACCTTGAGGATGCGCGGGTCGTAGACGATCTTTCGGTCGGAAAGCTTGGCGGTAAGGATCCGGGCATTCTCCGGGGCTCCGGGATCCGCCACCGGACGGGTGAGATCCACCGCCTCTCGCGATGGCCGGAACGACCGCGCTTGCAAAGCCTCCCGCGCGGGCGTCGTGAACAGCGCGTGGCAGACCAGGAAGCCTGCGAAGATTCCGACCGTGGCCAGCGACTTCGGAACGCGCCTCGCCGACAGGAGCACAGCGCCCTCCAGGCCGACCGCGAGGAGCATCACGACCCCGGGCAGCGAGTAGACCACGTACCAGTGATACATGTTGGCCCCTTCCAGCCGCCCGACCACGGTCGAGAGGACGGGTGGGACCAGGAAGATGACGGGCAACATCGGGCGCAACCCGCCGCTCCTGGCGAGCCGCAGGATTCCGCCCGCGACCGCGAGCAACGTGACGACGGCCAGCGCCGAAGCCCAGTAGGGATGCAGCTGGAAGATGTCTGCCAACTCGGCATAGATCGGATCCAGGCCCTGAACACGGGGGTACCGCCAGGGCATCCCTGCAAACAGGTGGCTCACGGCCTGTTGGACCCAGCGGATCCCGATTGCGTGTGTGCCGCGGGTACGCTCCAGGTACTCCCCGAGCTGGGCCAGGTTCGGGCCCATCAACTGCACGAAGAGCATCGCCCCGAGCAGGTTCACGATCCCCCAGCGTTGCAACTGAGGAAGCAGGGCCGGAGTGCCACGGCGACTCCACCAGATCAGGAGCACGGCAGCGATGTTGATGACCGCCACCTGGGATACCAGACTCGGGAGCGTCCAGAGCAGGAAGAGCTGGACAGCACCGTAAGCCAGCCAACTTCGCCAGGCACCGACCTGAAGGGCCCGCAATAGCAGCAGCAGGCTCCCGACCCAGAACAGCATCGCGATCGTGTAGCCCCGTGCCTCCGACGCATACTGGATCCACCACGGATGAATGGCAAGCGCGAATGCGGAAAACACACCCGCCTGGAGATGACCGACACGCCATAGCAGAAGAGCCACCGCAACGAGTGTGCCGAGCCCTGCGAGAAAGGCTGGCATCCGCAACGCGATCTCACTCGCAAAACGCTCCTGCTTCCCGAACACCTGATTCGAGAGCGCGATGCTTGCGTGAGCAAGCATCGAATGGGCCACATGGTTGTTAGGGCCTGGGTAGTAGCGCAGCGCGTCACCCAGACCGACGAGCCGCTCTTCGTAGCCCCCCTGCCCATCGGGCACCCACTCGCCATGAATCGACTGACGCAGGTTCTGGTCCTCGTCTTCACCAAGGCTCTGCCCGAGGCGCGGCGCTGCCAGACCCGCCCCCAGCAGGACGGCCAGCGCCACCAGCACTGCGAATGCCCGACCGGGTTTGTCGGGGCGTGCGAACGTGGCCACTTCCGGGATCACTGCACCACGGCCCAACCAGCGGCGGGCCGTCGCCAGCAGCACCGCCACCGGAGCCAGGTTGACCGCCGCAAAGACCCATCCCCAGGTGCGCCAGTAGTCCTTGGGTCGAAGCCACTTGCCCTCGGCCAGACGCTCGGGGATTCCCTCACGAGGGTCTCCCGTGGCGACCCAGACCAGCAACGCGACCAGGACCACCCCGAGAACGACGCGGACCCGGAACAGCACCGGATCATCCGAGCGTGTCTGCATGATCGCCTCACGCCAGCGCGCGAACATCCGCAGCGCAGGGTTCAACGAAGCGTCCCTGGCCGGTAGCGCAGCACGATGCGGACGCCCCGTGGCTCGAACCCCGGAAGCGTCCCGACCGGCTCGAACCACTCGCGCCGATCGGTCATCTCGACGAGCGGGGCGTGCCTCCGCCGCGCCAGCTTCGGACGCCCGTAGTTCACGAACAGGTCCTTCCCCTCGGAATCCGCGCGTTGCATCAGTGCGCGAAGCTCATTGGGGTGATCGACGACGACCACACGTGGATCGTAGTAGTCCGGTAGACGCTCGAACGAGGCAGTCAGGATCGCTTCGTTTGCCGGATCGAACGGGTCGAGCGTCGGTCGCGTCAGCAGCACCGACTCGCGAACGGGCTCGAGCGAAGTACCGCGCAGCGCCTGGCGAGCCGGTTGGCTGACGATAGCCAGAAGCCCCAGCCAGGCCAGCATCACCAGCGCCGTGCCCCCTTGCCGGATGCGGCCTTCCGGGAGCAGCGCGCAGCCGCGATCGAAACCGACTGCGACCAGCGCAAGCAACAGCGGCAACGAGAAGACCATGTACCAGGGGTTCAAGAAGTCTCCCCCTCGCATCGCGAGCAGGATCATCAACGGACCGGGCAGCCACAGCACCATCCCGATGGCCGCACGCCGCATCCCGCCCGCCAGCAGGTGCAGCGCCCCGAGCACCGCCATGAAGGCCGAGACACTGACGAATGCCCAGAACACGGTGGGCCATTCGCGGGCCACCTCGATCAGCTCGTGGTATTCCGGTCGATCGGGCAGCCAGCTCACCCCGGCAACCAGATGCGCGCCGAGAGTGACGAACCAGAGCCCACCCATCTCCATCATCTCACGCTCCACGAAATCGGAGAAGAGCACCATGTTGCCCAACATGAGTTGAAGCCAGACGAGCGCACCCACCCCACACACGACGAACCAACGCGTCCACTGGATGCGGGCCTCGGGTCGGTCGGTACCCTGTCGCCAGAGAATGCCCATGGCTGCAAGGTTCATCACGAGCACGGGAACTCCGGCAAGAGGCAGCGCCCAGAGCATCATGAACTGGGTCGCTCCATACGCAGCCCAGCGCGGCCAGCTGCCGCGATCGACGGCCCGCAGCAGGAGCCAGAGGCCCAGCGGGACGCCCAGCACAACCAGGGAGTAGCCTCTTGCCTCACTCGCATAGCGAAGGTGCCACGGATGAATGGCAAGTGCCCAGGCGGCCAATGCCCCCGCATGGGGATGTCCCAGTTTGCATAACAACAATGCCAGCGCAACCACGGCCGCGAGCCCTGCCAGGAAGGCAGGAAGGCGAATCGCCGTTTCACTCACCAGCCGCGAAGGAGGCCTGGCCACCAGGCGCCACGCACCGAGCGACAGCCGGGACATCACGCTGTAACCGACATGATTGCTGGGCTTGCGGTAGTCGAAGAAGGTATCGCGCCACTTGAGCTGCTCGAACTCGATCTCGCCCGCAGGTGACTTCACGTAGCGGCCGTCGATCGCGCGATAGACGGTCCACTCCTCGTCGCCCCAAAGGCTGTCGTCGAGGCGTGGCGCCGCGAGCAGGCCGGTGGCGAGTACGGCGCATGCCACGACCGGAGCGAACCAGCGAGGCCTGGGTCGCGACACGGCTGCGGCCGGAGACGACCCGCCCAGCCAGTGGCGGCGGGTCACGAGCAGACCCAGCAGCGCGATGACGTTGACAGCCGCCATCCACCACCCGTACGTCGTCGAGTAGTCGATCGCGCGCACCGGATCGCCGTTGCGCAGACGCTTGGCGATGCCGTCGTGCCACGGGTTGTCCCCGACGACCAGATGCAGAACGAACGCGACGAGCAGCACCAGCAGCACGGCGCGGACCCTGCGCTCCCGGGAGTCGCTCAGATGGTCACCGCGAATCCAGGCCAGGACGTGGGCCGCCCGTCGTGCGCTCTCCCCCAAGACCCAGCTGCTCCTCACCGTATCGGGCACACCCAAAGGCGAGCTGCCCGGCCGCGGCACAGAGTAGGCGATACTGCTTCCGAGAGAACCCCAGGATGCGGGGTCGACCCGCCCTCCCCGCTTGAGGAGCCGCCGAACCCCAGTATCCTGTCGCCGCTTTGGGGTGACACTCTGTGGGGGGGGAGCATGAATCGGATTCGGCCGTCGAAATGAGTTGGATTCGAACCTGGATTCAAACGCGAGAGGGGCGCGTGCGGATCGGACTCGGCTTGGCACTGGTTCTGGTCCTGTGTCTGATCATCGGCACCGACAACCCCTTCGAGGCGGGCATCGGCATCCGGGAGGCCGAGGGCCGCAAGCCGAAACCGCTTGATTGGTGGGCAAGCTACGGCTGGCCCTTTGCAGTCGTGGGTGCGGTCTTCCTCACGGCATTGCTGACGAGCGTGCCTCGTTGGCTCGGACGCGAGGAGCCGATCGAAAGGTCCCCCGCTGCGCCGCCCACGCGAACTCGCATCGGTGTTGCGCTCGTGGTGCTCGCGATGCTCGTCGGGGGTGCGCTGGGCTTCCCCAGGCTCTCGATGAGCCTCTGGGACGACGAGGCCTACACGGTCGACAACCACATCGTGGGGCGTTGGAAGATCGACGATCGCGACGGAAGCTGGGAATTCGACGGCCCGAGATGGTCGGAAACACTCTTCGGCTACAGCACCGCGAACAATCACGTCGCGTTCAGCGTCCTTGCGCGGCTCTCATCGAAGATCGCCTGGAGCGGAGAGAAGCCCAAGGATCGTATGATCGACGAGCGGGCGGTCCGCGCGCCTGCCTTCGTGGCTGGCATTCTGTCGATTGGTGCGCTCGCATGGTTCTTGTGGCGAGCGGGTTTCGGAGCGGCGGCCGTGCTGGCGGCCTGGCTGCTGGCGCTGCATCCCTGGGCGCTCCGCTATCTCTCGGAGGCTCGCGGCTACTCGATGGCGGCGCTGCTGGGTAGCGCCCTGTTCGCCTGCGGACTCGCTGCGCTCCGGCAGGGATGGTGGCGGCGCTGGATCGCTTTGGGAGCGGCCCAGGCCGTGCTGATCTGGACCTTTGCGCCAAGCGTGTATCTCGTAGCGACCGTGAACCTGGCGATTGGCGCCACCCTTGTCGGCCGCCGACGCGAAGCGGACGGGCTGGAGCAACTCACCCGCTGGCTGCTCGCAAACCTCGGGAGCGGGCTCTTCTGGCTGATGGTGATGGGACCGAACCTGCCCCAGCTGGCCAGGTACATCGAGCGATCGACATCCGAGAAAGTGTGGATGACTCACAGCTTCCTGAGGAACATGACGGCGCACTTCGCAGCCGGAAGTGACTGGAGGCACCGCGGCTGGCCCACGTACCCGGAACTCGGGGCGGTCGCCGACCTGCACCCCATGCTCGTCTGGGGAGCCGTCGCATTGCTCCTGGCGCTCTTCGTGGCCGGCGGGGTCCGCCTGCTTCGGGCTGGGGGCACTGCCCGGTTGCTCGCGTTCATGCTGCTACTGCCAGGCCCGCTGGCCTTCCTGCAGCTCTGGATCACGAATGCGCGGACCTATGTCTGGTACTTCGTGATCTTCCTCCCGAGCGCGATCGCGCTGATTGCTCTGGGCGCCACCTGGGCCGCCGCCCGTCCGTGGACCGGGCTGCGCGGAAGGCTGAGCGGCGTGCTGCTTTCCGTCCTCGCACTCGCGAGCGTGGTGTGGATGGGCGGCCCTGCGCGGAATGCTCTTCGCGAACGTTCCTGGTTTCAGATCCGCGAATCGGTCCACGCGACTCGGTCCAACCTGGACCCGAACGACCCGGCGAACCTCGAAATCCTGACGGTATCCTGGAGCTCTCCGCCCTATCACTACGACCCCCTGCATCGCTGGGTCGGCGACCTCGATGAACTGCGGGCACTGATGACGGAGGCCGACACGACCGGCAAGGCGCTCTACGTCAACCTGGGACGAATCGGGCTGGCGGAACGCAACATGGCGGGAGGGGTCGCATTGCTGCGGGACGAGTCACTCTTCGAACAGGTCGTCGAGCTGCCGGGCTTCACGCCAGACCGCACCCGTTGGGTCTGGCGCTACCTGGGGCGACCCGCTTCGCCGGAGTAGATGGTAGGCCGCCTGGGACTCGAACCCAGAACCAAGGGGTTAAAAGCCCCCTGCTCTGCCAATTGAGCTAACGGCCCGGAATCCGGTCAGGTCTGGAAGTACCAACCGGCTGCAGAGCTGTCGATGCTTCGAGTTTTCGCCATGTATCTTGTTTTCGCGTTGACTTTCGCTTTGTTTTCGAATAGGGTGGTCGACATGCCACCCCCCAACCCCGTCGCGGTCGAATCCGGTGCTGTGGAGAACCGGATGAGACCGGGGCGGGGCTGATCGTTTCGTTGGATGGTGAGCGTTGTTGCGATCCTCTGCCCTTCCGGAAGCGAGATGCGCTGGAGGGATCGAGCGGGAGGCCATGAAACGGGCCCCACTCACCCAGAATGGATCGACCCGGCCGTGCTCTTTTGGGTACGAACGGGCGCTCGAGGCCTTGGAGAAGGTCTCGGGCCGGGACGCTCGCCACCGGCGAGGCGCATCCTGCGCCGGCTACTCCCCGAAGAGATCCCTGCGGTAGATCGTCTGGTCACGGCCCGGGCCGATCGAGACGACATCCACCGGAACATCCACCCAGGCCTCGATCTGCTCCAGGTAGCGGCGCGCGTTGTCAGGAAGCTCCTGATAGACACGCATGCCCGTGAGATCCTCGGTCCAGCCCGGGAGCACCTCATAGACGGGTTCGGCGCGCGCCAGCTCTTCGAGTGTCATCGGGAAGTCCTCGGTGAGCTTGCCGTCGATCTTCCATGCCCGCGCGACCGGGATCTCGTCGAGACCCGAAAGGATGTCGAGCTTGTTCACCGCCAGTGAGGTGAAGCCGTTCACGATCGACGCCTCGCGCAGCGCAACCATGTCGAGCCAGCCACAGCGTCGACGTCGACCCGTCGTCGCGCCGAACT
The DNA here is from genome assembly GCA_024226235.1 of bacterium. GTDB lineage: Bacteria > Myxococcota_A > UBA9160 > UBA9160 > UBA6930. The sequence continues at coordinate 18,446 of JAAELW010000168.1, forward strand.
CGTTGCCCTTCTCGCCCAGCCATTGGCCGCCCGGACCCTCATCCTCAGTCGGGAACGGGCCGCCACCCACACGCGTGGTGTAGGCCTTGGTGATCCCGAGTACCCGATCGATCTGGGTCGGACCCACGCCGGCACCAGCGCACACCGCACCGGCGACACAGTTCGAGGAGGTCACGAACGGGTAGGTGCCGTGATCGATATCGAGGAACGTGCCCTGGGCGCCTTCGAAGAGCACGTTCTTGCCCTCCCGAAGCGCCCGGTCGAGGATCCGGCCCGTGTGATCCACATACGGCTCGAGCTGCTTGCCCAGCTCGACGAGCGCCTCGAACACGACATCGACATCAACCGGCGGCCAGCCGTGGACCTGGGTCAGCTCAAAGTTCTTTTCCTTCGCGGAACGCTCGAGTGCGACCCGAAGGGCCTCCGGGACCAACAGATCCGCCACGCGGATTCCGCGCCGGGCCACCTTGTCCTCATAACAGGGGCCGATCCCGCGGCCTGTCGTGCCGATCGCCGCCTCGGCGCGCGCTTCGTCCCGGGCCTTGTCGAGGGAGACATGCCAATCGACGATCACATGCGCTCGCCCCGAGACGCGAACCCGCGATGGATCCCGGAGAGCTCCGGAGGCACGAACCTCATCCAGCTCGTGGATCAATACAGCCGGATCGACCACGACGCCGGGCCCGATCAGGTTCCTCGTATTCGCCTGCAGGATCCCAGAAGGCACCAGGTGAAGAACGGTCTTCACGCCATCGACGATCAGTGTATGACCGGCGTTGTTGCCCCCCTGGAACCGCACCACGAGTTCGGCCGACAGCGCAAGGCTATCGACCAGCTTGCCCTTCCCTTCGTCGCCCCACTGGGCGCCCACCGCAACCAGCGCGGTCATGCTCCCAGCTCCACGAGCTGCGCAGTGATCATGTGGGGAAGATTGCGCAACTGCTCCATCACGTCATCGCTTGGCGCCGGGTCGACGTTCACGAGCATCGCAGCCTCGGCCCGCTCCGGGACCAGGGCCAGCTGCATGCGCGAGATGTTCAGCCCGGCGTCTCCCAGACATGCTCCGACCGCACCCACCACGCCCGGCTGATCGCGATTCTGCAGCAGGATGGTCGAGCCCTCGGGAATCGCCTCGAGCATGAAATCGTCGATCCGAACGATCCGGGGTTGGCCACCGTGGAACAGCGCGCCGGCGATCAGGCGATCCGCACAGCCCCGCACACGCGTGGTGATGGCGCTGGCAAAGTCCATCGGGCGGCTCGACTTGGTCTCTACGACCCTGATGCCACGCTCCTGGGCAACGACCGGCGCGTTCACCATGTTGACCCGGTCACTCACCGATTCGAGCATACCCTTCAATACCGCAATGGTGATCGGTGCGACGCGAAGATCGGCCACCTCTCCGGCGAACTCGATCTCGATCTCATCGATCGCGCCAGAGCAGAGCTGACCCTGGAAGCGACCGAGCTTCTCGCCCAGGATGAGGTAGGGCCGGACCTGCTCGAGCAACTCCGGCGAGATCGAGGGTACGTTGACCGCGTTGCGCACCGTGCCGTCGACAAGGATGTCGCGCACCTGCTCCGCGACGGCCACCGAGACGTTCAACTGAGCCTGACCGGTGGAGGCCCCCAGGTGAGGCGTGCAGATCACGTTCGGGTGCGCCAGCAGCGGATGGTCGGCCGGGGGCGGCTCCTGTACAAAAACATCGAGTGCCGCAGCGCGGACCCTGCCATCATCGAGTGCGGCCAGCAGGGCATCTTCGTCCACGATGCCACCGCGAGCCGCGTTGATCACGAGCAGCCCGGGCTTCGCCCGCGTGAAGGCCGTTTCGCCGAGCAGCCCGGTGGTCTCCTTGGTGCGCGGAACGTGGACCGTGACCGCATCGGCACGCTCCAGCAGCTCGTCCACGGAGACGAGTTCCACGTCCATCTTTGCCGCAACCTCCGCGCTGATGTGGGGATCGGCCGCGATCACCCGCATGCCGAGCCCTCGCGCACGGTCGGCCACGATGCGTCCGATGTTGCCGAGACCGATCACCCCGAGTACGCGGTGGAAGAGCTCCATCCCCTGGAATTTCTTCTTCTCCCACAGGCCGGCCTTCATCGAGGCGGTGGCTTGCGGAATGTGGCGGGCGAGCGAGACCAGCAGCGCGATCGCGTGCTCGGCGGTGGTGATATTGTTGCCCTCGGGCGTATTGACGACGACGATGCCGCGCTGGGTCGCAGCGGCGACATCCACGTTGTCGACACCGATACCGGCGCGGCCGATCACCTTCAGCCGGTCAGCGGCTTCGATCACATCCGCAGTCACCTTCGTGCCGCTGCGAATCACCAGTCCCTCGGCCGCCGGGATGGCCTCGAGCAGGTCGCCGGGAGACATCCCGGGCGAATTCACGACCTCCAAGCCTGCAGCCTGCTCCAGAACCTCCAGACCCTGGGGCGCGAGCGCATCAGTCACCAGAACACGAGACACGGCCTCTCCTCGACTTCTCGATTGGGGATTCGGGCACGTCGGCCCACCAGGGTCCAGAGGGACCCATGGGGCCCTCACGACCCGACCCGTCCCCCGCGCGTCGCAGGTGGTCGCTGGCCGGGCGGCTCGAGGCCGCCGGGGACCCTCGATGACAAAGGGTGGCCAACGGGCCAAGGGGTGTCAACGAGAGAGCGCTTGCCTACCGTCCGTCAGCCATGGCCGCGCCCCGGCTCACCGACCCCCTCCCGATTCACCCCCGCGGTCCGCTCCAGGGCCAGCTGCGCCCGCCCGGCTCCCGGAGCATCACAAACCGCGCGCTGGTCACCGCAGCGCTTGCCGACGGGCCCAGCCGGCTCGTGGGAGCCAGCGAGAGCGACGACACCCTGGCCATGGCCCAGGGCCTGGAAGCGCTGGGTGTCGATCTGCTCCGAGGCCCGGAGGCCTGGACGGTCGATGGGCGAAACGGAAGGCTCGCCGCGTCAGGCCAGCTCGACGTCAGGGCATCCGGCACCACGGCCCGCTTCCTGACGGCAGTGGCCACCCTGGCCGACGGCCCATCGGTCCTCGACGGCGTCGAACGCATGCGAGCGCGACCGATTCGGGAACTCGTACAGGCCCTGACGGCACTCGGCGCTTCGGTAGAAATCCTCGGAAACGACGGTTGCCCGCCCGTTCGGATCGCAGGCGGCGGCTTGCCCGGCGGCCGGACGACCATCGACGCCCGACGCTCGAGCCAATTCGTCTCGGGCCTGCTTCTGGCGGCGCCCTGCGCGAAGACGGATGTCGAGCTGACCCTGGCCGATGGCGAGTTGGTCTCCCGCCCATTCCTGGATCTGACGCTGGAGGTGATGCGGGCCTTCGGCGCCGAAGTGGAGTGGCGGGGGGACGACACCTTGGCGGTCGCCGCGAAGGGCTACCGGGCGCGTAGCTACACCATCGAGCCCGACGCCCAGTCTGCCGTCTACCCGTTTTGTGCGGCGGCGATCGCTGGAGGAGAGATCACCGTGGAGGGCATTCCCGACCACTCCCACCAGACCGACCTGCGGCTGCTCGAAGTGCTGGAGGCGATGGGTTGCACGGTCGATCGACAGCGCGATGCCATCGTCGTCCACCGAGCACCCGAGCGGCCGCTGCGAGGTACCCAGGTGGACGGAAACGAGTTCCCGGACGCGATTCTGGCGCTGGCCGTGGTGGCCTTGTTCGCGGAGGGGCCGACCACCGTCACCGGACTCGGGCACCTCCCGTTGAAGGAGACGGATCGGCTGGCGGCCCTGCGCACTGAGCTGCGCAGGCTCGGTGCCGGAGCCGAGACCGGCCAGGACTGGCTGCGAGTGGATCCCGCCCCTCTCCACGGAGCCTGCATCGAGACCTACGACGACCATCGGATGGCCATGTCCTTCGCGCTGGCCGGCCTGCGAATCCCCGGAGTCGAAATCCGCGATCCGGGCTGCGTCGCCAAGACCTGGCCGGACTTCTTCACGACGCTGGAGCGATTGTGACTGCATCGCGACCGGATGCCCCGGTGTATTTCCTACGCAGGTCCTGGGCGAAACAGAGACCCGGCAGCCGACGTAACAGGTGACGAACGAGGCGCAGCCATTGAGCAGCGAAGCACAGACAGACTCGAGTGACGCTCCGACGCCGGGCGTTCGTGTGGAAGCGCGTGGGCTCTGCCGAAATTTTGGCACCCACGTGGCCCTGGACACGCTGGACCTTCGGATCGAGCCTGGCCAGGCTTTCGGGTTGCTCGGTGCAAACGGCGCAGGCAAGACAACGTTCATCCGGCTGGTCACCGGAGTCTTGCTGCCTTCGTCCGGCGAGCTGTGGGTCGACGGACACTCGCCTGTCACTGAATCCGCGCAGGTGCGACGGCGCCTGGGCTACGTCGCGGAGACCTCGCGGATCTACCCTGATCTGCGCGTGCGTTCATTTCTTCGCTTTGCCGGTGGAGCCCGTGAATTGAACGGCGCGGAACTCGAGTCGGCCGTCGAGCGGGTGATCGACCGATTCCACTTGGAAGACGTGGCCGGGCGCTGGATCGGCCAGCTCTCGAAGGGCTTCCAGCAGCGCGTTTCCCTGGCGCAGGCATTCCTGCACGACCCTCCGCTACTGATCGTCGACGAACCGACTAGCGGGCTCGACCCACTCCAGCAGCAGGAAGTACGTGACGTGCTTCGGGGACTCCGTGGAAACCACACATTGATTCTCTGCACCCACGACCTGACCGAAGCCCAGGAGCTGACCGAGCGCGCCGCCGTGCTTCACCGGGGCCGCCTCGTCGCCGAGGGCCCGACAGGTGAAGTCCTCGGTGGAACCGATCCACTACGACTGTTCCGGGGCGAGGCCGCAGCATGACCCGCATCCGTGCCCTGATATGGAAGGAACTGACCGTCCTGTTCGGCTCGCCGTTGGCCTATCTGGTGCTGACGCTGGTCGTGCTCGTCGCCGGCCTGATCTTCTTCGACCACCTGCGGGCCTACAACCAGATCCTGTTCCTCTTCCAATCCTCGACGATGGGGGGGTTCGAGACGGACACGATCCCGGATCACGTGAATCTGCGAGACACGGTCTTCTTCCCGGTGATGGAGAACCTGGGCCTGACGCTGATCGCAGTGATTCCGATGATCACGATGCGGGTCTTCGCCGAAGAGCGCTCCCGCGGCACCGATGAGCTGTTGGTCACGACCCACCTCTCACCGAACGAGATCGTGCTCGGAAAGTTCGCGGTCACCTACTTCTTCGTCGTGGTCGCGATGCTGGCGAGCTTCGTCTACCCGGCCATGGCCATCCTGCAGGGAGGCATCGGTCTGCAGCACCTGCTCTCGGTCTTCATGGGGCTGACCATGCTGGCACTCGCATTGGCCTCCATCGGCCTGGTCTGCTCCGCCTGGACGTCGAGCCAGTTGATTGCGGTCGTGGCCTCCTGGGCGATCGGCTACGTACTCTGGGATTGGAGCTGGCTCACACCCTTTCTGCGGGAAGCCGAGGCGTTGGCCCGCTTTTTCGATGGAATCTCGATGCACCCGCGATACTCGACGTTTGCTGAAGGCATCGTGAACCTGGCCAACCTGGCGTACTTCGTCGGCGTAGCCATCGTGGCGTATGCGTTGGCGCGCTCCGCCCTCGATTGGAAGCGAATCGCCGGATGAGACGCGGCTGGATCCTATGCGGCCTGGTGATGTTGGCCTTTGGCGCAGCCGCGCTCTCCGGCAGTCGCGAGAGCACCTGGTTCAGCCAGCTGAACCTGATCGGTGGCGCGCTGCTGCTCGCAGGCGCACTCGCGCACGCGTTGTTTCGCGCGCGTACCGCCAGCGCTCCAGCTTTCCGGAGACCCTCTCTGATCGTCATCGGCCGTGTGATCCTGGCACTCGGCCTTGCGATCGCACTCGAACGGACGGCTTCCCAGAGTGGCATCCAGTTCGACTGGAGTTTCGAGAACAAATTCGAAGTAGCAGAGGCGCTGCAGGTTGCGCTGGATGATCTCTGCAATACCGGCGAACTCTCCGCGGGGCTCTACTTCGACGCCCACGACCCACGCATCCGCTCCACGCGTGCATTGCTACGCACACTCGGCACGCAGAGCTGCCTCGAATTCGATGAACGCATCATCGATGACCACCCGGAGGATGAGGACCGCTACGCGATCGGCTCGTCGAACAGCGTGGTGCTGCAGCTGCGGCAGAACGGACAGGAACGCTGGGAGACGGTCGAGCGACCGACCCAGGGCGCACTGTTCGAAGCCATGTTCCGTTTGCGCCAGCTTCAGAGTGGAACGATCTATCTTGCCCGTGGAGCCGGTGAGGGCGATTTCAGCGATATGGGTGAAACCGGCTATTCCGGTCTGGCCGCGGCGCTGCAGACCGAGGGCTACCTGCTCAAGCAGTTCGTGAGTGCAGCCGCGCGGGAGATCCCTTCGGACGCAGATCTCGTTCTGTGGGTTCGACCCGAAAGAGAATTGCCCAAAACCGCGCTGGCCGCGCTGCGCCACTACCTCGAGCGCGGCGGACGCCTGATGGCGATGATCGAGCCCGGCTCGAAAACCGGCCTCGAAAGCGTACTCGCAGAGTGGGGGCTCGAATCGATTCCAGGCGTCGTGGTCGACCCGGCCTCAGGCGAACTCGAAGGAGTCGCAAAGGGCCTTGCACCCCTCGTCTATCGCTACAACCCATCCCACCCGGTAGGTCGTGGTCTGGGCGCAAACCGGATGACGTTCTTCAAGGGCGTCGGAAGCTTCCGGCTGCGCAAGCCCGAGATCGGTGACCGGATTCGCGGCATCGCATTCGCGAGCCCGCGCTCGTGGATTTCACCGGACGTGGCTGCGCTGCGCCACCACGAGGCTCCGCAAGAACCGGCGAACGCCGATCACGACTACTGGCCTCTGGTCGTGACCGGGAGCTACGAACGGGAGAAGCTGAACACCCGGATCATCGCGTTCGGCGACGCCGACATCGCGTCCAACCACTACCTGCGAGCCCTCTACAACCTCGACCTGGTCGTGAATGCAGTCCACTGGGCTGCCGAGCAGACGCCGAAACTAACGATCCGGCCGAAGGAAGGCATCTCCGGCAGGATGCAATTCCCTCTCGCGCTGCAGAACACCCTCACCATGTACCA
>JAAELW010000169.1 GCA_024226235.1 bacterium
AATTGTACAGTGCTTCGACCTTGGTCGCCGGAAGATCTGCGAGGGGTCGGGGGCGGCGAGTAGATCAGTGAACCAAATAGCCACGGTGGCTGTGGCAAATCCGGCCTCGTTCACGGGACGAATGTCTGCGTCCCGGTGGAATGCTTCGAATGCTCCGTGGTTGGATGTGCAAGGTCGTTCGGTTAGGGAATGACTCTGCCCGCAACCGGCCCGAGCCCCTATTTCCTAGGGGTCGACCTCCGGAAGCGCTTGCTTTACCTGGTCAGCGAGCTGCTCACCGCAATGAGGGCATTCGGTCATTGGAGCGATCAGTGGGGGAGCGAGCTGGATGGGAGAGTGTTCCAGTTCGTTCGTTTCGGAGCGGTCGAGATCGAGCGCGCTTCGCACCTCTTCCAGGTGCGCGCGTTCGGTTTCGTTGATCTCGCCGTCTTCGTTGGCGACGAGTACCTCGCGGTAGTAATGCTCGCGGCGCCGGCGGAGTTCCAATGCGAAACCCGTGGCGAGGATGCCTGTGGGCACGGCGACGATGCCGACGCCGAGCACCATCACGAACGTGCCGAAGACCTTGCCACCGAATGTCACCGGCGTGACGTCGCCGTAGCCCACAGTGGTGAGGGTGGCGACGGCCCACCACATCGCTTCGGGAATCGACCCCAGGACTTCCGGCTGTGCCTCGTGCTCGAAGACGTAGACTCCGCTGCTTGCCATCAGCATCCCCACGACGACTACGAAATAGGCTGCACTGAATGCGTGACGTTCGATTCGGATCACATCGAGCAGGACGTTGAGTGCGGAAAAGTAGTGGGCGAGCTTGAAGATCCGAATCAAGCGCAGGACGCGGAGCATCCGCAAGTCGATGTTGATGAATGCGGTCAAGTAGAACGGGAAGAAGGCGACCAGATCAGTCACAGCGATCGGTGATGCCATGTAGCGCAGGCGTCCGAGGACGGGAGATTGAAATCGAGGGTTGGGGCCCTCGACGATCGTGGCTACGCGGAGCACGTATTCGACCGAGAAGATCATCACCGAGACGAACTCGAAGATGGAGAAGGCGCTGCCGTACGCGAGAGCGAACTCGGGAACGGATTCCAGGACTGCGGCGGTGACGTTCAGGACGATCAACACCATCAGCGACCCGTCGCAGATGCGACTGGGAAGATCCCCCGAACCTCCTCGGTCGAGGATCTCGAAGATGCGCCGCCGACCTTGGCTGCTCATTGCTTGCTTGTCGGCACGACATGAGAGCGTCGAGACCGGGGGAATCCCCGGGTGGGAATCGGGGAATCCAACTAGTCCGGCCCGACCGGATACTCCCGGACCTAGCGATCCCGGCGTCGTCGGCGCTCCCGCCAGGCTGCTAGTCGCTCGGCAATGGGCTCCTCCTGACCGAAGCGAGTCGGCCGGTAGAACTCTGCGTCGCCCAGCAGGTCGGGCAGGTTGCGGTCGGGAACGAAGGTGTCCGGTGCATCGTGGGGGTAGCGGTACCCCTCGCCGTATCCCCGCTCCTTCATGAACCGGGTAGGTGCGTTGCGCAGGTGCATCGGGATGGCGGCATTGCCATGGTTGCGGACGGCCTCTGTCGCGAGGTCGAGGGCCAGCATCGAGGCGTTGCTCTTGGGTGCCGTGGCCAGGAAGGTCGTCGCCTGGGCAAGTGTCAGGCGACCCTCGGGCAGGCCGATGCGTTCGATCGTCTGATAGGCGGCGAGCGCCAGCGAGAGGGCTGCGGGCTCAGCGTTGCCGATGTCTTCGGAGGCAAATACCACCAGGCGGCGTGCCAGGAAGAGCGGATCGTCACCGCCCTCCAACATGCGCGCCAGGTAGTAGAGGGCTGCGTCCGGATCGCTGGCCCTCAAGCTCTTGATGAGCGCCGAAACGACGTCGTAATGCTCTTCACGGTCTCGATCGTGAATCAGCATGCGCCGGCCCACGCTGTCGCGAACGGCCTCGGGTGTGAGGGTGCGACCTTTTCCAGGCGCCCCGAGCGTCGCGACCGCCGTTTCGAGCATGCCGAGGGCGCGACGTGCATCGCCATCTGCAGCCACTGCAATCGCGCGGAGGGCCTCCGGGTCGGCTTTCACGTCGCTCGCGCCGAGCCCTCGCACCTCGTCCGAGAGCGCGCGCTCGAGAAGCACACCGATCTCGAGCTCGCCGAGGGCCTGCAGAGTGAAGACGCGGATGCGGGAGAGCAGCGGCCCGATCACCTCGAAGGACGGGTTCTCGGTGGTGGCACCGACCAACGTGATCGAGCCCGTCTCCACGTGAGGCAGCAAAGCGTCCTGCTGGGCGCGGTTGAAGCGGTGGATCTCGTCGAGGAACAGGATGGTGCGTCGTCCGAGCCGTCGGGCGCGCTCGGCATCGGCGACGACGGCCCGCACGTCCTTGACTCCGGCGGCCACCGCGGAGAGGGGGACGAAGTCGGAGTCCGGACCGTGAGCGAGCAATCGCGCAAGTGTGGTCTTGCCCGAGCCCGGAGGCCCCCACAGGAGCAGGGAAGGCAGCTCGCCTCGCTCGATCAGGGTCCGTAGCGGGGCGTTCGGGGCGAGGAGTTCAGCTTGGCCCAGTACCTCGTCCAGGTGGCGTGGGCGCATGCGTTCGGCCAGAGGCCCTGTCGGGGCTCCGCGATGAGCGTGTGCGTCGGGGCGGTCATTCGGCGCCTCGGCGGACGGAAACAATTCGAGTGAGTCGTGCTCGCCCATGGGCAGTACTCTAACGCGATCGGAGGACACGCTTCGAATGGCCTTTCGGCTTCGAGTCATCGAGATCATGCTGCTAGCGGCCCTGGCCCCACCCGCGGCCTCGGAGGCAGACAGGCTTCAAGTCCGATCGTCGGCGGCCTCGGAGCCAGGCACGCTTCAGGTCCGATCGACGACGGCGTCGGAGGTAGGCTGGCTTCAGGTCCAATCACCCGCGGCCAGTGAGCCGACCCAGTCCATTGCGCTATTCGAGGTTGCCGGGCGCGTGGGCACGCGGGGCGGGGCAGGCTTCGATCTGGTCGTGGCGATCGACCTGTCCGACAGCACCCTCGATCCGAGCGGTGCCGATCTGGACGGGGATGGCGAGGGGGGCGTGACCGATCCGGCATGGCTGGCCGCGCTCGAGCGGCGGGGCAACCTGCCCAAACGGTTGACGGCTCGACTGGGCAGTGGGCTCGACCTGGAGGATTCGATCCTTGCCGCCGAGTTGGAAGCGACCGCTGCACTGATCGAGCGGCTCGATCCAAGGCGCTTCCGGGTCGGTCTGATCGTGTTTTCCGACGATGCGGGCTGGGCGGCGCCGTTGGGTTCGACGCCGACGGCCCTGCGCCGCGCGCTGGAGGAGATCCGGGTCGCCGCACCCGAGTACCTGCGGGGGACGAACCTGGCCGCTGCGGTTGCACTGGCCACCGACGCGCTGGCTCCCGAGGATGCAGCGCCTTCAGTCCGGGAGCAGATCATCGTGCTGCTGACGGATGGGCGCCCGACACTGCCGCTGCGCGATGGCCCCGCCGTCCATGCGGTGCGGACGGCACGGGAAGCCGGCAAGCGGGGCATTCGGGTACACCCATTCGCGGTCGGCCCGAGTGCGCTCGAAGCCGAGGGTGTGCTCGGCGAGATGGCCAGCTCGAGCGACGGGCGGCTGCACCGGGTCGAGTCACCGGCCGAAGTGGCTGCGTTGCTACGCCGCCTCGACCTGGCGGATCTGGTATCCCTCGAGATCCGCAACCTGACGTCCGGTGTCCCTGCGCGCGCGGTCAGGACGTTTCCGGACGGCAGCTTCGACGGGCTGGTTCAGCTCGGGGAGGGGATGAATCGGCTGCGCGTCCAGGCCCGGCGCCGCGATGGTCGAGAGTACGTGGTCGAGCGGAAGGTCGTGCTGAAGGCTGGAAGTGGGGAGCTGGAACTCCAGAGAAAGCGGCTCCAGGCGCTGCGGCGGCGGACTCGCGAGCTGGAGATCTGGGCAGAGATCGAGCGCAAGCGCAAAGAAACTCGCCGAGCATTGGAGATCCGGGTGGAAGAAGCCCCGGGCTCCGAGCAAAGATACTGAGGCCGCTGGTGCGGGTGGCGTCACTCTCGTGATACTGTGGAGTCCCGGGTCGATCCTCGGATCCGGAAACAGGAGGGATCGATGCGCGTTCTACGAATTACGGCTCTGATTGCAATTGCGGGCATGCTGGCGGGAGCCGGCGTAGCCCTGGCGCGGGACGACAAGCCCGTGGCCGACTGGAACCAGGAGCGGGTCACCAGCTACGGCCAGGAACTCACGACCGCATGTGATGAACTGAAGGCGGCGGTTTCCAATACACCGGCCAGCTTGGACCCGGTCAACCAGAAGGCGTTCTATCGAGCGAAGGACGATGTCCGCCTGCTCGCGTCCGCGGCCCGGGGCCTGGCCAAGGCCCTCGGCGACGGCGAAGGGAAGGCAGAGACGCAGCCTCGATTCAAGCGCATCGAGTTGCTCCGGAATGATGCGGCCGAAAATGGTCGCCGGGCATTGATCGCAGACGACGTCCTCGCGAAGGTCACTCCGGTGGGCGTCGCGTTGATCAAGCTGGCGCCCTACTACCGTGAGGCTCCTGCAGACGGAGCCGAGTAGGCCCGGACCCTCAGACAAGCGGAGCCGAGTAGGCCCGGCCCCTGCGCGACGGGATCCCTAGTCTATTGGGGAACCGTTCCATGGTGGCTGGAGGCGAGTTGGCAGCGAGGACGATCCAGTGACGTCGCGCCCTTCGGTGCGGAGCGTAGGAGTGTGCCTGAAGCCGGGCGCCACGGATGTGGCCGACGTGGCAAGGCACCTGTTGGACGAACTCACTGCCCGCGGTGTGGCCTTCGTGCTGGACCCACAGGCCGCAGCGATCCTCGGTGGTGAGGGTGTGGAGCGTGGGGCCCTGGCCGAGAAGGCCGACATGCTGATCGTGATCGGTGGAGACGGCACGTTGCTGGCGGTCGCGCGAGAGGCCGGGGCGCGCCCCATCCCCATCCTCGGTGTCAACCAGGGAACATTGGGGTTCCTGGCGGAGGTGGCACCCGAGGAACTCGACGCCGTACTCGATCAGGTGCTGGCGGGCAGCTTGGATGTCGTTCTCCGCACACGGCTCCGGGTGCGCGCGATGCGCGGCGACGAAGAGCTGATGCAGGTACTGGCGTTGAACGATGCGGTGATCAACCGCAGCGACCTCTCCCGAATGATCGACGTGGAGACCTGGACCAACGGGGAGCCGGTTACCGTCTACCGCGGTGACGGTCTGATCGTCGCCACACCTACCGGTTCGACGGCCTACACCCTTTCGGCCGGGGGGCCCATCCTGATGCCCGGTTCGCGGGCGCTGGTGCTCACTCCGATCTGCCCGCACGGTCTCTCCCAACGCCCGGTGGTCGTGCCGGATACATCACGCATCGAAATGCACGTCTTTCCGCGCGAAGGCACGGCCCAGTTGACCCTGGACGGTCAAGTGGCGATGACCCTCGAGTCCGGCGATCGGGTTCTGGTGGAGGCCTCCGAGCATCCTGCCCACTTCGTCGTTTCCCCCTTCCGCTCGCGGTTCGACGTGCTGCGCAGCAAGCTCGGCTGGGGTCGGGCGTGATCGAGCGTTTGCGGACCCAGAATCCTGGGATTCGGGCGTGATCGAACGTCTGCGGATCCAGCAGCTGGCGCTGGTCGACGAGTTGGAACTCGAGTTCGGGCCCGGGCTGAACGTGCTGACCGGCGAGACGGGTGCGGGAAAATCCATCGTGCTGGGCGCCCTCGGGTTGCTGGCCGGAGCGCGTGCGGACCGGGATTCGATCCGTGAGGGCGCCGATGAGGCGGTGGTGGAAGCGGTCTTCGAGATCGCTGGATTGACCGATCTCGAGGCTTCGTTGGCTGAGCGAGGGCTCGAGGCGGAAGAGGGCGCGTTGATCGTCCGGCGCAGCTTGCAGCGCAGTGGTCGCGGTCGGGCCTGGGTGGGCGGCCAGCTGGTTCCGATCCAGACGCTCGCCGAGTTGTTCGGCGGCCGGCTCGAAGTATCGAGCCAGCACGCATCCCAGGCACTGTTGCGTCCGGATCTGCAGGGGCGCCTGCTCGACCATCATGGCGGACTGTGGGCCGATCGGGCTGCGATCGAAGCGGGCGTGCGCGGGTTGCGCGAAAGGCACGCCGAGCTGGTGGCGTTGAGAACGGAAGCGGAGGAGCGCGCTCGTCGGGAAGACTTCCTTGCTTTCCAGGTGCGTGAGATCGACGACGCAGGGCTCGACGTCGAGGAGGCGGCCCAGATCGACGTAGAGCACAGGCGGCTGGTTCACTCGGAGCGGCTCGGGGGTGAGGCTTCGAGCGTTGTGGCGGCGCTCTCGGGCGACCCTTCCGGTGGTGCCGAAGCCTCGATCGGCGATCGGCTGGCTGAGGCGGAGCGCAGCCTCGCGACTCTCGCCGAGCTCGACCCGAGCCTCACCGACGCTGCTGAAAGGATGGCTGGCGCGACCGCCGAGCTGGCCGATCTCGCGCGGGATCTGGAGCGCTACGCGGCCCAGGTCGAGACGGATCCGGGCCGGCTATCGGCCGTCGAAGATCGGATCCAGGAGCTCGAACGCTTGCGTCGCAAGTACGGAAGCAGGGTGGAGGAGATCCTCGCTTTTCGCGATTCAGCGGCCGCCGAACTTCGAACGCTCGGCAGCAGCGACGAGCGGATGGGCAAGCTCGAGGCGGAGCAGGCTGCGGAGCATCAGGAAGTCGCCAAGCGCGCTGCGAAGCTCAGCCGGGCGCGGCGAAAGGCAGCCACCGCATTGGCGGAGGCAGCCCAGGCCAGCGTGCGAGTGCTCGCGATGGCCTCGGCCCAGGTCGAGGTCGCGCTGTCTCCGGTGGAACCGGAACCCGGGCTGCCGTGCGGGCCGAGCGGAGCTGAGAGCGCCGAGATCCTGTTCTCGTCAAATGAGGGTGAAACGCCTCGCCCGCTCCGCAAGGTGGCCTCGGGCGGCGAGTTGTCCCGGATCTTCCTTGCGCTGAAGAATGTGTTGCGCGCCCAGACCGCAGGGATGGTGCTGGTCTTCGACGAGGTGGACGCGGGTATCGGGGGCGCGGTAGCCGAGCGGGTGGGGGGCGTGCTGGGCTCGCTGGCGGTCGATCACCAGGTCCTCTGCATCACCCATCTGCCCCAGATCGCGGCTCAGCCGGCGCACCATTTCCGGGTCGAAAAGCGGCAGGCCGGCGGCCGGACGCTCACCCGCGTCGTGGCGCTCGACCCGGAGAGCCGGGTCGACGAGATTGCGCGGATGGCCGGCGGAGAGGCTCCGGGTGCGGAGACCCACGAGCACGCCCGGGCCCTGCTGGAGCGCGCCCGGACAGGGGCTGCGAGTGGAAAGGCCCGGGTTCGGAAGCGATCCTGAGCCCGGAGGTCCAGTCAAGTCCGGCCCAAGCCGCTCCGATGGGAGACTGGGGCTGGCCCATCAGGGTTGTGGGTCGGCTGTGAGGGACATCCGTAGATGGCGGCAGGTGCAGAGCTTTCAGAGGGCGTGAGCCGGGTTCCTTCGGGGGCCTCGGTGGTCATTCTGCGCGGGTTCTACGAGGGGCTGGAGATCCCGGTCGACAGCGAGTGGTTCGTGATCGGGCGGGGACGCACCGCGGACGCCATCTTGGCCGAGCCGACGATCTCGCGTGCCCACGCGGCGATCGGATGGGCCTCCGAGGAGGGTTTCTTCGTCGAGGACCTGGGGAGCACCAATGGGACCCTGGTCAACGGCAAGAAGCGCGACCGCCGGGCCCTGCGAAACGGGGACGAGATCCAGATCGGGAAGCTCCGCTTGCGCTTTGCGAAACTGTGACCAGTGTGTGGCTTCACCAATGGCCCCATGGAGATCGAGGCTGCCGCTTCGTTGCTCCCTTCTGGCCCCTTCCGTAACTTCCCGTCCCTCACCCCCCTCAGGGAGCCCGGCTTCCCCTCATGCAATTCCTGAAGCGGATCCTCGGAAGCCAGAACGATCGCGACCTGAAGCGGATGCTCCCGCTGGTCGAGGCGGCCAACCGTCTGGAGCCCGAACTCCAGAAGCTCTCGGATGCGGATCTATGCAGTCGGACCGCTGACTTCAAGCAGCGCGTCGGCAACGGCGAGCCGCTTCAGGACCTGATCCCGGAGACCTTCGCCACGGTTCGCGAGGCCATGAAGCGGACGATCGGAAAGCGCCACTTCGACGTCCAGTTGCTCGGTGGGATCGTGCTTCACGAGGGCCGCATCGCCGAGATGAAGACCGGCGAGGGTAAGACCCTGGTTTCCACGCTGCCGGCCTATCTGAACGCGTTGTCCGGTCACGGCGTCCACATCGTGACGGTGAACGACTACCTGGCGACCCGCGATGCGGAATGGATGGGCGAAGTTCACCGCTTCCTCGGTCTCTCGGTCGGTGTGGTCGTCCCCAACCTCGCGGAGCAGGAGCGCAGGCAGAGCTACGGGGCTGACATTACCTACGGCACCAACAACGAGTATGGCTTCGACTATCTACGCGACAACATGAAGCCGGCTCTCGAGTACTGTGTTCAGCGGGATCTCCACTACGCGATCGTCGATGAGGTGGATTCGATCCTGATCGATGAGGCACGCACGCCGCTGATCATCAGTGGCCCGTCGGAGCAGAACACGGATGTCTATCGGATCGCCAATCAGTTGATTCCGCGTCTGCGTGCCGGCCAGAAGGGCGAGGCGAGCAAGGGGATCGAGGAGACCGGCGACTATTGGGTGGACGAAGAGCACCACCAGGCGACGCTCACCGAGCAAGGTGTTCGCTCGGTCGAGAAGCTGATGCGGATCGAGAATCTCTACGATCCGCAGATGCTGCCCGTGCTTCACGCCGTCCAGCAGGCCCTCTCGGCGCACACCCTGAAGAAGAAGGACGTGGACTACGTCGTCCGGCGCAGCGATGAGAGCGGGCGTCCCGAGGTCGTGATCGTCGACGAATTCACCGGTCGGTTGATGGACGGCCGACGTTGGTCCGACGGCCTCCATCAGGCTGTGGAAGCGAAGGAAGGCATCCAGATCCAGAGCGAGAGCCAGACCTACGCATCGATCACCTTCCAGAACTACTTCCGGATGTACGATCGGATCGGCGGCATGACCGGCACCGCGGATACCGAGGCGCCGGAGTTCGCGAAGATCTACGACCTGGACGTGACGGTGGTGCCCACCAATCGCCCGATGGTTCGCGATGACCTGGCTGACGTCGTCTACAAGACCGAGGGCGAGAAGTTCGAGGCGGTGATCGACGACATCAAGGAGCGGCACGCCACGGGCCAACCGGTCCTGGTCGGCACGATCTCGATCGAGAATTCGGAGCGGTTGGCCAAGCGGCTCAAGAAGCGCGGCATCAAGCACAACGTGCTGAATGCCAAGCAGCACGAACGCGAAGCGGAGATCGTCGCGCAGGCCGGGCGCAAGGGCTCTGTGACGATTTCCACGAACATGGCCGGCCGTGGCACGGACATCGTGCTCGGCGGCAACTCCGAATTCATGGCGTTGGCCAAGTGCGGGGGTGACAAAGAGCACGCAGATTATCTCTCGCGCCTGGGGGAGTTCGAGACCCTGTGTTTTGCCGAAGCCAAGGAGGTGGTGGCGGCCGGAGGGCTTCACATCATCGGCACCGAGCGTCATGAGAGCCGGCGAATCGACAACCAGCTACGCGGTCGTGCCGGGCGCCAGGGGGACCCGGGTTCCTCCCAGTTCTTCCTCTCGCTCGAAGACGGCCTGCTGCGCATCTTCGGCTCGGAGCGGATCACGCCGTGGATGGAACGCCTCGGGCTCGAGGAGGGCGAGGCCATCGAGCACAAGATGATCTCGAAGGCGATCGAGAACGCCCAGAAGAAGGTCGAGGCCCGCAACTTCGATATCCGCAAGCATCTGCTCGACTACGACGATGTGATGAACAAGCAGCGCCATGCCTTCTACGGCAAGCGCCGTGAGATCCTGGGGTCCGAGGATCTCCACGATGAGGTGCTTGAAATCATCGAGGGCGTGCTGGTCGCGACGCTCGGCGGCTACTGGCCCGCCAAGGGTGAGCCCGACGAGCAGGGGCGAACCGATTTGGCGGCTGCTCTCGACGGACAGTTTGGCGTCGCGTTCGATCCCATGGCCGAGCCTTTCGTGATCGATGGCAAGGCCCAACGGGACCGCGATGTCGTGGGCCGTGTGGTGCTCGAGGGGCTGCTCGAAGTGCTCGAAGCCAAACGCACCAAGAGCAATGCCTGGGCCGCTGAGCACGCCGAGAGCGGCTATCCGGATTTCACCTGGTGGGAGCGGCGCATCCTGCTCGACATTCTCGACCGCCAGTGGAAGGACCACCTCCACGCGATGGACGGGCTTCGGGATTCGGTGAGCCTGCGAGGCTACGGTCAGAAGGATCCGAAGCTCGAGTATCAGCGCGAGGGCTTCGGGCTCTTCGAGGAGATGAACACCCGGGTCGATCACGAGACGGCGGAGATCGTCTTCAAGTTCACGCTGCCGGATCCCCAGGCGCATCCGGCTGCGGCTCCGGCGCAAAGGTCCCAGGGTGTCGCCGGTCGGCCGGGTCTTCCTGCGGCCAATCAAGGGCAGGCTGGCCAAGCCGGGGCTCCGCCCCGCAAGATCGGGCGCAACGAACCCTGCTACTGCGGAAGCGGCAAGAAGTTCAAGAAGTGCTGCGGGGCTGCCTAGCCCACGATGGCCCAACAACGCCGTCGGGTCCGAGGTTTCGGCTTTTCCGGTGTGCATTGTGGAATCAAGCACGGTCGTACGCGTGATCTCGCACTGCTGGTGAGCGATCGGCCGGCGACTGCGGCCGGTGTGTTCACCCGCTCGACCGTGCCGGGCGCACCCGTTCTCGTCTGCAAGCGAAAGCTGAAGAGCGGTCGTGCACGGGGGGTCGTCGTGAATGCCGGCATCTCGAACGTCGCGATGGGTGAGCAGGGCCTGCGGGATGCTCGAAGCATGGCAGGGCAGGCGGCACTGGCGGCCGGCTGCTCCGAGGCGGAAATGCTCGTGGCCTCGACCGGGGTGATCGGCGTCCCGCTGCCCATGGCTAAGGTCGAGAGTGGAATCGTACGCGCGGCGCGAGGGCTGGATCCCGATGGACTGGCCAAGGCGGCTGATGCGATCCGTACCACCGATACTTTTGCGAAGATCGCCCACCGGCGACGACGGGTGGGAGAGCGGTTCGTCAATGTGGCGGGCATCGCGAAGGGCTCGGGGATGATCGAGCCGCGCATGGCCACGATGCTGGCGTTCGTGATGACCGACGCCGCGGCGGAGCCGGACCTGCTGCGCGGCCTGTGGCGCGAAGTGACGGAGGAGACCTTCAACCGCGTCACGGTGGATGGGGAGACCTCGACCAGTGATATGGCGATCGTGTTGGCGAACGGCGCCTGCGGTAGCCGGCCGCTGCGGAGCAGCCGGGGCGAAGCAGCGCGGCGGCTTCGGGCCGTTCTGCTCGAGGTGTGCACGGAGCTTGCGAAGGACCTGGCTCGGGATGGTGAAGGCGCCACCAAGCTGGTGACGATCGAAGTGAGTGGGGCACGGACGTCGCTCGAGGCGGAGAGGGCCGGGCGCCGGATCGCCAACTCGATGCTGGTGAAGACAGCGCTCTTCGGGCGGGACCCGAACTGGGGACGGATCCTACAGACCGTGGGTGCTGGGGAGGTCCGCCTGGATCTGGCACGGACCGAGGTGGATCTGTGTGGAGTTCCGGTATTCCGGCACGGGGCTTCGACGGGTGAGGCCGCTCGCCGGCGGGCGGGTCGGCGGATGGCAGCGCCAGAGATCGGAATCCGCGTCCATCTGGCCACAGGAAAGGCGCGCGCCCGGTTCTGGACCTGCGACCTCTCGTACGAGTACGTCCGGATCAACGCGGAGTACACGACGTAGATCCAGTCCAGTTCGAAGGAGCTGGAGGAGGTGACTCTCC